>JBIKLY010000005.1:0-70274 GCA_044359525.1 Rhodocyclaceae bacterium | reverse complement strand
CGAGATCTACACCATGAAAGATGAAGCGGCGATTGCGCTGATCATGCGTGCGCAAGCAGACGACTTCTTCAGCCTGCACGACGACGACCCGGCAATTTGTACACAGGAGCGCGCCGAACTGGACGCGAGAACCGTCTTCAAAAAATACAAGCAAGCAAAAAGGTAGGCTGCTTTGGCAGGTTCAGGCATCACTGCCGACAATCGCCTTGAGGAAGGTGATGCTGGAAGCTCAAACGGAAGTCCAGGCCCGACACAAAAACCTCAAGCTTCAAGCTTTCCCCCCGTTATGGAAAACAGCGTCCCCGCTCCACGGAGAAAAGCCATGATGCACATCTGCACGGAACGAACCGATCTCGACGAACTGATCGGCAAGGAATATTGGGAAGGCCCACGCCTGTTGTTCCACTACGGACCGCTCGCCAAGGCGATGAAAGGCGGCGAAGAGCTGATCCTGGAAAACAGCGCGGCACTCTCCGCCTTCATGGTCGCCAAAGTGCGTTTCATGCTCGGCCCCCTGTTCATCGACGACACCGCCGAGCTGATCGAGCCGCACGCCGGCTTCCGCCTCACCCTCAGATAACCGGCACGGCACGCGAGCCGCTTTCGCCGGCAACGTAAGCACGCGCCTCGCCTTCCCGCACCCGACGCACCAGCCGGCTAACCAGCACGGCAGCAGCAGCCGTCGCCAGCAGGTGCTTCAGCGTATGGCCGCTGATCCACCCGAACAGTTGAAGCAATTCAAAATCGTGCAGTTCAGCAAGCTTGGCAACAATATAAAGACCCAACGCAAGGGCAAACGACCGGCGATCCGCCACAGGTGCCCGATAAATTGCCTGCCACAGTGGAATCAAGACGATCGGCAAGCCCTGGAGAAGGAGATACGGGCGCAGGTCACCCGCCCCCTGTTGTTCTGTAAAACGCCACCAAGCGACACTGGCGACGGCGCCGGTGACCACGATCAGCATAAAAAGCAGACCATTTGACGCAGGCCGGGTTTCCGCACGAACCCCCGCCAGCAGTCCCGCACAAGCCAGTGCAATTGGCAATCGATCCCAGACCAGACGGGCGTTATCGGGTGCCAGATGGTAATAGCTCGAACCGATCGCAGTCAGCACCAACGCGATCAGAAACAGGCAGTAGCCTGGCCAGCCGGCCTTGATCGAAGGCGTAGCGCGCCTTGCCCACAAGCTGGCGACTCCGCCAAGCCCCAGCAATGCAAAACCGGCATTCGACAGCACATCCGCGACGCAAGGCAGACCAAAGCCACTGCGTTGATCGGCAAAGTCGTGGTAATGCGCCAACTGGGGGATCGGCCCATGCACCAGCATGGCGAGTACTGCCAGAAGGGTAATAGAAAGTGGCAAACAGGTAAGCAAACGATTCATGATGGCGCTCCTCGGTGATGAAGTGCCTCCACACTGCCAGCGAGTCAAATAAAATGAAACTTTGACAGACTATGTATTGAAATATAGCCTTAAAGGAATCATATATCGATACTTTCCTCATGAACGAAACGACACAGCTCATCCAGACCATCAAGCGCCAGTTAAAAATCCGGAGACTCGGCTACCGCGATGTCGCCAGCGCACTGGACATCTCCGAACCAAGCGTCAAGCGCCTGTTTGCCAACGGTCGATTCACCGTAGACCGTTTGGCACAACTGAGCAAGCTGCTTGGTCTGACGCTCGCCGAACTGGTTCAGGAGGCCGCCGGCAGCGAACCCCGCCTGAAGACGCTAAGTCCGGCGCAGGAAAACGAATTGATCTCCGATCCAAAGCTTCTGCTGGTTGCCGTATGCGCACTGAATCACTGGACACTGGACAATATCGTCGGCACCTACCGGCTGAATCAGGCCGAATGCCTGCAGCGCTTGTTGCGGCTGGATCGTCTGCGCCTGATCGACCTGTTGCCGGGCGACCGGGTGCGGATCAACGTAGCCCGTGATTTCGACTGGTTGCCGGGTGGCCCGATCCGCCATTTCTTCAAGGCACAGGGAGAGGCTGATTTTCTCGACCACACTTTTTCTGCGGCGTTTGACAGCCATGCGTTCACGCACGGCATGCTGACAGCCGACGCCAGCACGCAGTTTCAGGTCGAGTTGCGGCGGCTGCGCCAGAAATTCTCGGAATTGCATGAAGCGAGCCTCACTGCGCCGCTTGCACAAAGGCGCGGCATGGGCCTGCTGATGGCGCTGCGGGAGTGGGAACCGGTCGGCTTTGCCGCGTTGCGCCGCTAAGACACAGCTGTTGTCAGCGGATCGTTTTCAGGAAAGCGCTCGGCCAGGGCGAGGTCAAGTGGTGGAGAACGGCCGTCGGCAGTCCTTAAATAAAGATCGAGATAACGCTCCGAAGGCGCCCGCAAGTGGCGATAAATCGCTTTACACAGCACACGCGCCGTCTGGCCTGGCCAAGCGATGGGCACGAGGACATCGGGCAGCTCCGGGTCACGCAGCAGCAGGCGGCGATAGTCGTGAATCAGCAGCAGGCGCACCAGGAAAGCATCCTCGTCCTTGAGCAGCGCATTCCGGTCGCGCTGCAGCTCGGCCAGCACGGGCTGGTAAGTCGCAATGAATTGCCCGTAGGCAGCCGACAACTCACCGAGATTCCACGCCCGGGCGATTAGATCCGCATTGCTGGCCGAACCCGACAAACGCGCATCATCGGCCAGCAGCGGCATCAAGCCAGCGGGCAGATAAGCGAGCCCTTCGGCACGCAGCGCATCAAAGACGTCGGAGAGATCGGCACCCGGATGGACAAAACAATCCAGACCGAGCGCACCGAAACCACGCCAGAAGAGCGCGCGGCGCAGGGCATCGCGGTCTTTCTGCACAATGGGCCCGAGATTGACGATCAACCGCCAGCGACCATCCCAGCGCGGCGCACGGGAGGCATAGATGTGCCTTGAAGCCTCGTCGAAACGGCGCTGGCCGGAAGCGGTAAGCAGATAATCACTGCGCCGGCCAAGCGCTTCCGTGCGCAGCCATTCCTCCCGTGCCAGACGAAACATCGCCGTGCGAATCATCGCCGCCCTGAGCCCAAGCGGTTCCAGCAGCCCAACCAGACTCCCCAGCCAGATGCGCCCGCCACGCGGTACAACGATATCGCCGAACAGGGAAATAATCAGCGAATTGGCATGAACCCGTTTTTGCCCACGAAAATCATCAATACGGTTACGAATCGGGTGAGTCATCGGAGCAGCAATAGCGAAAATGGGAACCGTTCGATTATAGCGACTGCCAACGCCTCCGCTCAGGAAGTGCAAAACGCGGTGACAAAGCCGGCAAGCCGTTCACGCCGGCGAACGTTTTTCAGCCGGTCATGTCTTTATCCTCAACGCTGACACTTGGCGAAAAAACAGGAAGTTCAGAAGCCCACTCCGGACAAGCCACAAGCTCGCCCGCCACACGAAACCGCCTGCCATGACCCCATCGCTGAATTTCGACAACCGCTTTTTGCGTGAATTGCCCGGCGATTCCGATCTGCGCAACCAGCCGCGCCAGGTTGCCGGCGCCTGCTGGTCACCGGTCGCACCCAGCCCGGTTGCCGCCCCCCGTTTGATCGCCTACTCGCGCGAGCTTGCCGACGCGCTTGGTCTTGATGCCCGGGCAATGGCTGCACCCGAAGTGCTCGCAGCACTGGCCGGCAATCGCCTGCTGCCGGGCATGATGAGCTATGCCACGTGTTATGGCGGCCACCAGTTCGGGCAATGGGCCGGGCAACTGGGTGACGGTCGTGCGATCATGCTCGGCGAGGTGCTTAACCAAGCCGGCCAGCGTTTCGAGCTGCAGCTCAAAGGCGCGGGACCAACCCCCTACTCGCGCCGCGCCGACGGCCGCGCGGTTCTGCGCTCATCAATCCGTGAGTTTCTCTGCAGCGAAGCCATGCATCACCTCGGCGTGCCGACGACGCGTGCATTAAGCCTGGTAAGCACCGGCGAAACCGTACTGCGCGACATGTTCTATGACGGAAACCCGGCGCACGAACCCGGCGCTGTGGTTTGCCGCGTCGCCCCTTCATTCACCCGGTTCGGCCACTTTGAGCTACTGGCGGCACGTGGCGATCTGGCGCTGCTGCAGCGCCTCGTAGACTTCACCATCAGCCGCGACTTTCCCGAGCTGACGGCAAAGCCTGAACAGCGCATCGCGGCATGGTTCCTCGAAATTTGTCAGCGCACGGCAGACATGCTGGTGCACTGGATGCGGGTCGGCTTTGTGCATGGCGTAATGAACACCGACAATATGTCGATTCTCGGCCTGACCATCGACTACGGGCCTTACGGCTGGATCGACAATTTCGATCCGGGCTGGACCCCGAACACCACCGACGCAAGCGGCCGCCGTTACTGCTTTGGCCGACAACCCGAAATTGCACGCTGGAACCTTGAACGGCTGGCCGACGCGCTGGCCATATTGTTACCCGCCCCTGAAATTCTGCAAGCCGGCCTGCTGCACTACGATACCGTCTATGCCAAAAGCTTCAGCCAGGCACTTGCCGGAAAGTTTGGTTTCCAGTCCTGGCGCGAAGACGATGCCGATCTGGTCAATGACGCATTCGACCTGATGCAGCGCGCCGAAGTGGATATGACCGAGTTTTTCCGCAGTCTCGCACAGATCGAAATCGGCGCACCTGAACCAGACGTTTTGCGCGGCGCATTTTACCGGGAGGATTTCTACCGCAGCTTCAGCAGCGGGTTTTCCGCCTGGCTGACACGCTATACAAAACGCCTGCAACAGGATGCAGAAGCCATGCCGGAAAAAACAGAACGCATGAACCAGCACAACCCGCGTTTTGTGCTGCGCAACTACCTTGCACAGCAGGCAATTGATGCGGCCGAACAGGGGAATCCGGAGATGATTGACGAGCTGCTTGAAACCCTGAGAAATCCCTATCAGGAGCAGGCCGGACGCGAACACCTGAGCGCCATACGTCCCGACTGGGCGCGCCACAAGGCGGGCTGTTCAATGCTCTCATGCAGCTCGTAACAATGACATCGTTAAAGATTTGACGATTCGATCATTTCGCACTCGTAGTTTTTCCCGCACACAGCTAAAATCCACTGGCAGTAGTTTTTTGTTTTATGGCGTGGTTATTTTGTCGGATCGCCATGTTTTTCGGGCCTGTCCGGTCGATAGCCGTAGAGGAAAAGCACGATGCCAAGTGGCAGCACAACAGGAAAAATCGCAGCCTGGCTTCTTGCCGGCCTACTCGCGCATCCCGTTTTTGCGCAAAGCGACTGTCGCCACCGGGGTGATCTTGATCCCGCCTACTGCGATGAAAATAACGACCTCGTTGCCGACACACCCACCGATACGAAGCGCCACAAGAACCCCGCAACGCTGTTATTCACCTATACCCCCACCGAAGACGCTACGGTTTATGAAGCGCTGTTCAAGCCCTTCACGGAATATCTGACCCAGTGCATCGGCCGGAAAGTTGCGTACAACGCAATCCAGTCCAATGCCGCAGAAATCGAGGCGATGCGCTCCGGCCGACTGCATATTGCCGGCTTTTCTACCGGACCAACCGCCTTCGCCGTGAACCTTTCCGGCGCCGTGCCGTTTGCTGCGAAGGGTACGGAAAAGGAAGCCCAGGGTTATAACCTGCTGATGATCGTCAGAAAGAAAAGTCCGTTCCAGAAGCTCGCCGATCTCAAGAACAGGAAAGTTGCACACACCTCACCTTCGTCAAACTCCGGCCATGTCGCGCCGCTTTCCCTCTTCCCGAAAGAGGGTCTGGTCCCGGACAGGGATTACAAGATCATCTTCTCCGGCAAACACGACGAATCTGTCATGGGTGTTCTCTCAGGCAACTACGACGCAGCGGCGGTGGCTTCGGATGTTTTTCGACGGATGATCGCGCGCGGCCAGATTACAGAAAACGACTTCCGGGTAATCTACCGCAGTACGCGTTTTCCGACCTCGTCATTTGCCTATGCCCATGACCTGTTGCCGGAATTGCGTGAGCGCATCGTCAAATGCTTCTTTGCTTATCGCTTCACCGAGCCAATGAAGCAGGCTTTTGATGGGGCCGACCGTTTTTACCCGATCACTTACCGGAAAGACTGGGAAATCATTCGCCAGGTCGCAACATCCAGCGGGGAACGATTCTCCCGCGAGACCTACGAGAAAGAAGCGCGTTGACTGCCGTCACCCGCTCGACTCTGTTCAGCAGCGACCGTCCGTTTAAACGACACGGCTGGTTGCAACCCCTGTGGCTGCCGGTCGCGGTACTCATCTTTTCACTAGGCAGTACCTGGTGGCTGTGGAGAAACGCGCAGGAAAATGTCGAACGCGATCTGCAAGCCAGATTCGACTTTCGCGTCCGCGAAGTGTCGGGCAGCATCGAGCAACGGATGAAGGCACAGGAGCAAATCCTGCGCGGCATTGGTGGCTTCTTTGGACATGACAGCACGCTTGGTCGCCGGGGATTTCATCAATATATCGAGGCACTGCGCCTGCCCCAAAACTATCCCGGCATCCACGCTGTCGGCTTTTCGCAGATTGTTCCGGCAGCCGGAAAACAGCGGCACGCAGCGATGCTGCGCAAGGAAGGCTTTGCCAACTATGCCATCCAGCCAGATGGCAAGCGGGAAGTCTATACCCCCGTCATCTATATCGAGCCGTTTTCCGGAAGCAATCAAAGCATGCTCGGCTTTGACCCCTACACTTCGGCCATCTTGCGCACGGCCATGGAGCGCGCGCGCGATCTCAACAAACCGATCATCTCGCGCCTGACACGGAGCACGCTGGAACCCGGAAAAATGGAACAGGCCGGGTTCATGATGTATCTGCCGGTATTTGGCATCGACTCGCCTTACCAGACTTTTGCCGACCGACGGGCCAATACGACAGGTTGGGTTTTCACCTCGTTCCGTATGTCGGAGCTGATGGACGGCATCCTTGGCGAACGGACGGACGATATCGCCATCCAGATTTATGACGGCGAAGTCATCAACAGTGACGCCCTGATGTACGACGTGAGCAACACACTCACCGACCGCAAGTCCCTCACCGCTCCGCTAAAAACGATACATCACATCGGCATCGGTGGGCACACGTGGACGCTGGTCATAAAAAGCCTGCCCGGCTTCGAAGCGCAAGTCGATGGCGACAAGCCGGGTTTCATCGCCCGCATCATGCTCGGCGGTAGTTTCCTGTTGACCTTGTTGACCTGGATCTTCATACAAGGACGAACGCGTACCCTTGAGGATGCTGGAAAACTGGCAACAGCCAAGGCAAGCTATCAGTCAATGTTTGACAATGCGCTCGATGCAGTTTTCTTGTTACGCGACAACGTGATTGTCGATTGCAACGGCGTGGGGCAAAAACTTTTTGGCTGCTCGCACGAACAGATCATCGGCCAGACACCGGTATATTTTTCGCCATTGCTTCAAGCCGATGGCCAGCCAAGCAGCAAGCGGGCTAGCGAAATAAAGAACCGGCTGGCAAGCGGCGAAGCGTATTTCGAGTGGCTGTTTCAACGACGAGATAACTCAACGGTGTTCTGCGATGTCGCCTTGCGTCAGATGCTGATCGGTGACGAGTTGCTCTATCTGGCCAACGTTCATGACATTTCCGGACAAAAAAAAGCCGAGCAGGAAATCAAACGCACCTCGTCTGAACTTGAGGCCATTTTGCAGAGTGCGCTGGTTGGCATCTGCTTCATTGCCGATCGCCGTCACCAGTGGGTCAACAAGAAATTTGCCACAATGATGGGTTATGAACCCGAAGAACTGATCGGACAATCGACACGCATCCATTTCCCTGACGACAGAAGCTGGCAACTGATCGGCGACCTGGCCTACCCGGTGATGGCCCACGGCAAGCCCTTCTCCACCGACTGGCAGCTAAAGCGCAGGGATGGCAGCCTGTTCTGGGCCGAACTGTTCGGCAAATCAGTGGACGACAACGACAGCAGCAAGGGGTCGATCTGGACCTATCTCGACATTACGCACCGCAAACAGGCCGAAGCGGAGATCCGCGCCGCGCTGGAGCAACAAAAAGAGCTCTACCAGCTGAAATCACGCTTCGTGTCGATGACCTCGCACGAATTCCGGACACCGCTGGCCACCATCATGTCGTCGGCTGAGTTGCTCAAGTACTACAGCGACAGGATGCCTGCCGAAGAACGCACTGAGGTCATTGACAGCATCGAGAAAGCCGTCAAGCGGATGACCAAAATGCTCGAAGACATCCTGACCATCGGCAAGGTGGATGCAGACAAGATCGAGTTCCAACCGGCCTTGCTGCCGCTACAGAAGTTCTGCGAAAATCTGGTCGGCGGAATCCCGCAACTGCTGGAGGCATCGGACAAGATCAAGTGTCGCATCAAGCTGCAGGTGATCGGCAATATCGGCGAGCAGCGCTTTGACGAAAAACTGCTGCACCATATTTTCGATAATTTGCTGTCAAACGCCGTGAAATATTCGCCGGCCGGTGGAACAGTGCTTTTTACCGTCACCAGCCAGCCACAGGCAATTGAATTTACCGTCGCCGATCAAGGCATCGGGCTACCCGCCGACGAGATCGAACATCTTTTCGAAACTTTCTACCGGGCCAGTAATGTCGGCGCTATTGCCGGCACTGGCCTTGGCCTGGCCATCGTCAAACGCGCAGTGGATCTGCACGGCGGCACCATCACGGTTGATAGCGTGCTGGGCGCCGGTACGCGCTTTGTAGTCACGCTGCCGACGCTTCCGGCCTGATTCATTCTAGAAAACTCAGTTGCAAGCTCTTTCAACATGCCCCGAAGGAAACACCCTTGGGGTGCAGAGAACACAGAGCCACAGAAGGCACAGAGGTGAAGCTTTGACTCACCAACTGGGTGCGTCGCTATTTAACGCGATCTCTCTGTTTTCTCTGTTTTCTCTGTGTTTTTCTCCGTGTTCTCTGTGTTGAATGCGGTTTTTAGGTTCATTCAAGGAAAATCATGTCCCGTATCCAGATCGAACTCCCCAAGTCACTCCCCTTCTCCACTGAAATTACGCTTTATCTCAGCCACATGAACTATGGCGGACACCTCGACAACGCACTCCTGCTCACCGTGGTTTCCGAAGCACGAGCACGATTTTTCAAGTCGCTTGACTATACCGAGCTGAACGTTGAAGGCGTCGGCATCATCGTCTCGGATGCCGCATTGCAGTACCGCTCGGAAGCTTTTTACGGCGAGGTGATGGTGGTCAGCATGGGCGCCGGTGATTTCGGCAGCAAGGGCTGCGACCTGCTCTGGTGTATGCGCGAAAAGAACACAGAACGCGAAGTGGCGCGCGGCAAAACCGGCATCGTTTTCTTTGACTACACGACCCGCAAGATCGCGCAAGTCCCCGACAACTTCCGCTCACGGCTTGAAAGCTGAGCGCTATTCGCCTTTGCCTTCAACCGCCCGCATGAGCAGTAGCTTTTCGATCTTGCGATTCGCCCCCTGCAATTTTTTGAAAAGTGCCAGCAGCAAGGCTTTATCCATGCATTTCATGGCTTCGGCATCGGCTTGCAAACTATCGACAGCGGCTTTATTAAATTCCGCAGCAATAATTTTGTAATCGGCGATCACTGTCGCAGAACTCGAAACTTTCCCGTCGGCAAAGAACACGCCCTCTCCGATACATTCGCCTGTATCTATCGTGCCAATCAACTTGCCGTTGCGATACGCTTCGGCGGTCCCGCGCAGGATGACATAGAAGGCTTTCGTTTCGTCGTCTTGCGAAGTCAGGCAAACATCCGGGTAAAACGTCCGGATTTGGGCCATGTCCGAAATTTGCTTCAGCCATTCATCGGGCACAGGATCGAAGAATGAACAAGCACGCAGTGTTTCGAATCGAACCGTAGCGTCTTCAACGAGAAGCTTGGCGAAACTGGCAAAGTTGTCTTCGATGGCCGCGAACTCGTCCATACCCTCTCCTTGTCTGGCGAATAATCGATCTATGCCTTCGGCGACACTGGCTGATCAGACAGTTCCAGCGTGAGCGGAACGGCTTTTGCTGCAACGGCTTCTTCAGGCGCCACATTCTGAGCCGCTTTTTTCATTGCAGCTTCTTTCAGGGCTGCGTCTTCTTCTGCTTTTTTCGCGGCCGCCTCTTTTTCCTTGTCCACCTGACCGTCAAAAGACAATCCGGCGGATTGGCTGCCCGCCGCACCTCCCAATACCTCCTTTGTGAATCGCGGACTTTGCAACTTCAGGCGTAGCATCAGGTCGCCTTTGGCATCTGAATTGAGCTGCAACTCCTGCAAAGAAATTTCGCCGTTGTCATACAGTTCAAACAAACACTGATCGAAGGTTTTCATGCCCTGTTCGACAGATTTCTTCATTACTTCTTTCAGCCCTCCGACCTCACCCTTGGCAATCGCATCCCTTGACGATGCCGTACTCAACAAAATCTCGATTGCGGCCGCACGCCCTCCAGATATCTTGCGCACCAGACGCTGCGAAATAATGGCGCGCATGTTCAGCGAGATATCGTTCAGCACTTGCTCACGCTTTTCGATGGGGAAAAAATTCACGATGCGGTCAATTGCCTGGTTGGCGCTGTTTGCATGCAGCGTCGCCATGCAAAGATGCCCGGTCTCGGCGAAATTCAAAGCATATTCCATCGTTTCCTGATCGCGAATCTCGCCGATCAGGATCACGTCCGGCGCCTGGCGAAGTGAATCTTTAAGCGCGTCAAACCACCCCACCGTGTCTACGCCAACCTCGCGATGGGTAACGATGCAATTGATGTGGGTATGCACGTATTCAACCGGGTCTTCGATGGTGATGATATGGCCGTGCGTTTCACGGTTACGCACCCCCAGCATCGCAGCCAGTGTCGTCGACTTGCCCGATCCGGTGCCACCCACCAGAAGCACCAAACCACGTTTTTCGAGGACAACGGACTTCAGGACGGGCGGCAGATTCATCTTGTCGAAATCGGGGATCTCGGTAGTGATGACGCGGATAACCATCCCCGGGTGCTGCTGCTGCGTGAACACGTTGATCCGGAAACGACCGATACCTTCAAGCGAAATGGCGAAGTTCGAGCCTTTGCTATCGATGAAGTTTTGCCACTGCTTTTCGGTCGAAATCGAATGCGCCATTTTTTGCGTTTGTTCTGCAGTGAGTGGCGTGTCATTAAGCTTGGTGAGCTTGCCGTTGAGCTTGATTGCCGGCGGAAAACCCGCTGTGATAAACAGGTCTGAACCTTTCATCCCCACCATCGTGGTCAGCATCCTGTGTACTACGCCCCGGTACTGCGACTTTTCTTGCTGTTCCATGATCGACCTCACCCAAACAAATTTTTCACACCCTGAGCCAGCCGGCTAGGAAACCGAATAATCCCGCGCCAGCCTCTGCTGTAGATTGCGCGCCTGCTTGAGTGACTCCTTGAGAATCAGCCGGTCAAGCTCGTGCAGGCGATCGGGATCAACGCGGTTTGGCGCTTCGTCGGCCGGGCCGGTAACCTGGTTCTCAAGGCGCAGCCGCTGGATATGGAAAAAAGCGTCGAGCAATGCGGCAATTTCGTGGGGCTGTATCCCCAGCGCCGGCGCTGCCGCGCGCAAGCGCTCGGCAGTATTGGTCTGCGGCACGCCATGCGCCAGGGCATAAATGCGTGCAGCATCGACAAAAGGGCGCGACCCGTGCATCTTGAGATCGATGGTGTGCGGATGATCCTTGTTGGCGTCATAGCGAAAGCCCTGCCACCAGGTGAGTGGCGACTCCCAGTTAATCGTGTTTTCAACCAGCGCACGCAAAAAAATCGGGTACGACGGTGCTCTGGCAAGCAAGCATTCCTGCAGTTCGCCGGCCAGAGACTCCTGGCCGTAAAGCGGACGAAGATCGAAAAAAATTGTCGAGTTGAGCAGCGACTGCGGCTCGCCGCTGGCCATCCAGCTACCGAAGGCCGCTTTCCACTCGTCAAGCGAAAGACACCACTGCGGATTGCTGGCCATGATCCCGCCCCTGCACAAGGGAAAGCCACAGGCATCAAGCGTTTCATTGACGGCGCGCGCAAACGGCAAAAAAGCCGCACGTAGCGTGACGGCTTCTGCGGCCGAACCAGCGGCAAAGACCAGGCCGTTGTCCTGATCGGTCGACAGCGTCTGCTCAAGACGCCCCTCCGAACCAAACACCAGCCAGCACCACTGAACGTAAGGCAGCTCGAAGCGGCAGGCAGTCAACTCGATCACCTGCAGCGTGAGCAGATCGTTGAGTGCCGAGATGCGTTGACACAGCGCATCCGCACCCACCCGCTCAGCCAGCATCCGGCTGGCCAGATCGCGGATTCCGGCGGCCAGACCGACCAGCGTCTCAATATTCGTTGCCGCCAGAATCGCGGCAACCAACTCGCTGGCCCGCGCGCTGGGCAGCGCATAAAGATCAAGCTGCGAGACAATCCCGAAATAGCTGCCATCCGCCTCAGTAAGCACCAGATAGCGGACACCACGGCGAACCATGATGACGCTGGCCTGATGCGCCGTCGCATCAGCCAGAATGCAGATCGGCGCCGCCGTCATCACGCTGGCGATCGGCGCGTCGAGGTCGCCGGCCTCGATGGTGATCCGAAGCAATAAATCGCGCAGGGTGACAATCCCCAGAGCGACCCGGCTCGCTTGATCAACCACGACAACCGCATCAATTCGTTCAGCATCGAGTTTGAGCACGGTTTCGCGCACGCTGGCCGAAGGGGGTACGTCGACCGGCACGCCCTGCACCAGCTGGCGCAGGGTAACAAAAGCTGACAGCGGCGCATCGCGCCGTATCTTGCCCGGGCTAGTAGCGGAGTCGGGCATGATAGGTTTTTTCGCTGGCTTCGCGCGCCTGGCGCAGGGTATGGATTCCCATCCCGGCAAGCAGCGGCAGCATCTTCAAAAAAATCTCGCCGGTCACCATGGCGTCACCCAGCGCAGTATGACGACCAAGGACCGAGACACCGAGACGCTCGGCGATGGCTTCAAGACGGTGGCTTTCCTGATTCGGATGGAGCACCGCCGAGAGTAGAAACGTATCGAGTACCGGTTGCTCAAAGCGCACGCCGAGGCGTTCCTCCTTGAGTTGCAGGAAGCGCATGTCGAAAGCCGCGTTGTGCGCCACAAGAACGGTATCTGCGCAAAAAGCATGGAAGGACGGCAGTACGGTGTCGATCGTCGGCTGCCCGAGCAGAAGGTCTGGCGTGATTCCGTGGATGCGGATTGACTCCTTCGACAAGGTCCGGCACGGATCAACCAGTTGATCGAAACACTCCTGACTGAGCAGACGGCGATTGACGATGCGCGCCGCACCAATCTGAATGATCTCGTCACCGGCTGAGGGTTCAAGGCCGGTGGTTTCGGTATCAAATACCGTATAGGAAAGCACTGACAAGGGCTGGTCAGCAAGCTCATGGCTCGCCGCCGACCAGCTGAACAGATCAAAATCGTAATACTCCGGGCGGCTACCCTGGCGGGCAGGCAAGTTGTTGTGGTCGAGTTCCTTCGGTGCGTCGGCAGCAGGCAGCAGGATCCGGAAGAAGGCACGATGCGAGGCACGTTCGCGCTGGAACCAGAGCTCGCCGTTACAGCGATCAACAACATCCTGCACGCTGAGTTGCGAGGCTTCACCGAGAGAACTCATCGGCGCCATCTGCCAGCTCATCGCCGTTTCGTTGTTCATCGACGATCCAATCCAGCTCAAGTCGAGCTGCGCCAACCTTCCGTCACGCATCAGCGCCAGACGTAGCTCGCGGATGTCATACTCATCCTGCAGGCGCAGCGCAAGAAAACTCATTGCCTGCAACATCCCGAAACTGTCAATCCGCAACCAGATACTGTCATCAACGGACTCAAGCTTCACCGCCAGACCGCTGCGCTCGCCGATCCGCCGTGAGGCCTCGTTGAGCAGGGCCGCGCCGAGCATTTCCTCAAGCGGCCAGCAGACCCGTAAATCGTCCGAAAAAGCAGTCGCCGCGTTTTCGAGATGCAGCGAAAGTGCGCCGGCCTCCTCACGGATCACGCCGAGAAAACGTTCACGCTGGATTGGCGGCATGTCCGCAAAATCCGACAGGGTTTCGGCCGCTGCACGAATATTGCCGAGCGGCCCGCGTGCGCCCTCGGTGAGGGACTGAATCAAGCCGTCACGCCGTGCGTCGCGTTCATTGACCGCCGTGATATCGTCAAGCGTGATGACAAAACCGGTGATGGTCGAGCCCGCCACAGCGGGCGCCTCATCAGCGCCAACCGACAGCACCGGCGACACGTGCGCGCGCAGCAAGCGACCGGCCCGCGTTACCGTGACGAACTGCGCCGTCCCGGACTTTTCCCCCAGCCCCAGTTGTAGACGATCAAGGACATGGGTGATCAGACTGCGCTCAAAAACGGTATAAATCGAACGCCCCAGACCAAGCAACTCATTGGCCGAAGAATCGGCTGGCCCGCTCAACTCCTGCCGCGCACGCTCGTTATAAAGCAGTATCCGGCCATCCAGATTACATACGATGACACTCTGGTTGAGGTCGGCCATCAATGCGGCAAGTCGCGCACGCTCCTCTTCGAGGGAAGCACGCGCCTCGCGCACGCGCGTCGACACATCAAGCGCAAGCGCATCACGAACGGTGGCCAGTTGATTGACGGCACGGCCAAGCGCAGATAACTCCCTGGCGCCATACTCGGCCAGACGCACCCCGCCGTGGCTGGCGAGCGCCTCAACCTCCTCGGTCATGCGCAATGCCGCGTGCGGATAGAGCGCGTACAGCGAATTCAGGATCGAGCCCGCCAACATCAGGGCAGCCAGCGTCACCACCACGACAGCAGCAATGCCACCATCCGACGCAGACGTCAGACCGTTCAGCAAGAGTGCTGTAATCGTAGCGGCGAACGCTGCCAGGAAAACGCACAGCGCCGCGATGGCAAATGCAAGCCTTCCCGGAATCTTCATTTACACACCCAGTAGCGCACGAACCTGAGCCACCAGCTCCTTGGTTGAAAAAGGCTTGGTCATATAGGCGTCGGCACCGAGGCCAAGCCCCTTGCTGACTTCGGCCTCGCGCCCCTTGGCGGTGAGCATCAAAACGCGGATATCCGCCAGATCAGGGTCGGCACGTATGGCCTGACAGACGTCGAAACCATTCATCTTCGGCATCATCACATCAAGCAATACCAGATCGGGCTTCTCGGCGCGCAAACGAAGCAGCGCCTCTTCGCCGTCACTCGCGATAAACACCTCGAAACCTTCGCGACGCAAAAGGAACTCAAGGGAAATGACGATGTTTTGTTCATCGTCGGCTATCAGCACTTTTTTTGTCATCGTTTCCGTCATCACGTTTCCGATTTAATTACATTACGGGCCGGCCGCTGCTTCCGCCTGCCCGGCCAGTGCCAGCGGTAGAGAGAAGCGAAAAGTCGCACCTTCACCCGGCACACTTTCCACCCACAGCCGGCCGCCGAAATGCTCGACAATCCGGCGGCTGATCGGTAAGCCAAGACCGGTGCCAGCCGGTTTATCGGTCATTGCATCACCAACCTGACGAAACTTTTCGAAAATAATCTGGTGATCTTCCGTCCGGATTCCTGGGCCATTGTCAGCCACACTCACTTCGAGCGCATCGGCCCGGGCGCACAAGCCAACTTTTACCCGACCGGTGTCCGGTGGAAGAAACTTTACCGCATTTGACAGAAGATTCAACATTACCTGAATCAAGCGATCCCGGTCGGCCAGAATCAGCGGCAGACCGTCTGGCAAATCAAGTTCAATACGCGCCCGTTTCTCGTTGAAGAGCTGGCTGGTCGCCATCAGCGACTGCTCGATAACCTCTTTCAGATCGAGCCGGGTGCCGTGCCAGTCAGCATTACCTGATTCGATCTTTGCCAGATCGAGTGTCTGGTTGATCAGACGGGCCAGACGTTCGGTCTCGCTGACGATAATCGACAGAAAGCGCTCCCGATCGGCGAGATGCATTTTCGGATCATCACGCAGCAATTCGGCAAAGGCACGGATTGAAGTGAGTGGTGTGCGCAGCTCGTGCGTCACCGAAGACATGATGTCATCCTTGACCCGATCAAGCTCCTGCAGACGATCATTAGCCGCCTTCAGTTCCCGTGTTGCGGTCGTCAATTCGTGCGACTTGCGCTCCAGCTCGCGACTGTAGCTGCGCAACTGTGAGGCTTCATCGAGAATATTCATCACTTCGGAAAGACTGAGCGGCTCCTCCTTGGCGACCGAAGCCACCATCACGCGCGCCGAAGCGCTGCCGATGGCACCGGCCAGCAGCGACTCGGCAAAATGCACCAGATCGGCATCGGCCTCCAGTGACTCAACGGCATTCCCGCCATGACTTCGCGCATAGGCCGCAAACGCCGATTCGGCACGTTGCGGGCCAAGAAACCGCCCGACCAGCACAAGCAGATCGGCAACTTCGGCACGTCCGCGCCAGAGCGCTGCGCCAACCGGCCGCGTGTGTTTAAGTGCATCAACGAACAGGGTTGCCTGACTGGCCTCGGCGGCACTCGGCGGACGCAACAGGGAGATCGCGATATAGGCGCCGATATTGGCAAAAAAACTCCAGAACAAGCAATGAGAAATTTCATCAAGGCCGGTCAGGCCGAAAAGTTGCTGCGGTCGCAACAACTCGATGCCAAACAAGCCCTGCGTCAGAAAGTCGGCAGGTAGCCAGCCCGACTTGGCAAAAGAAGGCAGCAACAAGGTGTAGGCCCACACCAGGAAACCAGCGGACAGCCCAGCCAGCGCGCCACCCCGGGTGCCGCCGCGCCAGTACATACCGCCGATCATGGCGGGCGCAAACTGGGCGACTGCCGAGAAACTGATCAGGCCGATCGAAACCAGAGCATAGGCTTCACCCGCCAGCCGGAAATAAAGATAGCCAAGCAGCAGGATGACAAGGATTGCGCCGCGACGGATACCCAGCAACAAACCGGAAAGATCCTTCGAGCTACTCAGTGCCAGGCCGCGAAAGCGCAACAGGATCGGCATCACCAGATCGTTGCAGACCATGGTCGACAGGGCGATCGTTTCGACGATGACCATACCGGTCGCTGCCGACAGGCCGCCAATGAACACCAGCAGCGCAAGCGCCTCCTGACGCTGCGCCATGGGCAGGGTCAGGACAAAGGTATCGGCATCAACGCCCTGCCCGGCAAAGTGCAACAGTCCGCCAAGTGCAATCGGCAAGACAAAGAGATTGATCAGCAGCAGATAGAGTGGAAACAGCCAGGCAGCGCGCTTCAGATGCGCTTCGTTGACGTTTTCGACCACCGCGATCTGGAACTGGCGCGGCAGAAAAAGAACCGCCAGCCCGGCCAGCAGGGTCAGAGAGAACCAGCCGGTATAACCCTGCCCCGACGGAATTGCCGTAGTTAGACGGCGTAGTCTCTCATCTGCGGCGACCCGCTGGAAGATGTCGGCAAAACCATCGAAAACCACGTAAGTAACGAACACACCGACCGCCAGAAAGGCCAGCAGCTTGACCACGGATTCAAGCGCAATCGCCGCCACCATACCCTCATGACGCTCGGTAGCATCGAGATGCCGGGTGCCGAACAGTATGGTGAAGGCGGCAAGAATCAGCGCGATATAAAAGCTCATGTCGGCGAATACCGGCAGAGTCGCACTGCGATGCGGCATGACGATCTCCGGGTATCTGAGCAGCAGACTGACGCTGCTCGACACGGCTTTGAGCTGCAAGGCGATGTAGGGAACGACACCGACCACGGCAATCACGGTCACCAGGCCGCCCAGCAAATGGCTCTTGCCATAGCGCGAAGAAATGAAATCAGCAATCGAGGTAATGCGGTTGGCCTTGGCCGTACGAATCATCTTGAGCAGCAGGAACCAGCCAAGCGTCATCACCAGCGTCGGGCCAAGATAGATCGGCAGGAAGCCGATGCCCGACACCGCCGCACGCCCGACACTTCCATAAAATGTCCAGGTGGTGCAATAAACCGCCATCGAGAGCGCAAAGATGGTCGGACTGGCGATGATCGAGCGTCCCTGATCGGCACGCCTGTCGCCCCACCAGGCAACTGCAAACAGCAACCCGAGATAGAGCAACGAGGCAGCGATGATGACCAGGGGGTTGAGCATTGTGGCGGCTACTCGATGCGACGTTCGATAACCCAGGCCATGACGGCGATCAGGCCAGCCCAGGCAGCGAAAATATAGGCATAAAGCAGGGGGATGCCGAAGAAAACTGCGCCGCGGTCAAACAAGGATAGTACGGGGTAATTGAACAGCACGCAGCCGCAGAGGAAAACCGCCACCAATCGCTCGCCCGTCAGTATCCTGCGGTGCATCTGCTCTCCTTGTGCGCCAGGTCAAGAACCCTCTTCGACTATGCTACCAGCTTGCTGTGCCATCCGGATTCATTTTCCTCTACTCGAGCATTTCCAGCAGATGGGCCTCGATCTGGGCACGCCCTGCCGGACTGGCCATCGCGACAATGACATTGCCTGCACACAACAAGTAGTCATCCGTCGGATTGAAAGCCCATTCACCGTCGGCACGCACAGCAAGCAGGATGTAATCTGCATTACGTATGCGCAAATCACCGATCGGCGTAGGCGGGAAACTGGAAGGAACGATGACCTCGTCTACCCGCACGTGCTTTTCCGACTTCAACATCTCGTCGAGAAAACCGACCACGTGCGGACGCACCATCGCCGATGCCATGCGCATTCCACCGGTAAAGTCGGGGCAGATGATTTCGTCAGCGCCGGCCTTGCGCATTTTTTCGATATTGCGTGTTTCCTGAGCACGCGCTACCACCCGTATTTGCGGGTTGATCTGCTTGGCGGTAATGATGATCATCAGATTGCGCGAGTCGTCACCGGTTACCGCAAACAGGCCGCGAGCATCGGCGATATCGGCACCGAGCAAAAGATCGTCGTCGGAAGCATCACCCTGCAGATAGAGCAGGCCGGGAAACTTTTCGAGATTCTCATCAAAACGTGCCTGCTCAGGGTCAATGGCGACAAAGTGGCGACCCGTGTTGTGCAGTTCATGCGCAGCATTGCGCCCGACGCGTCCGAAACCACAGACAATGTAATGATGCCGCAGCTTTCTGATCCGCTTTTCCATCCGTCGTCTCCGCAGGGAATAATCAAGGTCTTTCTCAAGAAAGAAAACCGTCAGGCTGGTGAACAGAAAAGTCAGCACACCCAGACCGGCAATCGACATCAAGCCGGCAAAAAGACGCGCGCCGAAGTTATTGAGCGGCACAATCTCGCCATAACCCACCGTCGAGATGGTAATCAGGGTCATATAGACCGCATCCGACCAACTCGCCCGGTCAGCGCCGATCAGGTAAAAGCCGAGTACCCCGATACTGAACAGCCCGAGCAGAATCACAGACGCCCAGACAATGCGCGCAACGATTCGCCACAACTGCGACACACTGCCGGTTCCCGGCGTGGTGCGCCGCGGAATCGAACCCGACATTTTTCGGTCTGTTTTTCGCATGCGCTGAGAGGTCATTTCTACAAATTGCCCAATTTCTGTGGCACCTGCCGGCCCGGCAACAAACGAGCGTAAAGGTGCCCGATATTACCCGTTTTATATCGGGCTCAATAGCGCTTCATGCGATCTTCATGCACTGCGCTGCGTTCTGCAGTTCCATCCGGAAATCGGGGTGGGCAATGGCGATCAGTGCAGCAGCACGCTGGCGTACTGATTTACCGCGCAAGGCTGCAACACCGTATTCCGTCACCACGAAATTGACGTCGTTTTTGCCAACGCTGACATGGGTTCCCTGCGCGAGCATCGGAACGATACGCGACACAGTGCCGTGGCATGCGGTCGACGGCATAACCATGATGCTTTTGCCGCCGCGCGAGCGGTTTGCAGCACGCGCAAAATCAAGCTGACCGCCGGTTCCCGAATAAGGTAGCGGGCCATGACTTTCCGATCCGCATTGGCCAATCAGATCCACCTGCATGCTGCCGTTGATGGCCACCAGATTATCGTTTCTCCCGGCCACGCACGGATCGTTTGTAAAATCGACGGGGTGCATTTCAAAAACCGGATTGTGATCGAGATAGCGGTAAAGCGCCCTTGAACCCAAAGCAAACGAGCCGACCATCAGGCCGGGCATGAAATTCTTCTGGCGGTTGGTGACGGCACCGCACTCGATCAGACGCAGGATACTGTCGCCGACCATTTCGGTGTGGATTCCGAGATCCTGCTTGCCGACCAGCTGATTGGCTACCGCCGACGGTGTAGCGCCGTAGCCGATCTGTAGTGTTGCCCCGTCGGGCACCAGATCGGCAACCTGCTGACCGATCAGCTCGGCAACCGCATCAATCGGCGGCTCGGGGATTTCAAGCAGGGCTTCGTCGTCTTCGACAATGGCGCTGACCTGCGAAATATGCACGCGGCAGTTGCCATAGGCAAAAGGCACATGCGGATTGACTTCAAGAATGATCTTGCGCGCCGTCTGAATCGCCGCATGCGTGTAATCGGTCGCCAAACCAAGCGAAAAATAGCCCTCACTATCCATTGGCGAAGCGAGCGAGAACACGGCATCGGCATGGATCAGATCATCGCGGATCAATCCTGGCAGCTCGGAAAAGGAAGAAGGAACGTAGTCGATCCAGCCGGCCTGACCACCGGGCCGCGTCACATTGCTGAAAAATAGCGCAAGGTGTCGCACATGTTCGAACGTTTGCGAATCGAAATAGGCAAACCGACGAAGCGGCAACAATTGAACGACCGATACGTCACGAAACGCCAGACGCCGCTCGGCGAGCGCCGTCAACAAACGAGGCGGCTCGCCGACGCCAGTCGGCACGATGATCGAATCGCCATCCATAACGAGTGATATCGCCTCAAGCGCCGGCAAGCGCTTCTGCTTATAAAGAATGGCATGTTCCATGCTTAAACCCCTAAACCGCTGATTGTTGTGACCATCCCCGACACAGCCCACGCAAAAACTTGACCTTGCCAGCAAATACGGATTGACTAGGCCCATGGTAATAAATATTCCATATCTTCGCTCGTCCAGCCGACGCCGGCGCGGACTTGGCGTAATGATACTGAGCGCGACCGGGCTCGCACTCAGCGGCATTCTGCTGTCTTTTCCCCTCGCCAATCTCGCTGCACTCGCCGTATTGATTGCCCTGCTGCCACTGGCCGCCATTGAATTACGCCATCTTTATGCCACCTACCGCGCACACGACCTCGCCATGCGTGAAGCGCACGACGGCCTGTGGTCGTGGTATCCCGCCTCCAAGGAACTGAACGTCGGCCAGCGCCTGCTGGCGCTGCTCGGCTACACCGAAAACCTCGTCCCCGACACCCACGCCTGGCTTGAACTCGTCCACCCGGAAGACAAAGACCACTACAACCGAGCCGTCGCCCAGCATCTGAAAGGCGAAACCCCACATTTTTATTGCGAATACCGGGTGCGCGCCAAGAACGGCGATTACCGCTGGCTTGCCTCGCGCGGGCTGGCCTTGCGCAACCGGCGCGGATTCGCTTACCTGATGGCCGGCTCGGTGTCCGACATTACCGAACGCAAGGCCAGCGAAGAACAGGTCCGCTTTCTTGCCCATCACGATCAACTCACCGGCCTGGCCAATCGATTGCTGCTGGCCGACTGCCTGCCACGCGCCATGGCCCAGTCGAAGCGCAACGCCCAGGCAGTCGTCGTACTTCTGATCGACATTGACCGCTTCAAGGATATCAACGATTCCCTGGGTCATGATGTCGGGGATCAGCTGCTGATGGTATTGGCACAGCGCCTCAAACAAAGTGTCCGCGAAACGGACATTGTCGTCCGGCAAGGTGGCGACGAGTTCATCGTGGTGCTGCCCGGGATCAGCGATGCAGGTCAGGCCCATGCCATTACAAGCAAGATTCTTGAAACGATTTCCCGACCGGTCGATGCCAATGGCAATGAACTCTGTGTCAGCGCGAGCATCGGCGCGACGTTCTACCCCGACGACGGCGTCACCCCGGAGATCCTGCTGCGCAATGCCGACGCGGCGATGTATCAGGCCAAGGCGGCTGGCGGCAACGGTGTGCGCTTCTACACTTTTCAGATGAACGAGGCGATTCAACGTCGCGCGCAGATCGAAACGGGCCTGCGACACGCCATCGAAAAGAATCAGCTGATGCTCTTCCTGCAACCGCAAGTCAGCATCGCCACACGCCGGCTCGTCGGTTGCGAGGCATTGCTGCGCTGGCACAACGATGCAGGGCAACTGGTCCCTCCGGATCAATTCATTCCGGTGGCGGAAGAAACCGGCATGATTCTGCCGATCGGCGAATGGGTCATCGACCGCGCCATCGAGTTGCTCACAGAATGGCGCGATGCCCGTCTGATGCTGCCACAGCTGGCAATCAACGTTTCTGCGCGGCAGTTGTGGAATCCGGGGCTGGCTCAGCGCCTGCTGAAAAAAATGTCTGACGCCAGCCTGCCGCCTTCGCTACTTGAAGTCGAGATCACCGAGTCGGTTTTCCTGCACAGCGATAGCGACTCACTGCACGAACTGCGACAACTGGCGGCCGCCGGCGTCAAACTTGCCCTGGATGATTTCGGCACCGGCTATTCGTCGCTGTCCTACCTGCAACAATTACCCTTCGATACCTTGAAAATCGACCGCGCGTTCATCAAGGAAATCGAAACAGGCCGTGGTGGTGGCGAACCGCTGGTCGCCGCCATCATCGCCATGGCCAAGGCGCTCGGCATGCTGGTTGTTGCTGAAGGGGTCGAAAACAGCAATCAGCTGAACCGTCTGGCCCGGCTGCATTGTGAAACGGCGCAGGGTTATCTGTTCAGTCCGGCGGTGGCCGACAAGGAGTTTGCCCAGCGCTTCCTGCTGCCTGACAAACCAGGGCAGGCCAGGCGTGCCATCCCCTTGTGCCAGCCGATATCCTGCTGAACGCCATCGGTTACCGCCCCTTCCACGTCGCCTTACGCTTGCCGACAAAAGCATCAATACCTTCGACCGCATCCTCGGTCATCATGTTGCAGGCCATCACTTCCGACGCATACTGATAGGCCGCATCGAGTCCCATTTCGAGCTGTTTGTAAAACATCTGCTTGCCCATGCCGATGGCCACCGAGGATTTGGCGATAATCGAGCCGGCGAGATCGTCGACCGCGCTATCGAGCATGTCAAGTGGCACAACCCGATTGACCAGACCCTGCCGCAGGGCTGCCTGCGCATCAATGAAATCACCGGTGAGCAGCATTTCGAGCGCCTGTTTGCGTCCGAGGTTGCGCGACAGGCCGACCGCCGGTGTCGCACAGAAGAGGCCGACATTGATCCCCGAGGTAGCAAAGCGCGCGACATCGGCAGCGACGGCCAGATCGCACATCGATACCAGCTGGCAACCTGCGGCGGTGGCGACGCCGTGCACGCGGGCAATCACCGGTTGCGGCATCTGCGTGATCGTCGTCATTACCTTGCCACACTGTTTGAACAGAGCCTGCATGAATGCCTTGTGGTGATTGGCGCGCATTTCCTTGAGATCGTGCCCGGCACAAAAGGCCTTGCCGGCGGCGGCGATAACAACAACGCGAACTTTGGCATCAACGGCGATGGCGTCAAGCGCCGACTGCAATGCACCCAACATGTCGCTCGACAGCGAATTGAACTGATTCGGGCGATTCAGCGTCAGCGTGGTCAGCCCGTCAGGGCGGTCGTTGCGCAGCAGAAGGGGTTGCTCATCCATGGAATCTCCTTGGTCGATTGATCGGGTCGAATGGTTTGAGCCGATTCTATTTCGCCTGCTGACGCAGCAGGAATTTCTGAATTTTTCCGGTTGATGTTTTCGGTAGCGCACAGAAAACTACCCGCTTCGGCACCTTGAAACGCGCCATGCGCTCACGGCAGAAATCAATGATCTCCTGCTCGGTCGCCTGCGCGCCGTCACGCAATTCAACAAAAGCACAGGGCACTTCGCCCCACTTCTCATCCGGCGCTGCCACGACCGCAGCAAGGATCACCGCCGGGTGTTTATAGAGCACGTCTTCGACCTCGATCGACGAGATATTTTCACCGCCGGAAATAATCACGTCCTTCGACCGGTCCTTGATCTTCACGTAGCCGTCGGGCTGCATGACGGCCAGATCGCCGCTGTGATACCAGCCACCGGCAAAAGACTCCTCCGTCGCCACCGGGTTCTTGAGATAACCCTTCATCACGAGGTTGCCGCGGAACATGATTTCGCCGATTGTCGCGCTGTCCCATGGCACAGCTGCCATGCTCACCGGATCAAGCACGGTGATCGCTTCCAGCGCGTGATTGCGCACGCCCTGTCGGCCGTTCAGCGCGACCTGCTCCTCGACCGGCAGCGCGGCCCACTCGGTATGTTTGGCACAGATCGACGCCGGGCCGTAGGTTTCGGTAAGGCCGTAAACGTGGGTCAGATCGACGCCGATTTTCGCCATGCCTTCGATCACCGCCGCCGGCGGCGGTGCCGCAGCAATGATCCCGGAAACCTTGTGCGTAATGCCCGCACGCAGCTCGGCCGGCGCATTGGCGAGCAGGCTATGCACAATCGGCGCGCCGCAGTAATGACTGACGCCATGTTCGCGAATCGCGTCGAAGATCAGCTTGGCATCAACCCGGCGCAGACAGATATTGGTGCCTGAATTGGCCGCCATGGTCCAGGTAAAACACCAGCCATTGCAGTGGAACATCGGCAGCGTCCACAGATAAACGGCGTGCGGCGGCATGCCCCAGCTGACAATGTTGGTCATCGCATTGAGGTAGGCGCCGCGATGGTGATAAACAACGCCTTTCGGGTTGCCGGTCGTACCCGAGGTGTAGTTGAGCGAGATCGCATCCCACTCATCGGCCGGGCCGCTCCAGGCATACGCCGAGTCACCGCCGTCGATGAAGGCTTCATAATCGACGGCACCCAGGCGCTCGCCAGGGCCGGTGTATTCCGGATCATCGACGTCAATCACGATAATTTCTCGCCCCAGACCGGCCAGCGCTTTTTTCACGGTCGGCGAATACTCGCGATCGGTGATCAGCAGCTTCGCCTCGGCGTGCTGGAGCATGAAGGCAATCGTCTCGGCATCCAGACGCGTATTGAGGGTATTGAGCACCGCGCCGGTCACCGGAATGCCGAAGTGGCATTCGTACATCTCCGGCGTATTGTTGAGCATCACGGCAACCGTGTCGCCTTTGCCAATACCGTGCCTGACCAGTGCCGAAGCCAGTCGGCGGGCGCGCGTAAAAGTCTGCAGCCAAGTGTAACGGCGCTGCCCGTGGATTACCGCCAGCCGATCCGGGTAAATCGAGGCCGAGCGCTCAATGAAGGTGAGCGGGGTGAGCGGCGTGTAGTTCGCCGTGTTCTTGTCGAGCCCGTACTGGTAAATGTTCCCTGTAGCCAAGGCGTGCTCCTCAAATAGTCATTCCGTCTATTTTGCCGCAGCGCCACGACACGCGCTCAGGCTGCCGCTCTTGTCCAGCCCGCCCAGCCAGCCGGCCAGTTGCCGCCCGACCTCATCACTGGCATCGACCAGCGCTCCGACACCGCCGCGCGCATCGCCAGCGGTGGCCGGCTGCTCAACGGCAAGCTGCCGCGTCGCAATAACCCGGCGTCTGGCATCGAGCACACTGACGCTGCCGTGCAGGACCGCACGACTGCGTTGTGGTGTATCGAACACCTGTGAAAACTCCTGCAGATCAAGACGCAGCAGACAATCAACTGCGGCATTACTGGTCGCACCGGCAGCACCGAGCTGCTGCCGCAGACGCTGCGCCAACAGCTGGGCCGGCACACCCGCCCAACGGCTGGTCGCGTAACTGCGTAATTTGAGCGGGTCTTCGTAGGCCAGGCGGTACTGGATATTGACTGAATCAAACCACGATGGCGCCTTTATCTCAAGCGCCATTTTCGACCAGGAATCATCGCCCGCCGGGCGGCTAGCCGGAATGCCAAAATCATAAATCGACAACGGTGCCCCATTGTTTGCACCACCGGCACAGGCACCGAGCAGCAGCACGGCAAGCAGGATGGAAAGCTTTTTCATTATTGCCCCCTGGCATTTACTGGTACGGCAAAACCGCTTTCACCGGGCCCCGGCATCGGCTGTGGCGCGCCAAAAATAAGGCTTTGCGGCGATTGCTCAAGCATTTGCAGAAGGCGATTGAGCTGACGCGAATTGGCCGAGAACTCCGCGCTCAGTTCATTCAGGCGCGGCGCCAGCGAGCCCGCCCCGCCGGTCGCCGGATCGCCGAGCGCCGTTTCAAACTTGTCGCTGGCGAGTTGCAGACGAACCACCAGCCCGCGCACTTCCACGAGCAGCGGCGCCACCTCCCCGGCCGCGTGCTCGGTGCGCTTCAGGGTCGCATTCACCAGGCGGATGTTTTCCGGGGACATCAGCTGGCGCAATTGCGTCAGCGTCTCCTGCGCATTCGCAGTGGTCGCCTCAAGATTGGCCAGGGTATTCGTTAACCGTTGACGGTTTTCCGGGTTCAGGACCTGATTGGCACTGGCCAGAAAGTCCCGCGCATTGCGCAAGGTCTCACCACCGATCTCCGAAAGCTCCTCGAGCAGCGACTGCTGCATGACGATACGCGGCGGTTCATCGCCATCACCAGCCGGCGGCGCAGTATCAAGCCCCTTGTCCTCAAGCAGGATATGGCCAATACCGGTGATGCCCTGAAAACCGATTTTTGCCGTCGTGCCTCGCGTGACTGGCACACTTTCATCGACCTGGATACGAATCAGAATATTGCGCGCATCCTTCGGGTCCAGCCTGATCGACTGCACCTTGCCAACGCGGATACCGCGATAACGCACCTGCCCCTGCGGGCTCAGACCGGTGACGTTTTGTTTGCTGACGACAATAAACTCCTTGCTGACCTCGCGGGTGCCGCCAAACCACCAGACCGAGGCAACCGCAGCGAATCCAAGCAGTAATGTAAACAGCCCGGCAAACAGGGCATGTGAGCGATTTTCCATGGCTAGCGCACTCCCTTCTGCATGGTCGCCGCAGCGCGCTCGGAGCAGAAAAAGTTTCGAATAAAAGGATGATCGACGGCAACTACCTCGGCGGGCGTTCCGCAGGCAACAATGCACTGATCAGCAAGCACCGCCACTTTTGTCGCCAGACCAGCCAGCGTATCGAGATCGTGAGTCACCATGACGACGGTAAAGCCAAGTTCCTTTTGCAGCATCCTGATCAGTTTGACAAAGTTTTCACCACGGTCCGGGTCGAGACCGGCCGTTGGCTCGTCCAGCACCAGCAGCTCTGGCTCCAGCGACAAGGCACGCGCCAGCGCCACGCGCTTGATCATACCGCCCGACAGCTCGGCAGGCATCAGCCGGCCGTGACGCGGCTCGAGTTCAACCATGCCGAGTTTAAGCAGGACGAGATCGCGGATCATTGCCTCGTCAAGTACGCGCAGCTCACGCAATGGAAAGGCGATATTGTCATAAACAGAAAGCGCTGAAAACAGGGCGCCCTGTTGAAAGAGCATGCCAAAGCGCCGGCGAACACTGCGTCGCACCAGCGGATCGGGATCAAGCACCGGGTGCCCGAACACCTTGACCGAGCCCTGGCTGGGCAACAGCAGACCGACGATCTCCCGTAGCAGCGTCGTCTTGCCGCTACCCGACCCGCCCACCAGACCGAGCATCTGACCCGCTTCAACCACAAGATCGACATCACGATGGATCAGCGTATCGCCATAAAACGTCCACACACCACGAATTTCGATGGCGGGAACCGGCGCCGAATGATCAAGGGATATCGCGCTCATCCCGCCCCCGGCATGCCGATATTGCGTGTCAAAACAGCGAAGATGGCATCGATGATAATCACCACGGTGATGGCAGTTACCACCGACGTTGTGGTCATCGACGACAGACTCTCGGTATTCGGCTTGACCTGCAGGCCAAAGTGACAAGCGATCAGCGCAATCAGGATGCCAAAAACAAAGCCTTTACCCATACCGATCCAGAGATTGGCTACCGGAACCACCTTGGGCAGGGTATCAATAAAGAATCCGTAGGCCAGATCCATCTGCAGATTGGCCGACACCATACCGCCGGCGATACCTGCGGCCGAGCACCAGACCACGAGCAGCGGCATCGCAACGGCGAGCGCCGCGACCTTGGGAAGAACAATACGCAGCGTCCGCGAAACGCCCATCGTCGCCAGCGCATCGATTTCTTCGGTCACCCGCATGACGCCGATCTGTGCCGTTATCGCCGAACCGGAACGACCGGCGACCAGCACGGCGACCAGCATCGGACCCAGCTCGCGAATAATACTCACACCGAGCAGATTGACGATGTAGATATCGGCGCCGAAGGTCTTGAGCTGCAATGAAGACAAAAACGAGAGAACAACACCGATCAGACAGCCGACCAGTGCCGTCACGGGCAGCGCCTGTGCCCCGCTCTTGTAAAGATTGGCCGAAAATTCACGCCACGGAATATCGCGCGGATGAGAACAAAGGTAGGCGACATCAAGCACCATCTGGCCAATCAGTGCCACGATACCAAGAAAATCCTTGAAAGCCCGCAGCCCGATGCGGCCAAGAAAAATGACGCCGGAAAAGCGTGCGGGGAAGCCACGCGAGTCATCGTGTGCGACAAGCCCGGAAACACGCTCAAGGATGTGCCGGTGCGCCGGAAGGAGGGTTAACGAAGCCGGCCATTGGCGCCCCCAGGCACGCCAGAGCAGGAGCGCGCCAACGCTGTCCAGCCGTTCGACGCCTTCGATATTCCAGCGGGCCTTGTGCGCTGAAAAATCACGCAACTGCGCTTCAATTTCAGCGACCGGTTGCGGCAAATGGGCAAGTGTCCAATCGCCGGAAAGGCATACATCAAGCCCATCTCCCTGCTGAATGGTGGCGATGGATGCGGCAGCCATGCGTCTCCGGATCGCCTCAGTCGACCATGGCAAGCGCTGCCCGCCGCTTGATACGCAAACCGGAACCGATGCGCTGCCAGGCAATCGTTTCATCGGCCAGTACCGCAGCGCTCAGCGGATTGGCAACCAGCCATTCCGCGGGCAATTCGACCTGATAGCCCCCTGCGGCATGCTTGATCAGAAACGACGGCAGCGGGCTGTCGTCACGTGAGCGATGCAGAACAGCCGCCAGGCGCAGACAGAAAATCAGACGCCACGTTGCATCGGTCTGCGGTAAAGCCGTCAGCTTCTCCAGTTTTCCGCGCTGTCCGAGCACCAGCAGCGCCAGCCGTGCCTGATCTTTTTTTGAAAAACCGGGCATATCGGCAAAATTCAGAATATAGGCGCCATGCTTGTGATAACTGTTATGCGCGATCGAAATGCCGATCTCGTGCAGACTGACCGCCCACTTCAGAAAGCGGACGTCACTTTCGTGCTCCGGCGCCTCGATATCAATCAATTGTCCAAGCAGCGCCAGTGCGGTCTTTTCGACACGCTCGACCTGCGGCTGATCGACCTGATAGCGACTCATGAACTGCAAGGTCGTGGCATCACGCATGTCGTGATGATGAAAGCGGCCAAGCAGATCGTAGAGAACGCCAAGTCGCAGGGCGCCGTCGGCATAACTCATATGCTCGATGCCAAGCTCCGAAAACACCGCACACATGATGGCACAGCCACCCGGCAGCACGGGCTGGCGATCGGCGCGCAAACCATCAAGATTCAGCGTCGCGACCGATCCACTGCGAATCATCAAGGCGCGCAGCGTCGACAGGCCCTCACGCGTAATGCCACTGACGCCCCCCGGGTTGAGATTGTTCATTTCCAGCAGATCGGCGATGGCACGCGCCGAACCCGACGAACCAATTGCCTCACTCCAGCCGAAGCGCTGGTAGTCACTGGCGATCGCCTGCACCTCGCGCGCTGCAGCGAGCTCCGCATCTCGAAAGCGCTTCTTGTCGATTCTGCCATCAGGGAAAAAACGCAGGGTGTAGCTGACGCACCCCATGTACAGCGATTCCATCACCAGCGGCGTCACCTTCTTGCCAATGATGAACTCGGTCGAACCACCACCGATATCGACAACCAGTCGTTTGTGGTTGGCCAGTGGCAGCGAATGCGCGGCACCGATGTAAATCAGCCGCGCTTCCTCGCGACCGCCAATGATTTCAATCGGAAAACCAAGCACTGCCTCGGCCTGCGGCAGGAACGCTTGAGCATTCTTGGCAACGCGCAGGGCGTTGGTTGCCACCACACGCACCGCCTCCGGCTGGAAACCACGCAGCCGCTCACCAAAACGCCCGAGTGCATCAAGCGCGCGCTCCTGCGATGGCGCATCAAGCAATTTTTCGCTGGTCAAACCTGAGGCAAGGCGCACCGGCTCCTTGAGTGAATCCAGCGGATAGATCTGATCATCGAGCACACGCCCGACCTGCAGGCGAAAACTGTTGGAACCAAGGTCGACTGCAGCAATCAATTCGTAAGACATGCCTGTGTTCTCAACTCCGCTGCAAATATTCTGTGCATTCTAACACCGCAGGCCGCGCCAATACTGGATTAGCGAGCCGACATAATTCTGTAATATTTCTGCAACATAATCACCGGCTTGCATCGTACATTCAATCCTGATTCAATGAAGCCATGACGCCACGCCATCCCAACGCACCAGCCGGCAGCGATCGTTTCCTGCCGGAACATTTCCTGAATCGCGAAATCGGTCTGCTCGCCTTCAACCGGCGGGTGCTTTCGCAGGCCAGAAACCCCACAACGCCGCTACTCGAACGTTTGCGCTTCCTGTGCATCGTTTCCAGCAATCTCGACGAGTTTTTCGAGATTCGCGTTGCCGGGCTGAAGGAACAGATCAAGCTCAATTCGGTATCGATCACGACCGACGGCATGAATGCGCGCGAAATTTTCAACCTGGTCAGTGCCGAAGCGCACGCCATGGTTGAAGAGCAATATGCCCTGTTCAACGACGAGATCCTGCCGCAACTGGCCGCAGAAGACATCCGCTTTCTGCGTCGGGCAGACTGGACCGATGCGCAGCGCGAATGGATCAGCGCCTATTTTTTCCGCGAGATGATCCCGGTACTGACGCCGATCGGGCTGGACCCCTCGCACCCCTTCCCGCGCGTACTCAACAAAAGTCTCAACTTTGCCGTCGAACTCGAAGGCAAGGACGCCTTCGGCCGCAGCTCCGGCGCGGCCATCGTACAGGCGCCGCGCGTCCTGCCACGCGTTATCCGCCTGCCGCGCGAGTTGTGCGAATGCGAGTACAGCTTTGTTTTCCTCTCGTCGATCCTGCACGGTTTTGTCGGTGAGCTGTTCACCGGCATGAACGTACTCGGCTGCTACCAGTTTCGCGTCACGCGCAACAGCGACCTCTTTGTCGATGAAGAAGAAGTCAAGAATCTGCGCGCCAAGATTCAGGGCGAACTGCCGCAGCGTCACTTCGGCGACGGTGTGCGGCTGGAAGTCGCCGACAACTGTTCGGAAGCGATGAGCGAATTTTTGCTCTCGCAGTTCGGCCTCAACGACAACGATCTGTATCGCGTCCCCGGCCCGGTCAACCTGGTTCGCCTGATGCAGGTGCCCGACTGGGTACTGCGCGACGATCTGAAATTTCCGCCTTTCCGGCCCGGCACGCCGAAAGCGCTGCAGAAAACCCATAGCATCTTCGATAGTGTGCGCGCCGGCGACATCCTGCTGCACCACCCTTACCAGAGCTTTGCGCCGGTTATCGAACTGCTCGACCAGGCCGCCAGTGACGTGCAGGTCGTGGCCATCAAAATGACGGTCTACCGTACCGGGACGGACTCGGTCCTGATGAAATCGCTGTTACGCGCCGCCCAGAACGGCAAGGAAGTCACAGTGATCGTCGAACTGATGGCGCGCTTCGACGAGGAAGCCAACATCGGCTGGGCAACCAAGCTGGAAGAGGTCGGCGCGCATGTGGTGTACGGCGTGGTCGGCTACAAGACGCACGCCAAGATGCTGATGGTCGTACGCCGGGAAGAGGGCAACAAGGGCGACATCCTGCGCCGCTACGTACACCTTGGCACCGGCAACTATCATCCAAAAACAGCACGCCTGTACACGGACTTCGGCCTGCTCACCTGCAATGAAGAAATCGGAGAAGACGTCAACGAGGTATTCAAGCAGCTCACCGGCCTTGGCCGGGCGCAAACGCTGAAGCATCTCTGGCAAGCGCCTTTTTCCTTGCAGCAAAACATTCTCGACGGAATTCGTGGCGAAGCGGAAGCAGCGTTCGCCGGCAAACCTGCACGCATCATTGCCAAGATGAACTCGCTGCTTGAGCCGGAAACGATCGACGCGCTCTACCAGGCGTCGCAGGCCGGCGTCAAAGTCGACCTGATCGTACGCGGCGTCTGCGCACTAAAACCGGGAATCAAGGGTCTGTCGGAAAATATCCGGGTGCGCTCGATCATTGGCCGCCTGCTTGAACATCACCGGATTTTCTTCTTCCATGCCGGCGGCAAGGAAGAAGTTTATCTTTCAAGTGCCGACTGGATGGAACGCAATTTTTTCCGCCGCATCGAACTGGCCTTCCCGATCCTTGACCACAAATTGAAACGCCGGGTAATTACCGAAGGCTTGCAAACCTACCTTGCAGACAACCAGCAATCCTGGGAAATGGACGCCAGCGGGCACTATCATCCGCGCCGCAAATCGCGCGCCAAACCGCGTTGCGCCCAACATGAGCTGATTGAAATGCTCAAACCGTGACCGCCGTTGCAGGTCAAAATTTAATCGACGAAAGTAAAGCGACATGCCAGCAGCCAAAAAGCCCCCGGTAGCGAAATCACCCGCTGTCGCCACAAAAACCCCACCCCCCGGGAAAGCCGCGGCCGTTGCCAGGAAGCTGACGCCCGCGACCCCTGAGTCAAAATCACCGGCGACCGCCGGGCGCGTGCGACTATCCAAGGCTTTTTCCCGGCCGCTGGACAAAAAACCGGAAAAAGAAAAACTGGTGCGCGATCGCTTCACCTTTCCGGACGACGAGTACGCGCAACTGGTCCGCTTGAAGAAACGTCTGTCTACCCTCGGATTCAGCATCAAAAAAAGCGAACTGATTCGCGCCGGCCTGCTACAACTCAGTGCGATGGACGATGCAAAACTGAAAGCAGCAACAGCAAAACTTTCGGTCGCCCGAATCGACGACTGAGTTCAGGCACGACGTGCGCCGACCACGCCAGGTACGTCGTGAATCATTGACAGCGTGCGTTTCAACTGCTGGACATTACCGATTTCTGCGGTGAAACCCATGTGCGCCGTGCCTTGCTTTGACTGCGTATTAACCGCGATAACGTTAATTTTCTCGCGTGTAAAAACTTCCGAAATATCCCGCAGCAGCCCCTGACGATCATGGGCGTCGACCACGATATCGACGGCAAATATACCGTCAGTCTGGCCACCCCACTCTGTTTCGATCACTCGCTCAGGATGCATCGCTTCCATATTGGCGAAATTGCTGCAGTCGGCACGATGAATCGAAACGCCCTTACCGCGCGTCACGAAACCAAGAATGGGGTCCGGCGGCGCCGGCTTGCAGCAGCCCGCCAGCTGGGTCAGCAACTTATCGACGCCAACGATCAGAATGCCTTTTTCAGCGGCATCGCTGGCCTTGTGCCGGCGTTGCGGCGGCTCCGGCGCCCCGCGTTCATCGACCGGCATTTCGCTGCCACGTACCGCTACTTGTAGCTGACGGGTATTCAATTCGGCACGCGCTACCGCAATGAACATGTCTTCGCTTTTGGCAAAGCCGAGCTTCGCAGCCAGATCGTCCAGGTTCGTACTGTTCTGCCCCATGCGCTGCAATTCGCGCATGACGATGGCGCGTCCGTCGGCCAGCGTCTCCTCCAGCGCCAGGCTGGAGAACCAGTGCCGTGCCTTGGCTCGCGCCCGATGGGTGAATAGATAGCCGAGCGAATTGTTCAGCCAGTCGCGTGACGGGCCGCCATGCTTGGCAACGACAATCTCGACGCGCTGCCCGGTTTCAAGCTGCGTATTGAGCGGCACCAGCGCACCGTCGACCTTGGCGCCACGGCAGCGGTGACCGAGATCGGTGTGCACCCGGTAAGCGAAGTCTACCGGCGTCGCCCCACGCGGCAGATCGACCACGCGCCCCTGCGGCGTCATGATGTAAATCGTCTCATCGAGCGCCGCTTCCTTGTAGTGCTTGACCCAGTCCGACGAATCGGCAACTTCGTCCTTCCAGGTCAGCAACTGGCGCAACCAGGCGATCTTTTCGTCGTAATTGTCTTCCGACGCCGCCTTGTTGCCTTCCTTGTAGCGCCAGTGCGCAGCAACACCGAGCTCGGAGTGCCGGTGCATCTCCCAGGTGCGGATCTGCACTTCGAGTGAGCGACCATCGGGGCAACGCACCGCCGTATGCAGCGAGCGATAGTCATTGCCTTTGGGATTCGAGATGTAGTCGTCAAACTCCTTTGAAATCGGCGACCAGATGTTGTGCACGATGCCGAGCGCGGTGTAGCAGTCTTTCACCTCATGAACAATGACGCGCAACGCTCGCACGTCATAGACCTCGGAAAATGCGACATCCTTCTTTCGCATCTTGTTCCAGATGCTGTAGATGTGCTTTGGGCGGCCATAGACTTCGGCGTTGCGGATACCTACCGTGGCCAGCTCCGCCTTCAGGCGGACAATCGCCTCGGCGATGAACTGTTCGCGTTCGGTACGCTTTTCATCGAGCTCTTTGGCAATTTTCTTGTAAAGATCGGGATGCAGAAAGCGGAAGGAAAGGTCCTCCAGTTCCCACTTGAGTTCCCATACGCCCAGGCGATTGGCCAGCGGTGAATACAGTTCGAGGGTCTCGCGCGCCACCTGCGCCCGCAGATCGTCGGGCACTGCCGCGTAATAGCGCAGCGTCTGCGTCCGCGAGGCGAGGCGCAACAGCACCACACGAATATCCTCGACCATGGCCAGCAACATTTTTCGCAAGACTTCGATCTGCGCCTTCATTTCCTGCGGATTATCTTCACCGCTCTCCGCCGAATGCGCAACAAAACCACGCGTAATCGGCCGCAGACGATTCAGGCGGGAAATGCCATTCACCAGATGCGCTGATGCCGGGCCGAAACGCGCCTCGATGTTGGCGATGCCGTGCTCGTCATAAGTGGGAACAGCAAAAAGCAGGGCCGCCAGGCGGGAATCAGCATCGAGCTTCAATCCGACCAGGATCAACGCCATGCCAAGTGCATGACGCCAGACACCTTCGCCGCTGCCGAGCATATGATCGGCATAAACTGCCTGGGCAAAATCGGCAGCCAGCCGGATCTTTTGCGCCTCTTCGGCGGAAAGACCTTCACTGAGCGTTTGCAGGGAGTGTTCGTGGTCGCTCTGAGCGGCGACGGAGTGGACGACGGAAACCATGCCGTAATTATAAAGCCTCTACCGGGCATCAGGCATAATGCGTGTTTGCTTGTGGATGCCACTGCATGTTCGCCCGCTTCCACCACCCCTACCTGCTACTCACGCTGACCACGCTGTTCTGGTCCGGCAACATGGTGCTTGGTCGCGCCATTCGCGACGACGTGCCGCCGCTCACGCTCGCCTTCTGGCGCTGGGCGATTGCCCTGGTGCTGACCCTACCGCTGGCCCTGCCGCATCTGCGCACGCAGTGGCCGCTGCTGAAACGCGGCTGGAAGGAAATCACCATCCTCGGCCTGCTCGGTGTCGGCTGCTACAACACACTGGCTTATGTCGCCCTGCAATATACGGCGGCAACCAATGCCCTGCTGCTCAACTCCTTCATCCCGATCGCCACCATCGCGCTATCCTGGGCTTTCCTGAAAAAACGTCTGCACGACATCGAGTGGATCGGCGTCCTGCTCTCCTTCATCGGCGTGGCGACCATCGTCTGTCGCGGCAGCCTGGACACGCTGGCCGGTCTGACCCTGAACGTTGGCGATCTCTGGATGCTTGCCGCCGTGCTGACCTGGGCGCTGTACACCATCGGGCTGCAATGGCGCCCGGCCGGAATCAACCCGATGCTGATGCTCGCGGCTTTCACGGTGGTCGGCCTGCTCGCCCTGGCACCGGCTTATGCCTGGGAACTCGCCCAGGGCAAGAAAATCAACGTTACCGCCGGCTCGCTCGCCGGCATCGCCTACACCGGTATATTTCCGGGCTTTCTCGGCTATATTTTCTACAACCGCGCCGTCGGCGAAGTCGGCGCCAGCAAGGCCAGCCTATTCATCCACCTGATGCCGGTCTTCGGCACCCTGCTCTCAGCCATCTTCCTCAGCGAAATCCCGCACACCTATCACTACGCCGGAATCGCCCTGATCTTCGCCGGCATCTACCTCACCACCGCTGCACTGCCACAGTTCAAAAGCAGATAGAAAAAGTGATCGATAAGCTGTTCAACTGGCTGCGCGGCGAGCAAGGCGTTACGGCGCTGCCCGACGCCCTGTGGCTGGCGACCGTCGCCGGACTGCCCTTTCTCGCCGGTCTGAACGAAGAAGAACGCTTGCGGCTACGGGGGCTGAGCGAAGCCTTCCTGGCCGAAAAGGAATTCACCAGTGCCGGCGGGCTGGAACTGACCGACGCCATGTGCGTCTCGATTGCCGCCCAGGGCTGCCTGCCGATTCTCAATCTCGGACTTGAGCACTATCGCGGCTGGGTCGGCATCATCGTCTATCCCGACGAATTCATCATCCCGCGCAGTATCGAAGACGAGTTTGGTGTTGTGCACGAATACACAGACATCGCCTCGGGCGAAGCCTGGGAGGGCGGACCGCTGCTCATCTCATGGCGTGATGCGCAAATGGCCGGCGCTGGCTACAACGTCGTGATTCATGAATTCGCGCACAAACTGGACATGCTGAACGGGCCACCGGACGGCACCCCGCCCCTACCCGCAGGAATCTCGCGCAAGACGTGGGAAAGCACGCTGCTCGCCGCCTACGACGACTTCTGCGCCCTCGTCGACGAAGCCGAACAGCTGGACCAGGACACCCTGCTCGACCCCTATGCTGCCGAAAACCCCGGCGAATTCTTTGCGGTCATGAGCGAAACGTTCTTTGAAACGCCGCAGATCCTGCGCCAGGAATACCCGGCGCTTTATGAGAACCTATCGGCGTTCTATCGTCAGAATCCTGCCGCACGCCTTGATCCTGAAAATCTCAGTTGAAAGCTCTTTCAACACAGAGAACACAGAGCCACGGAGGGCACGGAGGATAATTATTGGGGCTCCCACGGGGTGAGTTGCGTTCTTGATCTACCCCTCTGTTTTCTCTGTGTTTTTCTCCGTTTTCTCTGTGTTGAAAGAGGTTTTTAGGTTGATTTGCCCTCAACGCAAACGAAACGGCCGCTTGATCGCCGACGACACGGTGCTGCGCAAGCGGCAAGATCAGCGAACCGCAAGACGCCACAACGAAGTCACTTCCGCTGCGCGCGCAACGTGCAGCGGGTCGGTGTCGTCCGCAACGCGCGGATGCGTAGGTTGAATATCAAGCCGACCGACAACCTTTAGTCCTGCCTGATCGATCGCCGCAAGCAACTCATCGCGGGTGCGCAGACCGAGATGCTCGGCCAGATCCGAAAGCACCAGCCACCCCTCGCCACCAGGCGTCAAGTGTGCCGCCAGGCCGTTGAGGAAGCCGCGCAACATGCGGCTCTCCGGATCGAACACGGCAAACTCGATGGGCGAACTGGGCCGTGCCGGCACCCACGGCGGGTTGCAGACGATCAGCGGCGCCCGCCCTGCGGGAAAGAGATCGGCTTGTACCACTTCAACCTGCGCATTCAGGCCGAGTCGCGCGAGATTCTCGCGGGCACAGGTCAGCGCGCGGGGATCCTGATCGGTCGCCACAATGCGCTGCACACCACGGCGCGCCAGCAGCGCCGCCAGCACGCCGGTGCCGGTACCGATATCGAAGGCCAGTTCCTGCGAAGGCAAAGGCGCATCGGCGACCAACCCGACATACTCACCGCGCACCGGCGCAAACACGCCGTAGTGCGGGTGAACGCGGTCACCGAGCGCCGGCACATCGACACCCTTCTTGCGCCACTCATGCGCACCAATCAGTCCCAGCAACTCACGCAGCGAGGCCACGAAGGGCTCACCGCCCGGGCCATAGGCTTCAACGCAGGCTTGCCGCACATCAGGCGCGCGGCGTAAAGGAAGACCGTAATCGCCATCGAATGGCAGGAGCAGCATGCCCAGCGTACGCGCACGCTGCGACTGCGCCAGACGATGCCGGTTGAAGGCCTCAACCTTTGACGCGGGTGCCACAACCGCCTTGCGTGGCTTGCGGTCGACACGCCGCGCCATCGCCAGCAACAACTGGCGCGCATTCTGGAAATCGCCGCGCCAGAGCAGCGCCGTACCCTCGCAGGCCAGACGATAGGCGGCATCGGCCGTGGTCAGGTCATCGGCGATCACCACCCGTTTGGGCGGCGCGACGCCGGCTTCAGAGCGCCAGCGGGCAGAGTGATCGACACCCGCTTCGCTCCAGCGAATGACCGGGGAAGAACTCACAGCTAAATTCATGGAAGAAAACATTCAAAACGATGGCACTGCAAATCGGGAAATCGACAAAACGACTAGTCAGTCATGTTGAAAGGCAACGATAAAAACTTCACCACCAAGCCACCAAGAACACAAAGTTTCACCAATAAAACAAAATCTTAACTTTGTGTATCTTGGTGAACTTGGTGCCTTGGTGCCTTGGTGGTTCGCACTTTCTCATTGACTGACTAATGCCCACCTGCCCTGAGGCAGCTATTTTGCCGGAGCAGCCTCGCTTTGGCGATACCTGACATCGGATAGCAGTCGGTCCAATTCCTTTTTGACCACGGCGTAACACTCGCAGGCATGCGTTTCCAGCCCGGCCCGGTTGAGCACGGCGATGTGGCCACGGCGGTAACTGATCAAGCCGGCGCGCTGCAAATTCCCCGCCGCCTCGGTCACCCCCTCCCGACGCACGCCGAGCATGCTGGCGACCAGCTCCTGCGTCATCACCAACTCATTTGACGGCAATCGATCAAGGGTCAATAACAACCAGCGGCAGAATTGCTGCTCCAGCGAATGATGCCGATTGCATACCGCCGTCTGCGCCATTTGCGTCGCGCGTCTACACCTTGCTGACCAGATAGGCTTTTACTGATGCTGCACGTTGCTCGGAAAGACGCTGGTTGTAGGCTTCGGAACCGAAACGATCGGTATGTCCGACCGCAATAATCACTTCCGGATTGATGCTCTTGGTCTTGTCGAAGAAATCATCGAGCGCCACCTTTCCTGCCGGGCGCAATTCAGCCTTGTTGAAATCAAACAGGGCATCGGCATCCAGCGTAACTTTCCCGCCGGCCAGTTTCGGCGCAGCCAACGGCAGCGCTGTGGCTGTGGCTTCGGCAATCTTTACCGGTGGCGGGCTCGGATCGCAATCCGGCGAGGCAACGGCGGGACCGAAACCCGTGTGCCAGCAAAGTCCAAACCCACTCTTCACGACCGAGCCGCGCTGGTCAGTCAAATACCCTGTGTCTGCCGGATTGGTTTGCGCATTTGCTGCGCTCGATATCATGCCCATTGCCAGCGCGTACGATACAGCCAGGCCGATTTGATTTTTGGTCAATATGCTTTTCACGATTATCCCCGATTCATAAATTTTGTCATGGGCCGCCTTCTGTGGTGCTTATTTCTGCGACTGCCGGCAAAAGCGGCGAGCAACTGACAGCCATACAATCTGTCAATCACGGATTCCAAAAGCACCGGGTGAGTGTTGACTTGATACGCATTCCCTAGTGTCAAAACTACCGGAGCCTGTCGAAGGCAACTGGACATTGAGGCCATCATCGGGCGAATCGAGAACATTCTCTGTGCGCTGTCGCACAGAGAATCGGCAATCAGCACACTGGAGGGGATGGCGACCTAAAAATGCCCGCCTGTACGAGTGCAGCAGCATGGCCTGCGCAAAGACAACTATAATCCGATGATCATTTTGCAAAGAGGAGCTTGCCATGTCGCTCGTAGACTGCCGCGCTTGCGGCCATCAGGTCGACACTTCGGCACTCGCCTGCCCGGGCTGCGGCGCGACCGATCCGGGCAAATCAATCAGCCGCCAGCAGCGCAACGGGCGGGTGCTCATCATCCAGTGGATCATTGGCCTGACCTTGCTGGGCATTGGCGGCTGGTACGTCGGGAATGTTGTCGTTCCCATGGTCAAGCAGCAACTGGTGAAACCTGCCCCCTGACCGGAATATCCGCTTTCCGACGACGTTAAAAAGCCCGGCAACGCGAAGCGTGCCGGGCTGCACGGGAATAAAACCCGCTACTTTTTGGCTGGAGCTGGAGCCGGAACTACCGCAGCCGGGGCGACAACGGCCTTGGCTGCAGGCGCCGCCGCCGCGGGAGCAGGAGCAGCAACGGCTGGCGCTGCCGCCGGTGGTGCCGGCGGAACAATCGGCGTCGGTTTGACAACAACCCCCTTCGCTTTTTGCTCCTTGATGTATTTCTCGGCAACTCGATCCTGGGATTTGGCCAGGTCCTCGTTGTCCTTCTTCGCAGCTTCAGCGGCCTTGGCTTTCTTTTCTTCGGCAGCGACCTTGGCTTCTTCAGTCAGCGGTGCGGGTGGCGGCAACTTGGCCCACGCGCTACCGGCCGACAAGGCGAAGGCAGCAATCAAGGTAACAGAAAATCTCTTCATGGCAATTTCTCCCTTGCGGCTTACGGATGACCCGACTTGCCGGTTTTGATGTCGTTGTACCAATGTTCATGATGCTCTCTGGCCCAGGTCTCGTCGACCTGGCCGGTTTTCATCGAATCCAGCGCACCATCGACACCGATGGTGCCCATGTAGATGTGACCGAAGGAAAGCAGCATCAGCAATATGGCAGCGATGACGTGAATCAGGTTGAAGGTCATCATCGTTTCACGGAGCTGGCCAAAGTTCGGGAAGTCGAGCACCAGACCCGAGGCTGAAACGACCAGCCCGAGAATCGTCACGCCAAACCAGAACCAGGTTTTCTCGCCGAAATTGAAGCGCCCGGACGGCACATGTTCGCCGCTGGCCAGACCGCCGGCCTTGCTGATCCACTGTGCATCGCAGGCCTGCCAGACGTTGTCACGCGCCCAGATGACGATCATCACCACGGTAAAGCCGAGGAAGACCGGACCGAGGTAGTTGTGCAGCGTCTTGCCGAGGATCAGCAGATAGCCAAACGCGGTATGACCGAGCACCGGCACGATCACATGCTTGCCAAACAGGATGGCCAGGCCGCTGATCGCCAGCACCAGGAAGCTGATCGCTGTCCCCCAGTGCACGATGCGCTCGAACTTGCTGAAGCGTTCAACCTGCTTTCCGGTCGGTGCAGCATGCAGCGTGAGCGGCCCCTTGACCTTGTAGAAGGCAAAGATCGAGGCCAGCATCACCAGCAACAGAATGCCACCATACAGCGTCACCGGCCCGTTGCGCAGGGCGCGCCAGGTCATGCCTTCGGTCTGGATCAGCACCCCGGCTTCCGGCCCGCGCACATTGGTGATGTGCGCTTCGCCGGAGCGTACTTCACGCCAGACCGGTGCGTTGTTCAGCGGCTGCTTCTGCTGTTGAACAACCTGATCCTGCGCCGTACTGCCGGCTGGTGCATCGGCCGCCTGCGCCGGTCGCCCGGCAAACAGCAGCAGCCAGACAGCCAGCACAAAAAACAGCCACGGCCAGGTGGTGTTTGAGTAACTACGGGAAGTCGTCATGGCGTCCCCCTCAATCAACGCGCTTGTATTCGTTCTGCAACTGGTTGCGATTGCGCAGTGCGTTTTCCCAGGCCAGCTTGTCGCCCTTGAAAGCGGCGGCTTCCCACGGCCGGGTATCGGCCTTGCCCTGGTATTTACCCTGCTTGTACTCGACGATCTGCGGACGCTCGCCGCAGGCGCTCAGGCCGAAGATGCCGGCCACCGAGAGAAGTGTCAGAAGTTTGCGGTTCATTTCTTTCCCTCCTGTGCTTGTGTACGCTCTTGGGTGCGTTCCTGTTTCTGCTCCTGCTTCTGCTCACCCGGCTTGCCGTAGGCGGTGTTCCAGCCCCAAGCTTCGGAGCCTTTGCCACGGCGCAACACGCGGTCGCGATAGATGTCGGAAACAACCGCCGAATCACCCGCCAGCAGCGCCTTGGTCGCACACACTTCAGCGCACACCGGCAACTTGCCTTCAGACAGACGATTGCGTCCGTACTTCTTGAACTCCTCGTCGGAGCCATCGGCTTCCGGGCCACCGGCACAGAAGGTGCACTTGTCCATCTTGCCGCGCGCACCAAAGGCTGCCGGGCCGTTCGGGAACTGCGGCGCGCCGAAGGGACAGGCGAAGAAGCAGTAACCGCAGCCGATGCACAGATCCTTGTCGTGCAGGACAACGCCCTCTTCCGTCTTGTAGAAGCAGTCGGTCGGGCACACCGCCATGCACGGCGCGTCGGCACAGTGCATGCAGGCCACCGACATCGAGCGCTCGCCCGGCACACCATCGTTGATCGTCACGACGCGCCGGCGGTTCACACCCCACGGTACCTCGTGTTCGTTTTTACAAGCCGTGACACAGCCGTTGCATTCAATGCAGCGTTCCGCGTCACACAGAAATTTCATTCTTGCCATTTATTTTCTCCTGGTAACGTCGGAATCAGACGCGCGACACGCGGCAAAGGGTGGTCTTGGTTTCCTGCATCATGGTCACCGAATCGTAACCATAGGTCGTTGCCTGGTTCACCGATTCGCCACGCACAATCGGCGCTGCGCCTTCGGGGTAGAACTCCAGCATGTCCTTGCCCTGCCACCATCCGGAGAAGTGGAAAGGCAGGAATACCGTACCCGGCCCGACGCGTTGCGTGACCTGCGCCCGCACCTTGAGCTTGCCGCCGGACGGCGTTTCAACCCAGATGAAATCCCCGTTGCGAATTCCCTTGTCGTTGGCATCCTTGGGATTGACCTCGGCAAACATCTCCTGCTGCAGTTCAGCCAGCCATGGGTTGGAGCGCGTTTCTTCGCCACCGCCCTCGTACTCAGTCAGACGCCCCGAGGTCATGACCAGGGGGTAATCCTTGGAGATGTCCTTGACCTTGGTCTGCAGGGATTTGTAAAGCGTCGGCAGGCGCCAGAAAACCTTCTTGTCATCAGGCTGCGGATACTTCTCGACCAGATCCGGGCGCGGCGAATACATCGGCTCGCGGTGCAGCGGTACCGGGTCGGGGAAGTTCCATACGACAGCGCGTGCCTTGGCGTTGCCGAACGGATGGCAGCCATGCACCTTCATCACCACGCGCTGGATGCCGCCGGAACGGTCGGTCTTCCAGTTCTTGCCCTCGGCGAGTTTTTTCTCGTCGTCGGTGAGATCGTCCCACCAGCCGAGCTTCTTGAGCAACACGTGGTCGAACTCGGGATAGCCCATCTGCAGCTCGGCGCCCTTGGAGGCCGAACCATCCTCGGCGAGCAACGACACGCCATCCTTCTCGACGCCGAAGTTGGCGCGGAAGTTGCCGCCGCCGTCCATCACGTGCTTCGACGTATCGTAAAGGTTCGGCGAGCCGGGGTGCTTCATTTCCGGCGTGCCGTAACACGGCCACGGCAGACCGAAATAATCGCCATCGCACGGGCCACCCTTGGCGCGTAACGTCTTCACGTCGAAGGTGTGCATGTTTTTCATGTGCAGCTTCAGACGCTCGGGCGACTGGCCGGTGTAGCCAATGGTCCACGCTCCCTTGTTGATTTCGCGCAGGATGTCTTCGATATTCGGCTCATCCCAGCCCTGCTTGTCCTTCTCGACCTTGATGTTCTTGCACAGCTCTTTTTCAAAGCCGAACTTCTTGGCAAAGGCATACATCAGCGTGTGATCCGGGCGCGACTCGAACAATGGCTCGATGACTTTCTCGCGCCACTGGATCGAGCGGTTGGAGGCAGTCGCCGAACCAACCGTTTCGAACTGCGTACAGGCCGGCAGCAGATAGACGCCGTCCTTGCGCACCATCGCCGCCATCGCCGCCGAAGCCGACGGATACGGATCAATGACGACCAGCGTATCGAGCGCCTTCATCGCGTCGAGCATCTCGATGCCGCGTGTCTGGCTGTTCGGCGCATGGCCCCAATAAACCACGGCCTTGATGTTCGAGTCCTGATCAATCGCCTCGTTTTTCTCCAGCACACCGTCAATCCAGCGCGAGACGGTGATTCCGGGCTTTTCCATCATGCCCTGCGAGGCGTAACGGCCCTTGACCCACTCGTAATCAACACCCCACACCGCACACCAGTGCTTCCACGAGCCAGCAGCCAGGCCATAGTAGCCGGGCAGCGAATCGGGGTTAGGACCAAGGTCGGTGGCGCCCTGCACGTTGTCGTGGCCGCGGAAGATGTTGGTGCCGCCACCCGATACACCAACGTTGCCGAGTACCAGCTGCAGGATGCACATGGCGCGCACGTTGGCGTTGCCGACGGTGTGCTGGGTCTGGCCCATACACCAGACGACGGTCGATGGCTTGTTCTTGGCCAGCGTTTCGGCAATCTTGAAAACTTCGGCTTCGGGGATGCCGGTGACGTCCTGGACCTTGTCCGGCGTCCACTTCATCACCTCTTCCTTGACCTTGTCGATGCCGTGCACGCGCGCCTTCAAGTAAGCCGTATCTTCCCAGCCGTTTTTGAACACGTGGTAGAGCAGGCCCCAGATGAAGGGGATGTCGGTACCCGAACGGATGCGCGAATACATGTCGGCCTTGGCCGCCGTGCGCGTGAAGCGCGGATCGACGACGATCATCTTGGCGCCGTTCTCCTTGGCATGCAGCGTGTGCAGCATCGATACCGGATGCGCCTCGGCGGCGTTCGAGCCGATGAACATCATCGCCTTCGAATTCTGCATGTCGTTGTAGGAGTTGGTCATCGCCCCGTAACCCCAGGTGTTGGCCACCCCGGCTACGGTCGTCGAGTGGCAGATGCGCGCCTGGTGATCCATGTTGTTGGTGCCGAAGAAGGACACGAACTTGCGCATCAGATAAGCCTGCTCGTTACTGTGCTTGGACGAACCAACCCAATAAACGGAATCGGCGCCGGCTTCCTTGCGCAGCTTGAGCAGGCGGTCGGAAACTTCGGTCAGCGCGGCGTCCCAGGTCATTTTCTGGTACTTGCCATTGACCAGTTTCATCGGGTACTTGAGGCGATGCTCGCCATGGCCGTGCTCGCGGACCGCAGCGCCCTTGGCGCAGTGCCCGCCGAGACTGAGCGGCGAATCGAACACCGGTTCCTGCCGAATCCAGACGCCGTTCTTGACCACCGCATCCATCGCGCAGCCAACCGAACAGTGCGTGCAGATCGTGCGCTTGATCTCGGTACCGCCAGCGGTCGCGGCCACATCGGCGGCATCGGCGCTGCCGATCAGGTTGTACGGCAGTTGCGTGGCCATCGCACCGGCACCGGCAACGAGACCCGAGCGCTTGAGAAAAGCGCGGCGGTCCATCGTTTTGCCTGCAGTGCGATCAGCGGACTGTGCAGCGGTAGTACGCAGGCGCTTGTTGCCGCTACCTGCAGAAGTTTTTCTGGTTAGCATCGACTTTTTCCTCCGGCCTAAACCCGCGTCGTGCGGTAATAGTTGCGAACGTGCTCGCTCTCGGCGTAGCCCGGCCCTTTGGTTATTTCGGCCTTCACCGCCTGCTGCAAGGCCTGCGGTGCGCCACTACCGGCACCAACGACGACCGCTGCGGCACCGGCACTACCGGCCCCCAGCGTCAGCAAGAAACTGCGGCGCTTCAGGTTAGCTTTTTCTGTTTTCAACTTGGTTTCCATTTCTTCCCCTCCTCCGACAAATCAGTCAATCAAACGAGAATGCTTCACTCTCGATATCCAGATACGCCCGGGTCAATGCACCGACCCGTCGATAAAAAACCGCTTGCGGTGCCAGCGCCAACGCATCGCAGAAGGCGCCGTACCACGGTTGCAGGTGCCGCGTAAAAAACTCGAACTGCCGGTTCAAACCGGCTTCATCCGGCCCGGTAACGATCAGGTGTCGCATCACCTCGGCCAGCGCAGCCACATGATCTTCCGTCTCGCCGACGCCATCGCGCCGACCGAGGCCGAGCTTGATCAGATCCTCGCGCAAATCGGCGAGCGGCTCTTCGTTGAGAAAACCAGTCTGATAAAAAGACCCGTAGAGCATGACTTCGGGCTTGCTGACGCCAAGGAAAATCTTCTCGTATTCAGCATCGACTGCTTGCGCGTCGAACTTTGCCGCCTGTTCGGCGAGTGCCGTCCAGGCCTCGGCCAGTGCTCCTTCGCCCTGCCCCAAAGCGGCGCCGGTCGCGGCCAGTTCGTCGAGCAGCGCAGCATCCGGCGGCGCGTAGAAAAGCTGGGCAATCAGCGCGTAGTGATCGGCGCGCGCATGATCTTCCTCGGCCCACTCGGGCGCATCGGCAAAATCCATTTCGGTGGTGGTCGCGGTCATTCCTTCATTTCCCATGCCTGCGTACTCTCTTCACTCTTCATCAGATCGATGACACGGCAATCGGCACACATTGCAAGCCGCGCCATGGCGCGCTCACCGGCAAACATCGAGTGACCGGAAAGCTTGGCGAGCATCGCATCAATCATCGGCTTGGCACCCATCGCCTTGCCGCAGGCGGTGCAGCAGAAAATTTCAGCCTCGCGCAACACGCGCTCGCGACGTCCGGCGCCAAGCAGCAGGCGCGGCGTCAGTGCAATCGCCTGCTCCGGACAGCTCTTTTCGCACAGGCCGCACTGCAGGCATTGCGACTCAAGGAAGGAAAGGCGCGGCGCATCGGGCGCTGCTTTCAACGCGTTGGCCGGACAGGCACCGACACAAGACATGCACAGCGTGCAGGCGTCGTTGATGGCGATGCTGCCGAAGGGCGCACCGGCAGCCAGTGCGATTTCGCTCTGCGGCGTCGGTGCATGTTTTGCCAGATGGTCGATGACAAATTCCAGCGTCGTACGCTTCTCGGACATCAGGCGGAATTCGGCGACGCTCGCCATGCCTGTCGCCGGTGCCCAGTTCCACAACTGTGTTTCGAGCGAACGATAATCGTCGGCGTCGATGATGCGCAAATGATCGCTGCCATAGCCGAGCGCGCCAAGAATCGTTTGCGCAAAGCCGGCCTGCTGCCTGAGCGGCGCCAGATCATGCGACCCTGTTCCAAGCACCGCGACCTGGGCCGCTCCCAGCGCATAGGCGCCGAGCAGCAGATCAATGCCAACCGCGTCGGCGCTCCACGTTTCAACCGGAATCACCCGCGCCGGCAAACCCTTGCCGCGTCGCGCCAATTGATCGATCAACTGACGGCCGGCTTCGGCGGAATGGAAAAGCAGAACGGCATCGGCATCAACTGCGCCCGCACTGCGATAACTGGTAAGCAAAGTCTTCACGCGCGCGCCCAGATCGGCGACACGCGGGTACTGGTAGCTCAGCGCACCCGATGGACAAACCGTCGCACAGGTGCCGCAGCCCTGACAGAGATACGGGTCAAGCTTGATCGTGTTGCCGTTCGACACAATGGCCTGCGTCGCGCAGACGTCAATACAGTTGTTGCAGCCCGGTTTTTTCGCCCGGCTATGCGCGCAAAGCTTCTCGCGGAAAGCCACATAGTTCGGCTTGTCGAACTCGCCGGTGAGTGCCTGCAAATCCTGCACGGCCAGCGCCTGATCGAGCGCATCGCGGCCCGGTGCGCGATAGCCCTGCGGCAGTTCTACGCGATTCAGGAGCGGCGTCGCTGAAAGATCAAGCACCAGATCGAAACGGTCGTTGCGCGCCGAGGCATCGCCCGCCGGCCGCGAGAAATCAATCGCCTGAATGTCGCCGCAGGCTGTAACGCAGGCGCTGTGCGATTTGCAGCGCGCGCTGTCAATCTGATAGTCGTAGCCGATGGCACCCTCGGGGCAGGCGCGAATGCAGGCGTTGCAGCGCACGCAGAGGTCAAGATCGATCGGGTTTTCCTGCGCCCAGGCAATGTCGAAAGCGCCGAGATGGCCAGAAAACGAGGTCACGCGGCCCGAGAAAATCGGGTACTGGCGTGCCACCGGCAACTCGACATCAACCCCTGCACGACCGGTCATCAATACCGTCACGGTCAGCTGGTCTTTCAGGCGCTCGGCCCAGCCCAGCGCGGCGCCGGCTTCACCAACGATCAACAGGTTGCCAGCGGATTTCATCGTCACGCCCGGCACCGGGTCGGCGGCAGGCAACTGCGCCGCCGCGATCAGGGCGGCGATCTTCGGCGTGGTCTTGCTGTTTTCAGCCGACCAGCCGGCCAGTTCACGAATATTGAAGAAGCCGATGTTTTGCGCCCTGCCGGCATCTTCGGCCAGCTCGGAGAACAGGGTGGCTTCCTGCGTGCAGCCGATCAGCAAGTCATTGCCGCTGCGGCAGGCGTCATCGACGGCAGCAATTTCGTTGCGGCAAAGATCGGTATGAAAGGTAATGGCGGTGAGGCCACCCAGCGCTGTCCCCAGCGCCGCCTGATCGAAACAACTGCTGCGATTGCAATCGCACAGTTTGATTTGTTTATCCCCGTTTTGCATTGTCTTTGCTTTTTATAATCCCGGTTACTACAGCATGCTGCGTGCCATAAAAAACAACCAAAAACGGAGCAAAACGCGCTATTTATCTTTGTCGCAATGCTCCGCCGAAGAATCAACTGGTACTTTTTGGCCAGCACCGTCCAAATTGTCGCAATCCGTAGCGAGCTGCACCTCAGGAGCCTTTTCATCAACCGGCTTGTCAGCCTCCTCTGCTCCGAACAGAAAGCGCGCCTGATTGAGCGTTGCCATCATTTCCGGCGGGATCGACTCGCTGATCGAGTAATCGTCGATATAGGTATCGAGTCCGTCCATCACGTTGAAATGCGGGTCGGCAAAAATTGCTTTCAGCGTCTGTTTGCGCACTGCATCGCTTAATTCCTCGCGCAACAGTGCAGTGAGATCGCTACCGGCAGCAGCTTGCGCCTTGACGCCTTCAGCGTCAGACACTGGCAAAACCACGCCGGAATCAACTGCAGCATCGGCGGCAACTGCCGGCACCGCAGGCGGCTCAACAGCCGTCTGTCGCTTGAGCCGCGACCAGCGCGACAGGAAGCGCGCCGGATTGTTCATGAAGGCTGCCTCGGTTTTTCCCGCGCCTGCACCAGTGGATCGTTACGCTTGACCTTCTTGCGCACCGCCGGCTTGTAATGCGTATTGACGAAATCGCCGACCCAGTCGGCAATCTCCTGCGGCATCGCCACGCCATCGACCTGTTCGCCCGAATCGAGAAAGCGCGCCGCTTCGCCGTAGCTCACCGTGACAATGATCGGCCGGGCGAATTTTTGATCCTCGTCCTCATCCATGCGCCACATGATGAAAACCTTGGGAATCGGCGAAGTGATATTGAGGTGATAGTTATCGACCTCATCGCGAAACAGCTCAAGCGCAAAACCACCGACCAGAAACTGCTCGCGCTTCTCATCGGCAAAGATCCGGCGCGGCGCGCTGTCTTCGACCGGCGCATCGAAAGCCGGTACCACGCCGACGACTTCCCATTTTTCATCGACCCAGCGACTCTCGATCTGCTGGCGCTCAACGATGACAGCAATGGGGAAGGTTTTCATGCTCAACGACGCTCCGTGACGAACTGCAGAAAAAGTGAAGATAGCACAAGCCATCGCCCGCCACATCGCCAAAACACATTATCAGAAGCAATGGAGCGGCTACACTTTCGCCATGAGCGAACACGAACCTGACGTGTATTTATGACATCGAAGCGATACCGTTGAGGATTCCCCATTCCCTTGACTTCCACCTGACGTTAAATACAATGTACGTATGATAAAATTCGAATGGGACTCAGCCAAAGCAGCGGCAAATATCAAAAAGCACGGCGTTTCCTTTGATGAAGCTCAAACCGTGTTTTACGATGAGTTTGCAGTCCAGTTCTTCGATGAAGAGCACTCTCATAATGAAGATCGTTTTTTGTTGCTTGGCCTGAGCACGGGGGCAAATCTGCTTCTTGTTTGCCACTGCGAACGCGAGTCTGGCAACGTGATTCGAATCATTTCAGCGAGAAACGCAAGCAAACGTGAAAGCACGTTCTATGGAGGTGAGCACCCATGAAAGCGGAATACGATTTATCCCAAATGAAATCGCGGAAAAACCCCTACGCGTCAAAGCTCAAGAAGCCCGTTACGATGCGGCTTTCCGAGGATGTTATTGGCTACTTCAAGGGAATGGCAGAGGAAGCTGGCGTTCCCTATCAAAGCCTGATTAATCTGTATCTCCGTGACTGCTTGACACAGCACCGGAAAGTGCAGATTGCCTGGCAAACCAAGCCGTAACCCATCACCACGCTCGCGACAACGGCAGAGGGGGAAAACACTGCCCGGCGCCGATCAAATCCCCAGACAAGCCTCTTTCACCCGCGCATTGACGAGCAGTTCCCGGCCCGCCCCGGAAAGATCGCAGAAGCGATTAGAAGGCGCTGACAATCACCTGCAGGTTGATCTCGTAATTCCGCGATTGTTGCGGCACGCGGTCGAGTCCGTAGCCAAGCGTCAACTTGGCATAGGCGTGCTTCCCCATCGACGCGAGCATGCCCCAACCGACGCCCGTCAACTCGTCGTAGTCGTCCAGGCGGCTATTGGGAGGGCGATATGGTTTGACCCGGCCATAGTCGAGAAAAAAGAAGCCCGTTGCGCCTACGCCATTGGTCGCATCGCTCGCGGCAAGCAAGGAATGATGCAATTCAAGATTTATCACCTGCCCGATATCGCCCGTATAGACGCCTACCGGGTAACCCCGCACACTGCCTTCTCCGCCAATAGATAGCTGCTCGCTAGAGGGTAGAAGCCTCCTTGAGCTTTCCTGCCAAGATAGCGTGCCTCTAAAAGAAAACCCATGGCCGAGATCACGGTTGTGCCGCAACGAGCCACGATCAATGACAAATCCTTTGTTTTCGGAAATTTGCGTTTCGGCCTGCCCGAAGGAACGAATGTAGCTTGCAGACCAGTTGGACTGCCTATCAAACAATTGCGCATCCACACCAAGGTTGCTTTCCAGGGTGTCCGTGCGTAACAGAAGCACCTTGTCAATCCAGTTGGTATTTCTCCCCTTCTTCCCCCCGACGACAAGGTCAACCTGCGACGACGAATCAACAAAGGCCGGCTGCCGGAACGAAGCAATCTGGGCAATGGATTTGCCGGTAATGTTAAGGCTGGCCAAGGCCCCTTTCTTTATCTCGGTACTGGTATCGTAATAACCGAGGTTGAAACGCCCACCCCAGGAATTGACAGGAAACCCGTAAGTTGCCGAATAGCTTTCCTGCCCATCGGCTTTCGTCGTCGACAAACTGGCATCGTCCCGAAACCCGAACACACTGCGATTGAAGTAAGCCAGACCTACCCTCTCCGTACCGGTGCTTTTGGATCCGGAGTTATCCAGGGTAAGCCGCAACTCCTGCCGTGGCGGCTCGGTCATCACGATATTCAGATCGGTGGTTGAGAAGCGCTCACCCGGCTTCAACGTCGCCTGAAGCTGTGCATCGTTGGTCCGGTTGAAGCGCACCAGCGCATCCTCAAGCGTACTCATATCCATGAGATCTTCAGGCTTCAGTCTCAGGCGGTCGACAACATAACGCTCATTCGTCGAGTCGTTACCCTCAATCTGTATTTTCCCCAGACGACCTTCTACCAAGCGGACCGTTATTACCCCGCTGGAGACGTCCTGCGGCGGAATCACTGCCTGTGAGGTGACCACACCTTTCTTGCGGTACAACTCATTCACCTGCACGGCCAATTGCTGCAGATCGGCGAGAGTGAGCTCCCTCCCCTGAAAGGCGCTTGCAATGACTGACAGCTCTTCGGCACTTAGAATCTCGGATGTCGTAAACCGTATCTCACGCACCATAAAACGAACCGACGCCACCCCCGGTTTGGCAACCGGAGCCTCCTGAATATCCCGTCGCAGCGGTTCAATAACCGGCTTGATCTGGTCACGATCCTCTTCCCTGCGCCGCCGATCCTCCTCGATTTGCCGCTGCAGCGTTGCGCCGGAGGAGGCACCACTCGGCAACACCGGAATCTGTGCAAACGACGGGACCGCGGCACACAAGGTCGCAGCAAGAATCAGTCTGCTGATCATCATTCCATGCACTCCGGATCATTATCACGATCGCATTCTAGCGAAACCGGCGTACCTTCGTACGAAACCAGGCTGTCGACCAGCGCCTCATCCTCGCCACTCGCCTTCTTGCTGCGTTCCAGATTAGAGATACTGGAAAGGTCTTCCTGCGCCTGCTCAAGCACGCTGGTGTTCGTTCCGCCCGGCGTAATGACTTCGTGCTGCGGACTGCGATGAATCACGAACGAATCGGTCGTCAGGCTGTTGTCATTCAAATACATCGAGAAAGGCGACCCGGCAGAGTATAGCTGGACATCCGCTGGCTGAATGCTCCTATCATGCTGATCGACCAGAACAAGCGTCATCGGATTCGTGAAAGTGGCACGATCCAGAATCAGCGCATGGTCAATCGAGAACGCCCCGTCAGGAATGATCACCGTCGCCGATGCTGCACTGAAGGTGTCGAAGGCAAAGCCGCCAGGAGCGGACAAGGTCAGATTGACGTTCGTAGCCGGTGCGCCGCCGAACCCGGTTACAGAACCTGTGACCGGAGAGGCACCACCATAAACATTGGCGCTAACGCTAGAACCCGAAAGAAAAACACTCGAATCCACGTTCAAGGTATCAGCACTCACGCTACCGGGCGCCGTCAATGTGACTGAGTTAGCCGTAATCGTACCGGCATCAACATTACCGCCGAAAGAAGCAAGCGCGAACCCGTCACCTGCACTCCCGATATTGACGCTCACATTCCCCAACGCGCTGGCATTAAAACTGCCGCCAGCGGTGCTGCCGTCCGCGCTTACCGTCCCCGCCGGTGCGCTGAAGCTTATATTCTGCGCTGCCGTTGTGGTACCCACATCGACATTGCCGCCCGTCGAATCAGCATTGACGCTACCACCGGTACTCGACAGTGTGCGTGCAGCAAAATCACCCCCCGCATCGAACGTCATGTCACGACCCGAGGTGGCGTCACCGAGGGTGATGCCTTGCGCTGAACTGGCGTTAAAACTGCCGCCAGCGGTGCTGCTGTCCGCGCTTACCGTCCCCACTGGTGCGCTGAAGCTTATATTCTGCGCTGCCGTTGTGGTACCAACATCAACATTACCGCTCGCAGAACCGGCATTGACGCTACCACCAGCACTCGACACCGTACCAAGAGCGACTCCAGCCTGACCCGCGATTACCACATCGGCCTGGCCACTCACACTAGCCAGATTTACAGTGCCGTTAGCCGAAGTGATCGAAATACTCTGGTCGGGGTTGGTATTACCGGTACCGGTACTGGTCACCGAGTTACCTGTAATGTCGCCATCAGCGGTCAGCCACACGCGATCTCCAGCGCTAACGCTGACAATATTGACCCCGTTTTGCACGTTGATATCGACAACACCACCGGATGCCGCTTCCAGATTAAGCAGACGGACATCGAGCTGATCGTCACCGATACCCAGCGCGGCGGAGATGGTCAGCTTCGCCGCCGGCGCCGTGTCGGCAATGATGTCGAGCCGCGTGTCGCCGTTGTCAAGAATGCGGCCCGCCGTGCTGACTACGCGGATCGCGCTGGCCGTCGGATTGCCGGTCTCGATGCCGGTGATGAGCGCATCGCCGACAGTCTCGATGTCGATGGTGCCAACGTCGACCCGCATCCTCGCAGCTTCGCCTGCCGTGTATTCCGGATCCAGTGCCTGACCTTTGTCCAGCATGTACCGGGCGTCCTGCATGGTCAGCGCGTTGGCACGCAGGAACACACCCAGCGTGGTGGCATGAACGTCGGCTTCGGGCGTCATGGTCATGGTACCGCCCGCGACCAGGCTGATGGCACCCGGAGCGACCACAGTCCCGTCGATCAGCATGCCAATATCCGACGACAACGACAACGCATCACCGGAGGTGATGTTGCCGATGTTGAATTGCGCACCGAGCGGTCCGTTGAGGTAGATGCCCTGGCCGACCGGCGAGATGGCCTCGATCCGGCCCAGCGGATCGGTGACGCCGACATCCAGCGGATTGGCGGCGCTGCCGACCGAACCGCCGGTCGCATCGAGGGTGATGAAACCGGCGAGTACATTGAGTTCGCTGCCGGGATAGGCGTCGAGAATGGAGCCGGCCGCCGTGAGCTTCGCCTTGCCGCGCGAGAACACGGTATCGACATTGAGGTCGCCGGTTTCAACGACGTCGACATCGCCGGCACCGCGTGCGGTCAGCGTCGCCCCGGCCAGCAGGCTGATCTGCATGGGCTGCGACACGGCCGGGTTGATACCGTCGGACGGAACGTAACCTACACCGCCGTTGGCCGCTTCGAGGATCAGGTTACCGGTCTGCACCAGCGAAACCGGCGCATTGAGAATGGAACCGTGCACCTTGACCCGCGTATCGCCAGGAACGCTGATGTTGCCCAGCAGGCCATCGCCAAGCGAGGCGAGGAAGGCCTTGCCGTTGTCGGCGTGCGCCGAGACCGCCGGGGTGACGCTGACATTCAAGGCCGTGGTAGCGTCGAAGTTGAAGGGCTTGCGCTGCCGTACCGTAATCAAGCTGTCGGTAATGCTGATGTCGGCACGCTCGGCGACCGCCAGGGCGACCTTCTGCGCATCGGTCAGGGCCGACGGCGCGATGCTGGTCGAAATCGCCATGTCGCCGGAGGTTTCGCCGATGGCGACGCCGGCCTGCAGCGTGACGGTCTTGCCCTGGACGTTGGCGCTCTTGATCACCGGGTTGGTGTTGGTGAGGTTCTTCAGCAGTCCGGGGCTGACCGAAATCGCCAGTTCGCGTTCGCTCCATGAGGCCTTGTGCAGGATCGCGTTGCGCTCGTTGGTGGTGGCCGCATAGGTGTAGCTGTCCGCGAAGCTGCCGCCGTTGAGGCTGCCGACATCGGTATTCAACTGGTGGTACTGCGCGCTGCGGTTGTTCTCGAAAGTCGTGATCTGCCCACCCGTCATGCCCGAGGCGGTGAGTGCCGCGCGTTCCGCCGGCGTCGTGGCGTAAGCAAAGGACGGGTTATAGCCCGCCGGTTCGCCCGCACGCTGACGCATCTGCCAGTAAAGCCGGTAGTTGGCGGTCTTGCCGAATTCGAAGGCCTTGATCGCCTGTTGCTGCTTGGCGTCGTTCTCGGCACTGCCCGTGCGCAGGGCCAGCGAGTCCCAGTAGGCCAGCAATTCGGCCCAGGTGCGGGTGTCCACCTGTTCGATCGGGTTGTTGTCGATGATGCGGCCCGGGGCAACGAGCTTGACGTTGCCGCCGGTCGAGACAACGGTGTCGACCAGCAGGTTGCCGGCCGTGTTGCCGGCCCACGTCCCGGTCGCAACGCCGATGTCGTCCTGCGCCGCAGCCTTGAGGCCGTAGTAGGGACGCAGCGCGGTATCGTCGGTGTAGCCGACGTTGACCAGCACCGGCGCGGCGATGGAACCGATGCTGCCGGTATCGGAGCTCAGATCGACGCGGTCGGCCTCGATCCGGCTGGCGCCGCCGGCAGCGACGATGCTGCCTTCGGCCTGCAGCGTGACGCGCGAGGTGCCGGCGGGCGAACTGCCGCCCGCGGTGACGGTATCGACCTTGAGGTCGCCCAGCGTCTGGCGCACCAGTACGTTGCCGTTGCTGGCGGCGGCAGTGAGGGTGCCGCTGATGTCGGTGCGGATGAGGCGCACCGGATTCGCGTCGAGCGTGGCGCCGATGCTGCCGCTGGCGCCAAGGATCAGATCCTTCGATCTGATCAGCGCCTCGTCGTTGCCCTGCACGATGCTCTTGTTCGCCGCCGTGACACCGGTGCCGGAATTGCCGGCGATGAGGGTGGTGGTGCCGGTCTTGTTGCTGATTACCCCGGTGAGGATGGCGTTCTGCGCCGAGCGCACGCCTATCGTGCCGAAATCGGCGCCGATGAACTCGATGGCGATCGGATTGTCGGCGCGCAGGAAGTTGGAGACGATGTCCTTGGTCGGCGTGATCCGGCTGAAATCGATGTGGTAGGTCTGCGTGATGCACAGCGACCACCAGTCGCAATAGCTGTACTCGTTGGTCGTCTTGAACTCCGCCGGACCATTGGCGATTTCCGTGCTGCTCGTTGTGCTATAGGCATTCGCCAGTGGCCGACCGGACGACAGGTAGCGCCCTTTTTCCAGCTCCCGCGGCGTGCCGCTCTTGTAGGGCCCGGCGATGCGGTAGTCCGTGAGGTTGGGCCAGGTTCTCCAGGCCGAGATGCCGATGAACTGCGTGCCTTCGTAGCTGAAATCCTCGTAAGTCGATTGGTCCTCGCCGGTGGTGTAGGTGAAGGCAAGGCCGGGCTGCGGCTTGTAGGTCGCGCTGCGGGTGCTGGTCGCACCGCTGATCCCCGTGGCGCCGATGACCGACCCGGTAGTCGACGTAGCTGTCCAGTTGTCGTCGAAGGCCACCGGCAGGCCGGAACCGTTGAGCGTCCAGCGGCCCTTCTGGGTGATCTTGACGTTGCCGTTTTCGCGCGTGATGAGGGATTTGATCGAATGTGCTGCGTTGTTGGCGTCTACGTACTGGATGTCGGTGATGTCGATCACGCCGGCCGTGCCCTGCCCGGCGTCCAGCCGTGCCAGTACGATGTCCTTGCCGCTCGGATTGGCGATATTGATCTGCCCATAACCGTCGAGCACGCGCAGCTTGCCGGTACCGGTGCCGGCCGCCGGGCTGGCGGTGTTCAAGATCTGGCCGAAGAGCTGGATGTAGCCGCCCTTGACCTCGGTGCCGTTGATCAGATAGCGGTTGTTGGTCGTATCGTAGCGGGCGCCGATGTTGCCGTAGTCGGTAACCAGGGCGTATTCGCCAGTCGGATTGCGCGACTTGCCCTGCGCCGACGCCGCATCCGTCAGCGCGAAGGCTTCGCTGACTTCGAGGCGGTTCTTCGCGGCGTTGTAGGTAACCACGGCGCCACGATCATTGGTGAAGGTGGTGACGCCGGTCGGATTGGCGATCCGGTAGGCGTCCATCGCGGCCTGGTTATTGCCGGCCGAGGTCAAGCCCAGCATCGAAGCCGAGCCGGTCAGCGTCGCGCCGGCGGCCGGCAGCGTCAGCGTATAGGAATCGACGCCGCTCTGGATGATGCCATTGATGTTGAGGTAGCGGGAACTGATGAAGACGCTGCCGTTGGCCACGATGCCGCCCGGCGTGGTGGTGCCCTCGGCGATCGCCTTGGGATCGCCGCCGATGTGGAAGAAGTTATCCACATAGCTCTGCACGAAGTCGCCGTTGGCGGCCTTGATATCCACAGTCCCTGCGTAGATGTTGCCTTGCGACAGGATGGAGCCCGCCGCGCTCTCGACTTTCACCAGACCGCGCGGGTTGCTGATGTTGCCGGTCAGACGAATGTCCGGCGCCGACCCGATCCGGTAGGGTGAGCTGTTCGGGTCGTAGGTACTGGTGATCCTGACTTCGGGCTGCGAGGGATTCGAGCCGCCGGTGATGATTTCGCTGAATGCAGCCGTATGGCCGGGCCGGTTAAGGCGGCCGATGTCGGCGTTGCTGGCGACATCGACACCATTGAAGGCGACGCGAGCTGCGTCGGCGTCGACCTCGATGTCCTTGACGATCAGGTAGTTCGGCGTGTTGTTGGTAATCGTGACCCTGGCGTCGCCCGGCGCCTTGAGCTTGCCGGAGCCGGTCAGCACATCGGCGGTGACGCGGATGCTGCCGAGCTGCGCCTTGATGTTGGGAACGGTGATGAAATCAGCCGCCGGGCCGGAAGGCGCGACGTTCGACAGCGGCGCATAGACCACATCAGGATCGGGAGCGGTGTCGGTATAGCCGGCGATCTGGCGATTGAGGACGAAGAGGTTGTCGACCAGGTTGTCGCGCTGGGTCACCAGCACGTCCTTCTGGTCGGTCAGCGAGGTCACCTGGGTTTGCAGCGGGGTCACGGTATTCGTGTTGTAGTTGCTGCGTTCGGTGTTGGCCAGTGTCACGTTGGGCGATGCGGCCGCGGCCTGCGCCACCCAGCCGGTGGCGCCGCTCGTGGTCAAAGTGCTTTCCGCCGTCGCGACTTCCGCCTTCCTTGCCGTGATGTAAGCGGCATTGGCAGAAGCACCCTTGGCTGCTTCGATGGCCCACAACGACAGCGCGGTGGCGCGTGCCGTAAATACGTTGTTGTAGTTGTCGAGCGCAGTGTCGCGTGCGGTGGTGGCGGTATTGAGCTGCGTCTGCACCGGAGGCAACCGGTTGTTAACGATGTCGTCCCTCTGCGTCGTCAGCGTGGTCACCCGGGTCAGCGCCGCGGCGCGCGGGCTGGTGCCGGTGCCGCCGCCGGTGCCGAGGATGATAGTGCCGGTTCCGTCGCGATAGGCTAGGCCGAGGTCGACCAGCTTGTGCTCGAGAAAATTGACTTCGGCCTGGTAGGCGTCGCCGGCCGCCGTCCCTGAGTACTCAAAGGCCAGCTTGACCAGCAGGGTGCGGCGCTTGTTGATGTCGGCGGCAATGCCAACCTGGAACTCGATCGTCGGCTCGGCCACGCCGCGCGAACGGGTGACCTTGAGATCCCAGGCACGGGTCGTCGCGTTGTAGTTCTGCACGTCAAGCGCCAGGCTGGCATCCTTGTAGATACCGGTCTCGACGTTACCGTCCACCCGCACGCCGGCGAAGCCGCCCGCCGTGGCGCTGCCACCGCGCACGTCGAAGGACACGTCGTCACCGCCGAACAGATTGCTGATGCCGCTGGCAATCGCCGCTGCCGTTTCGCGGTAGATGTCCTTACCTATGCCTGTAGCACTAGTCAGGACACTGCCCCGGTCGGCCGTCAAGGTGATGTCGGTCGCGGCCAGGAGGCTGGCAGTGCCGAGCACGGTGAGGTCGGCATTATTGACCACGCTGGTCAATGCATCCGGCACAGTCGGGATCGGGATCGCCGTCTTGTTCCAGAGATTGACGGCGGAACGCGCGTCGATGCCGCCGGCGTTACCGGAGGAATCCCGGCCCGCCGCCAGATTGACGGCGCCGTCGTCAGCACGCAGCAATGCGCCGCTGCCGACCACGGTGTTAGTGTCACCGCGGAATACGCTGTGGGCGCTGCCGTCCGGTGCTCCGGCAAGGCCGTAGGTATCAGCCGCTGCCCGGGTTTCGATGGTCGCGTCGTTGCGTGAGCCGGCATCGATGCTGCCGACGTCGCTGATGACTTCAGCGTTGGTACCGAAACTGGCCGTTGCGTCCGAACGATCCACGGTAATCAAGGAGGTCGCTTTGGCGATCGCGATGGCGCCGCCGGAGTCCAGCTTGGCCTTGTCGCGGGCGATGATCACATTGCTCGCGTCCATCTTGAACACGCCGTCGCCGGATACCGGCGCCAGCACGTGGATCTTCGCGTTATCGCCGACGCGGGCCGTCGTATCCTGCGTGATGAGCGTCTCGCTCTTACCGGCCGGCGCGCCGATGACACCACCGGAGCCGGCACGGATGTTCCATGCCGCGCTGTCGCCGCTGCCGCCCAGCCAGTCCTTCTCGATGCGGTTTCCGGCCGAGATCCTGACACTATTCGCCAGCACCCGGGCGTCATCCGCGGCCTCGGCCAGAACCGTGCTGTCGACCACGTGCCGGGCCAGGGCGCCGCTCGAACCGGCAATCGATGCATTGACACTGTCGACATCGGCGTTGAAGCGCGTGGTATGGGTGGCGTCGACCTCGAAGCTGCCAACGCTGGCCTGATGGCTGGCATCGCCAGCGCCGACCGACGCGATGGTGTTGCTGGTACTCGTGGTGTTCGCCGCCGCCGCGGAACCGGCAATCAGGCCGCCGCTGCCGGCAGTCGCGGTCGCAAAATTGTCGTCCGTGCCGCTAGCGCGCACCGCCAGGCCGTCACCTGCGACTGTGACGTTGGAACCCAGCTTGGCGCGGGTATCGGTATCGCTGCCGACGCTGGCGATGCTGGCGCCGACGGCGACCACGCCGACGGCAATGCCCGAAGCCGAAGCAAATTGCTTGGTGTCGGTTTCGGCACTCACCGTAACGTCGCCCGTAAGCGTGCTGCCATTGCCTATGGTCGCCTTCGTGCTGCTGGTGTTGTTCATCACCGCGACCGCCGCACCGAGGCCGATAATGCCACCGGCACCGGCAACAGCAGTTACCTTCGAACCGCTGGCGTCGAGGTTTTTGGTCCTGGCTTCGATCTTCAGATCATCGCCTGCCTCGACCTGCGCCGACGCACCTGCAAACGCCTCGGTAGTGCTGTTGACCACCCCGATGCCGAGCGCGCCGCCGATGCCGACGAAGCCGCCCGCCGCACCCGCAACTTTGATGTCGAGCTTGACCTTGTCGGTCGCAGTAACCGTGACATCGTCTCCCGCCTTGACCTTGCTGCCGCCGCCGATGTAAGCGCGGGTCTTGTCAAGCGAAGCCGTGGACGATTCGTTCATCTTCGCCGCCACGCCCAGGCTGCCAATGCCGCCGGAGACATCACTCTTCATCCCCTGCACGTGCTCGGAACTGCCCAGTTGGCCGCTGACCTCATCTTTGGCTATCTGGCTATCGACCGATGATGCGGTGTTGCCACCGCCGCTCGGGTCGCTCAGGCCACCTTGAGCGTCAGCATCGAGCTTGGCGCCGATGGTGACCACCGAAAGCGCACCGCCAATGCCGACCGAGAGTCCGCCGGCGGCGGCAATGGCCGCCGACTGCACATCCTTGGTCGACGCGGCACTGACGCTCACGTCACGATCCGCATCCACCAGGGCCGCATCGCCGATATAGGCGGTTGTGGTATTGCGCACGATGTTGATTTCAGACGTAGCACCGACGCCGGCGTAACCGGCCAGCGCCACCGTGCCGCCGCCGCCGCGCAGCGTCACCGCGTCGGTCGCGCTGACGATAACGTCCTGCGCCGCGCCGTTTCGCGTCTGGTTGACGCGGGTGTTGTTGCCGATGAAAGCCTCGGTCTTCGATTCGACCACCTTGACCCCAACCGCGCCGGCCACGCCGGCGAGACCGCCGGCCGCGCCGCTGATGGTGACACTGGTGATCTTTTCCGCCGAGTCCGCGACGACCTCGGTGGTGCCTCCTGCATTCAGGGTCGCCGCGTTGACCGTCGAGCCTTCCACATAGGCCTTCGTTTCATTGGCGATGACGCCCACCGAAACCGCGCCGCTGACGCCGACGAGGCCGGCGGCAGAACCACTGACGGTGTACAGGTCGATCGCCGAGTCCTGCGTGGCACTGACCCGGAGGTTGCCCGTGGCGTCAATATCGGCGCCGGCGCCGATGCTGGCGTAGGTCTTGTTGCGAATCACATCGACTCCCGCCGCGCCGCCAACAGCCGCCCCGCCGGCAAGCGCCGCGTTGACGGTGACGTTGTAGACATCCTCACTGGAGTCTGCGGTGACTTCGACGTTGCTGGCCTTGACGTCGGCATCGCCGACGCGCGCAGTGGTCTGCTTGGTGACGATGCCGCTGTTGATGGCACCGGAGAGACCCATTGCGCCGGCGCCGGCGAAGGTACCGCCGACCTGCACCATGAGGGTATTGTCGGCAGCGCGGACGCGCACCGCCGAGTTTGCGCTTGCGCCGCCGTCGTTGATCTTCACCCCGTCGCGGATGCTGGCTTCGGTCACGGAGCTGATCAAGTTGGCCGTGGAGGCGCCGGTCTGCGACCTCCCCCCGGCCACGGCCACGCCGACCGTCGCAGTGATCATTTTTTCGTTGTTGATGGCGACGACGGACAAGCCCTTGACCGTCTCCTCGCCCTTGGCACCCAGCCCGCCGGAGATACCGTCTATGGCGCTGCCGTCCGATGCCTTTGCCGCTGCCGGATTGACCGCCTTGCCGCCGACGTTGAACGACGCACCGCCGCTCACGCTGCCATCCGAAGTTCCATCACGGTCGATGTCGGCACTGCCGCTCTGACCGGCCGGAAGCGCCGGCATTGCGCCCGGCGTCGACGAGATCTCACCGGTGTAAACAGTGGTGCCTGCGGCGTTGCCGCGCGCATCGATCTGCGAAGCGCCGGAAACATAGGCCCGCGTCTCGTTGGAAATGGCGTTGGCGCCGACGTTGAGGCCCACACCCATGCCGCCCGCACCATTGGCCACCGCAGAAACCGCCACGATCAGCGTGTCGTCGACGGCGGACAACTTGACGTTGCCGTCCGAATCGACCTTCGCCCCGTCGATGTAAGCCTCGGTGGTGTTATCGACCACGTTGGCAGAAATCACCGCACCTGCCGCACCCAGACCGGCGCCACGGATGGTGACCCCGGCGCCGACCACGTTTTCGGCTGAACTCGCGACCACATCGACATTCTTGTCGGCGGCAACATCCGCGCCGCTTGCGATGTAGGCCTTCGTCTCCTTGCTCAGGGCGTTGACGTTGATGACGCCGCCGATCGACGCCCCGCCGGCCACGCCGCCGGCACCGGCGACGGTGACGATGTTGCTGCCGCTGTTCGCGGTCACGGCCACCGACTGCTCGGCACTCGCCGCATCCATGCCGGCATCCTTGTTGATGTCCGCATCGCCGATATACGCCGCGGTATCCGACGTCACAACGTTGACCACGACCGACCCGCCGGCCGCCACGCCGGCTGCACCGCTGCCGGTAATGCCAGTGTTGAACACATCGTCCCTGGTCGTCGCGCCGACAGTGATTGTCTTGCCGGCATCGACTTTGGCGCCACCGGCGACAAAGGCTTCGGCAGAATCGTGCAGCAGCACAACGCCGACGGTACCCGCCACGCCGGCGAAGGCGCCAACGGCACCGGCACCTGCTGAAACCACGGCCAGCGTCTTGTCCGCGGCCGTGACGGTAACGTTATCACCCGCCTTGACCTGAGCACCGCTGCCGATGAAGGCCATGGTGTTCTTGAGCGGCGGTGGTACGGTGCCTTTCAGATCGCCGGCCACACCTTGATTTGCGGTCCGGTTGGCAACGTCCGTCTTCACACCCTGAACGTGCGTGGAGTTGCCCAACTGCGTGCTGACCTTGTCTTCCTTGATCCTGGCATCCACCAGTGACCCGGTGTCGTCACCATTCAGTCCGTTCTTCGCCTCGCCGTCGAGCAGTGATCCCACCGAGACGATCGAGACCGCGCCGGCAACGCCGACCGCGCCGCCCGAGCCGGCGAAGGTGGTCGAATTGACGAGCTTGTCGGACAAAGCCTCGATTTTCACGTCATGAACCGCCGTAATTTGCGCACCGCTATCGATATGGGCCGAGGTAGTGTTCAAAACGATTGTTGCATCGACCGTGCCACCGACCCCGACCAGGCCGCCCGTCACCGCACCGCCGACACTGACTACGCGTGTCCTGTCGGTCGCATTGACGTCTACTTCATCAGCCGTGACGATGCTGTTTTTGCCGATATACGCATCGGTGTCGGACTTGATGACCTTGACCCCGAATGCCCCTGTCACCCCGGCCACACCACCAGCGCCGCTGACGGTGCTGGTAACCAGGTTCTCTTCCGACGCCGCACTGACTGATGTGTTGCCGCCGGCATTCAGCATCGTCCGGTCGGCAAGGTCATCCGAGCCTTCCACATAGGCCTTGGTCTTGTTGGCAATGACACCCACCGAGAACGCACCGCCGACGCCGGCAATGCCGCCGGCAACGGCAACGGTATTGACGTTCAGCAGCGAATTCTGCCTGGCGTTCACATCGATGTCGTCCGTGGTGTCGATATTGGCGCCGGCGCCGATGCTGGCGGACGTCTCGTTGGCGATGACATTGACGCCGACCCCGGCACCAACCCCGGCTGCGCCGGCGATCGACACATTGGCGGTCAGGGTGAAGATTTTCTCGCTCGAATCCGCCGTCACTTCGACGTCGCTGGCCTTGACATCGGCATCGCCGATGCGGGCCGCGGTTTTCTTGGCCACGATGCCGGTGTTGACGGTTCCGCTCACGGCGGCCGCACCGGCCCCCGTGACGGTACCACCCGCCTGCACCATAAACGTGTTGTCTGTAGCACGGATGCGAACCGCCGGATCGTCACCAGCAGCACCGCTCATGTTGATCCGCGCCCCGTCCTTGATACTGGCCTCGGTCTCGGAAACGATCACGTTCGCCGTCGCCGCACCGGTCACGGCGGCGGCGCCGGCACCGGCGACGCCGATCGTCGCGGTGACTATTTTTTCGTTGCCCATGGCCAGGACCGACAGCCCCTTGACCGTATCCGTGCCCTTGGTGCCGAGGCCACCCGAAGCGCCGGCGATGGGATTGCCGTCGGCGTCCTTCGCCGCACCGGGATTGACCGTGCTCTGCGTGCCGCTACCAGTCTTGGTGGTCAGGGATGCGCCGTTGCCGACGTTGCCGTCGGCGGTGCCGTCGCGGTCGATGTCGATGTCGCCGCTACCGCCGCCGGGCACCGCCGGGGTTTTCTGCGCCGCTGTCGCATCGGCGATGGTGCCGTTATAAACCTCGGTGCCGGCAACCTTGCCGCGGGCATTGACTTCGGAATTTTCCGAGACATAGGCCCGCGTCTGGCTGGAAATTACATTGGCACCAACGATACCGCCGACCGCCGCCGCACCGGCGCCATTGCCGACGGCCGAGAGGGCCACGACCAGCGTGTCATCGACGGCGGAAACACTGACGTTGCCATCGGAATCGACGGTGGCTCCGGTACTCTTGTCCGCATCACCACGCGCCGCGCCGATGAAGGCTTCGGTGACATTGGCGACGACATTGACTTCGGCCGCCGCGCTGACCGCCGCGGCACCCGCGCCGCCGAACGAGGCGCCAACGGCGACTATGTTCTGCGCCGACTCGGCCGCAACCTTGACGTTCTCGTCCGCCGCCACGTCGGCGTCACGCGCGATGTAGGCTTTGGTGCGCTTGACGAGGGTATTGACGTTGAGTACGCCGCCCACCGCCGCGGCACCGGCGCCGTTACCGGCACCGGCCACGGCAACGAGGTTGCTGCTGCTGTTCGCGGTCACCGCCACCGACTGCGTGGCGTTCGCCGCATCCATCACGGCATCCTTGTTGATGTCCGCAGCACCGATATAGGCGGAAGTATCGGACGACACGACGTTGACCACGATCGACCCATTGACCGCAGCGGCGCCGGCACCGGCGCCGGTGACCGCGACGTTGAACACATTCTCGCCGGTCACCGCATTCACGGCGACGGTCTTGCCGGCATCGACCTTGGCGTTGTCGGCGATGAAGGCTTCGGCCGAATCATGCAGCAGCACCACGCCGAGCGTACCCGCTACGCCGGCGGCGCCACCGCCGGCACCCGCGCCGGCGGCAAGGATGGCCAGCGTCGTGTCCTTGGCGGCAACCGTGACGTTTTCGCCCGCCTTGACCTCGGCACCGTTGCCGATGAAGGCCTGGGTGTTCTTGAACGTGATCGGCGCGGTACGGCCGACATGGCTGCTGATCGCCATCTTGCTCGCGTTGTTGTCCAGCACGCCCTTGGTTTCCTGCGACTGCGCCCCACTGCCCAGCAGGTCGCCCACAGAACTCTTGGTCGTCAGGTCGTCGGCCTGCTTATGCGTTGTCGTGGGATTCCCGTTTTCATCCTTTGGGCTCAAGCCACTGGTGGCCTCGCCATCGAGCAGGGAGCCCACGGAAATGATCGAGATGCCGCCGGCGACGCCGGCCGCGCCGCCACCGGCCCCGGCAAAGGTCGCCGAGTTGACGTATTTCTCGGACGAGGCATCGACCTTGACGTCCTTGACGGCCGCCACCTTGGCATTGTTGCCGATATAGGCGGAGGTGGTGTTGAGGACTACCGTGATGTCGGCCGAACCGCCGACACCCGCCGCGCCGCCGCCAGCGCCGACACCGCCGACACCGACGGTGATGATCTTGTCGGTGGCCTTGACATCGACGCTCTGACCCGCTGCCTTGTAGGCCGCATCCTGATTGACCTTGGCGTTATTGCCGATGCCCGCTTCGGTCTTCGACACCACGACCTTGATCGACGCCGCGCCGCCGACGCCGGCAGAACCGCCGCCGGCGCCCGCGACCGTCACGGTATTGGTGTTCGCGACGGAATCCGCATGCACCGCGGTAGTCCCCGTCGCGTTGGTCTCGGCGTAGTTGCCGAGTTTTGCCCGCGTCGTGCTGGCATTCACGCTCACCGCAATGGCGCCGCCAACGCCGGCGCTGCCGCCACCGCCACCACCACCCGTTAGCAGCGTGGTCGTGGCCAGGTCGCTGGCCTCGACCCTGAGGTCGCCGCCGGAAACATTCACCTTGGCGGCCGTCGCCGCGTCCGCCGCATCTTCAATATAGGCCTCGGTGGTATTGAACAGCCCGACGCCGCCCAGCGAGGCGCCGACACCGGCGCTGCCCCCGATAGCGAAGCCGAGCGTACCGGAAACCGTAACTTCCGATGACGTTGCGTCCAGGTCGACAGCCTTCTTGGCATTGACCAGGGCCGAACTGCCGATCCAGGCCTTGGTGGTCTTGGCAATGACGCCGATGTTGGCAGCCCCACCGACCCCGGCGCTGCCGCCGCCACCTACGCCGCCGGCATTATTCACCAGCACCGTCTCGTCGACGGCCTTGACCCGGACCTGCTGATCGGCGCCCGCCGCCGCGTTGGTTTCGTTAACTTTCGCCGAGCGGCCGATGTAGGCCTCCGCCGTGTTGGCGATGACGTTTGCCGACACGGCAACAGCTACCCCCGCATTGCCGCCGCCAGCACCGCTGACATCGGTGGTGACCACGTTTTCGGTGTTGTATGCAGTGACGGAAAGCCCCTTGGCATCTTCCTTCACCTTCCCTGTCGCGCCGCTATAGACGCTGGCCGCATCACCGAGACCCCGGGCGTTGATCTGGGCACTCTCGCCGACATAGGCCTTGGTACTGCCCACCAGTGTTGCCACCGCGAGCGAGCCGCCGACACCGGCCTGACCGCCACCAGCCCCCGCGATCGCGGTCAAAACAGCCGTCGTGTCGTCCTGGGCACTGATCAGCACATTGCCATCGGTATCGACCGCAGCCGACTTGCCGACAAAAGCCTGTACCTCATTCGCCACCACGCCGATCGAAACCGAGCCGCCGACCCCTGCCTTGGCGCCGCCGGCAAAGCCGGCCGCAATGGAAACAATGGCTTCCGTTGCCGCCGCATCAATTACAACTTCCTTGTCCGCCTTGACGGTGGCTACCTTGCCATCAGCCACGGTGTCATCGGCGATGAAGGCTTTCACCTTCTTGACCACGACGGCGGTATCCAGCGCCGCGCCGACGCCCGCATCGCCGCCACCCGCGCCGCCGCCAGACACGCCAACCAGCACGGTGTCGTCACGCGCAGTGATGGCGACCTTCTCGGCATTCTCGAAACCGGCGCTGGCGTTGAGTTTCGCACCCTCGCCGACCGAGGCTTCGGTATCCGCCACGATCACATTCAAAGACAAAGCCGCCGCAACACCGACTTTCCCGCCACCAGCACCAGCGACCACGGCGCTCACCACGGTCTCGTCGGCATCCGCCGCCACCGTGATGGTTTTCTTCGCATCGACCACCGCATCCTTGCCGATGCTCGCCAAAGTCCGGTTCCACACGCCGTCGAGTGCGATTGCGCCGCCGACGCCGACTTCCTTGCCACCGCCGACTCCGCCGGCGATCATCACCATCGTGGTGTCGTTGCTTGCGGCGACGGTCACGTTGCCCTCGGCCTGTACCTGCGCTGCGTCGGCTATCGAGGTCTCGGCCTTGTTCATGGACAGGTTGATGCCAAGCACACCGCCGACCCCGGTGCTGCCCGTTGCGATGCCGCCGCTCACCGAAACGTTGGCGACCACCTGCGATGCGTCCGCCGTAACTTTGACGCCGTTATCCGTCACTGCGCCGCCAGCGCCGGCTTTTACAACCGAGCCGCCGCCGATCGAGGCGTTGGTCTCGTCGAAATTGACGATATCGGTATTGGAGATGCCGACACCCGCTTGCTTGGCGCCAGCCACGGCGCCGGCAAAGGCGATGGCTTTGGTATCCGACCGTGCAGCCACTTCAACGCCCAGATGTTCAGGATGCGTTCCCGCCTGGATTCCGGAGGTTGTGACATTGACATTCTTGCCGAGGTAGGCCTCGGTGGTGTTCATGAACAGATTCACCGAGAAGGCGCCGGCCACCGCCGCGTCGCCCTTGGCCGCGGCACCCGCCACGGCTTCAGTGTAATAGTTGTTCGAGCCCAGATAGTTGAGCGGATCGAGGGTGTCGAAATCAAAGTTCTTCACCCAGGTCTGCACGCCGCCGATCGACTTCGGAATGAAGTCCAGCGGCGAGGCGAACTCGACCTTGTGCTTGGCCGCCGCCACCGTCAGTGAATTGGCATAAATGTGGGTCGGTGTATAAAAGCTACCCCAAAGGGTGTCATAACCGGCCGCAGCGGTGGTCTTGTCATAGGCAAGAATCGCGGCAAAGGAGGCCCCCACGCCGGCCTTGCTTTCCTTGCCGGTGGACAGGGCGCCGGCGCGCGCACGCGCAGCAAGCTTGCTGGTCTCGTCGGCCTTGACGGTGACGTTGCCGACGTGGTCGATATCGCCGTCAAGGTCATGATCCGTGCCGATAATGACACCTTCGTCGATCGATGCCCGCGTTTCGTTGTAGTTGCCGACCACGGCCAATGAACCGGCGACCGCCACATCCCCGCCGCTGGCGCCCGAGACTGCCTCGGCGGCCATGTCGAGACGGAAGGCTGCATTGCGATTCTGATTCGCGGCGGCAATGACGTTGATGTCACCGGCCTGGACCACAGTCGTACCAGCGGCAATATTGGCCTGGGTCTTGTTGAATGTTCCCGTCAAAGCCACGGCGGCGGCAATGCCGATATTGTCGGAAACCGCTTCGCCGGTGGCCATCGTCTCGTAGTTCGTGTCGGTGCTGGCTTTGACATCCATCTTGCCCGTGGTGCGAACGCTGCGCCCGGCACCGCCGATGGTCGCTGTTGCCTGGTTGACGACGACGCCAACCCCGATGGCCGCCGCCACGCTGACCTTCTTCGATTCCTGCTTCTTGTCGTTGGTTGCGGGCGGCTTGGCCGGCGGCTGATCCTTGCTGATCTCCGTTGTATCGTTCTTGTTGACTTCCGGCGTCTCGGCTTTCGGCGTCTTGGTATCAGTATCGAGCGTCCGGGTGCTGTCGTTCCGCTTCTTGGCGGAATCGAGTTGCGTCTTCTTCTGCTCGTCGACCGTGGTACCCGCTTCCGGCTTTTCCTCTCCAGTTCCCGGATCCTTGGCTGCGGCCTTGGCACCCTTGGCGCCGGCAACTGCTTCCGTCCTGATCGACGATTCCGACGACGCACCGAGATCAATCCCGGTTGACGAACTGACACTCCGCTCGACGCTGGCCGATACGGTCTCGACCACGACCGATGCCGCCAGCGAAGCGCCGACAGCGACATCACCCTGCGCCTGGCCGTTCGCCTTCGTTGTCACGGTATCGGTTTGATCGGCGTGAGCCGACAACACCCCACTCAAGCCCAGCGCCGTCGCCGAATTCCCGGCACGCGCCGTCGTGGTATTTACCGCAATGGAGACGGCAGCGACCGGCGTCACCGAGACCTTGGCGCCCGCCGCGCCACCGGTGACGGTGGTGCTCATGGCGTGATCGGCCGTGGCGTTCAGGTCGAGGTCTTTGCCACCGCTCAGAATCGCGCTGTCACCAATCTCGGCGACGGTGGTGTTCACCGCGACGTTCATGCCCACTGAGGCGCCGATGCCGACGTTGGCTTTGTCGCCTTCCATCTTGACGACGGCGCCGGAGACGACCGTGTTCCTGGTCGCGCTTTGTGCTTCAACCAGTACGTCGCCGGCACCATTCGCCGTGGTGGCGTTGACGTTGGCGCCCGCGCCGCTGCTGTCCTTGTCGCCTTCGATCGCTGCTACCGTGGTGTTGATCGCAGCATTCACTGCCAGTGCGCCGGCGATGCCGACGTTGTTAGCGCCAGCACCACTTTTGGCGTCCGCGCCGAAGTCGCTGGTCTTGTCGGCCGGGGTCGCATCCTTGGCCGGTACAACCGCCATCACGGCCTGTACCGTGACGCCCTTGGTATCGACGTCGGCGTTGTCGCCGATCACTGCGACATTGGTGCCGACGCCGAGGTTGAGCGCGACCGCCGCGCCAACGCCCACATCGGTATTGCCGCCATTGACCTGGCTACCGTCAGCCTTGGCCTTGGCATCGGTCTGCGCTGCACTCTTGACCTTGAGCGCGCCGCCCGTGCTGCTGATCTTTTTACTCTTGGCAACGCTCGCCGTAGTGGTGTTGATGCCGACGTTTACGCCAACCGCTGCGGCAACACTCACGCCACCGCCGTTGCTGGTACCGTCGTCGTTTTTCTCGTCCGTGGTCGGCGGCGCTTTGGTGTCCGTCAGTTTGGTCGTGGCGCTGCCGCCGGAGGCCGGCGTCGTCGCCGGGGCCTTGGCCGCCGTGTTCTTGCCCGCCG
>JBIKLY010000058.1:0-23554 GCA_044359525.1 Rhodocyclaceae bacterium | reverse complement strand
AACGCGCAGGCCGCGTGGATGATGCATCCGCAGGAGTTGTCGCGGGCGATTAGTGCGATGTCGGGCGATGTCGTGGCCCTGCAGAGTCATCTGTTGCGCCGGGCCGCGGGCATGCCGAGCGAGGATGTGATTACGCCGCATGCCGATGATGCACGCTTTGCTGATCCGGTGTGGAGCGAGGCGCCGACCTGGGACATCATCAAGGAATCCTATCTTGCCTTGACGCACCGGCTTGAGGACATGCTCTTCGAAACTCCGGGCCTTTCCGAGCGGGAGCGCCGGCGGGCAGCGTTCTGGGTGCGGAAATGGCTGAACGCAATGGCGCCGACCAATTTCTTTTTTACCAACCCGATTGCCATGCGTAAATTCGTTGAAAGCAATGGTGCGAGCCTGCAGGAGGGGGTCAAGCACCTGATGCGTGATGTGCAGGCAAAGAATATCCGGATGGTCGAGGCCGATGCCTTCACGGTCGGCGGCGATCTGGCAACGACGTCGGGCCGTGTCGTTTTCCGCAACCGCATGGTCGAGTTGATCCATTACACGCCGACCACTGCCAAGGTTCACAAAACGCCGATCGTCATCATCACGCCGTGGATCAACAAGTTCTATATCCTCGATCTGACGCCCAAGAAGAGCATGGTCAAGTACCTCACCGATCAGGGTTACAGCGTTTTCATCACCAGCTGGAAAAACCCGACGGCAGCGATGGGCAGCGTCAGTTTTGATGATTATCTACGTGAAGGCGTTGATCAGGTGGTCGGCGCGGTATGCAAGCTGTGCAAGGTGCCGCAGGTGCATCTGACCGGTTATTGCATTGGCGGCACCCTGGTCAGCACCTATATGGCCTGGGCAACGCGGCACTACGGTGAAAAGAAAATGCCGGTCGCGCACTGGACCTTGTTTACCACCCTGGTCGATTTTTCCAAGCCGGGTGACATCGACGTATTCATCGACGAAGGCGCCATTCGGGCGCTTGAAGAGAAAATGGCGAAAACCGGTTATCTCGATGGCAATGACATGGCTTCGAGTTTCCGCCTGCTGCGTTCGAACAGCCTGGTCTGGCATTATTTTGAAAAGAGTTACCTGTTCGGCGAGCCGCTACCGGCCTTCGACGTGCTGTTCTGGAACATGGATACCACACGCATGCCGGCCGCGATGCATTCGTTTTATTTGCGCGAGATGTATCTGCACAACAATCTGGTAAAACGTGATGCACTGAGTATCTCCGGTGAGCCGATTGACCTCGACTGTATCACCCGGCCGCTTTATGCCGTGGCTGCCGAGGACGACCACATTGTTCCCTGGCGCCAGTCCTATCGTATCCGCAAGCACATCAATGTCAGGGCGCCGGTGCGTTTTGTTCTGTCGACCTCGGGCCATATTCTCGGCATCGTCAATCCGGTGGTCAGCCCCCCGAAACGCAGCTACTGGGTGGCCGACCCCGAGCGCAACGAGCATTTCGAACACTGGTTCGCGCGTACCGAGAAAAAATCGGGCAGCTGGTGGGATGACTGGCTGGCCTGGCTGTCGCCGCAGTGCGGGCCGATGGTTGCGCCGCCGGATGTCGATGGCGAAAGCTATCCCGACCTCGGGCCGGCCCCCGGCTCCTACGTTTTCGAAAAGTAGGCGTTCTTTTCAAATCCAGCGGGGCCGGGGATGCACCCCGGCCCGTTGTTTGTTAGAGTGCGCTTTCAGAAAGCGGCACGACGCCTTGGTCAGTCGGCCAGCCAAATTCACCCGGGTATCCGCATGAACGATCAATTGCCTGCTGTTTTGCTGAAGGAACCGACCGGCGCGGCGCTTGATCTGCTCAATATTGTGCGTATCAACGAAGAAATCAAGGTGGTTGTGGCCGTGGCGCTGCGCATCAATATCATGGCGCTCAACGCGATTTTTCTCGCCAAGCGCGCCGGATCGACGGCACTTGGTTTTGGCGTGCTGTCCAACGAACTGCGGAATTTCTCAAGCGAACTGCGCGAGACCATGCTTTCGCTCGATGGATTGATTCACGCATCGGTGGAGGAAGTATCCATTCTGCTGCAGGACTCCCGACGCAATGGCATCTTGCGCATTGCGGCTGCCGCGTCTCCCGCCAACACTAACCTGCGGGTAGTTGTTGAACGCAGTGCCCGGCATACCGAGGAATACTGCGCAAAGCTTTCCATCCTGAAACGTGCACTCCGCTCGTCACTTGATGATGCCTACCGGTTGGTTGAGCTTGGCGGTGTGCTGGCCAAATCGGCCAAGATCGAGGCCGCTTACGGCGGCGGATTTTCCGCTGCACTCGCGCAGGTGTCCGGCGAATTTGACGGCGTCGTCGAGAGCATTCGCGGATCGCTCGACACCCTGCGTCGATCAGGTTTCTTTAGAGGACGATAATGAAAACAACCCAAACCATCTTCGAGAAGGGTGATCACAAGTGGATCGCGATTGTGCGCGACCCGGCACGGCCCGAGTTCCTGATTGACACCAACGAGTATCTGGTCGCGCACGGCGGCCAGGGCATGCTCGTTGATCCGGGCGGGCTGGAGGTTTTTCCGGCGGTATTTTCGGCGCTGTCCAGCGAGTTTGATGCCTCGGCAATTACAGCGGTCTTCGCGTCGCACCAGGATCCTGATGCCATTTCGTCGCTGGCGCTTTGGCTGGAGTTCAATCCGCAAATGCGCTGCTATATCAGCTGGATGTGGAGCGGCTTCATCCCGCACTTCGGTGGCGATGCCAGCGCCTTTGTCGCGATGCCCGACGAGGGGATGGCGATTTCACTGGCCGGGCTGGCGCTGCAGGCGGTTCCCGCGCATTACCTCCATTCCTCGGGAAATTTTAATCTCTACGACCGTCGCGCCAAGGTGTTTTTCTCCGGTGATATTGGTGCGGCGCTCCTGCCGGCTGACCGGCAGGGGGTGTTCGTTGAGGATTTCGGCTCGCACATCCGCTATGCCGAGGGCTTCCACCGGCGCTGGATGGGGTCCAACGAAGCCAAGCGTCAATGGTGTGAACGGGTCGCCCAGCTTGATATCGATCTGCTTTGCCCGCAGCACGGGGCAATCTATCAGGGTCAGGACGTGCAGCGCTTCATCAATTGGTTCGATGGCCTGCAGGTGGGGGTGCTGCGTAGCTGAAAAGTGGGGTAGCGCCTCCCGGTGAACACTTTTTGATGTTGGTCAATGCCGGGCCGGATCGATTGCAACTATAGTCCCCCCTCCACCAAAGTGAGACATATAAAATGAATAACATCAGAGATTTCATGGCTGGCGATCATCGCCGCTGTGACGACGTTTTTGTCGCCGTAGAGCAGGCCGTGAACGCCGGCGAGTGGGATCGTGCCACCGCCGAGTACTCACAGTTCCAGACCGCCGTATTGCAGCATTTTGCCGCTGAAGAGTCCTTGCTGTTCCCGGCGTTCGAGCAAAAAACCGGCATGACTATGGGGCCAACGCAGGTGATGCGCGGCGAGCATGTGCAGATGCGCGAGCTGATGGATGCCGCATGTGCGTCGCTTGCCGCAAAAGATGCTGAGGACTATTCGGGGAATGCCGAAACCTTGCTGGTCATGATGCAGCAGCACAACATGAAGGAAGAAAACATGCTCTACCCGATGTGTGATCAGCATCTGATGGACCAGATTGACGCGCTGCTTCCTCAACTGCAGCACGAAATCCAGAAATAAGCGGAGCTGTCGTGAGTCATAGCAAGGCCGACAAGGTCATCGATGCACGCGGTCTGGAGCCGCCGGAGCCTTTTGTGTTGACCATGGAAGCGCTGGATACCATCGGCGCGGATGAAAAATTGCTGCTTATTCTCACACGTGAGCCGCATCCGCTGTTCCGGGCACTGAAGGTCAATGATTTTTCGTATCTGTCCGAGCGCACCGCCGATGGCGATGTCGAAATCCTGATCTGGCGTAATCCTTCGTAATGTCCGGCTTGCTGTCGTTCGAGCAGGCGCCGCCGATCAGCGCCCCCTTGCGTTTTTTCATGACGGCGCCGGTGTTCGCCATTCTTGCCGGGCTGCTGCTGCTGTGGAGCGGGCCGGATTTGTTCGCCTCGCGCTGGACGCCTGCGGCGCTCGCGCTGACTCACCTGATCACCGCCGGATTCATGCTGCAGGCCATGCTGGGCGCCATGATGCAGTTATTGCCGGTGATGGCCGGCGCAAACATGGATCGCCCTTTGCTGGTGGCCGGGATTGTCCATGCGGCGATTACGCCGGGCGCACTCCTGCTGGTGGCCGCTTTTCTGACCTACCAGCCGTGGCTGTTCGGCCTGGCAGCGAGCTTTCTGGGGTTCGGAATCACCGTATTCATTGCGGCGGCGGCGCGCGCCCTGCATCGTGCCGATTCGCCAAATCGGGTGGTGCGTGGTCTCAAGCTGGCTTTGCTGGGGCTGAGCGGTACGCTCGTCCTCGGTCTGCTGCTGGCAGCGTCGCTCGGCGGGTCGCTGGGCTTGCCTCTCGTTCAGCTCGCAAACATTCACATGAGCTGGGGTTTCGTTGCCTGGGGGTGCGGACTGCTCGCGACGGTTGGTGCGGTGGCGGTACCGATGTTTCAGCTGACGCCCGATTACCCCGACTGGTTCGGGCGTGGTTTCGCGCTGACCGCGCTCAGTGTCGTGTCCTTGTGGACGGTCGCCGATCTGGCTGGATGGGAAGGCTTGTCACGGCTGCTGGCGGCGGTGGTCGTGGTGACGTCAGCTGTTTTTGCCGTTCTGACCCTGAACATCCAGCGTCAAAGCCGGCGACCCAAACTTGATGTCGTTCAGCTCTACTGGCGTGTCGCGTTGTTCAGCGCGCTGGCAGCCTGCATTTTCTGGTTGGCGGTGCAGGGTGTGCCGTTCCTTGCCGACTGGTCTGGCTGGCCTCTGTTGTTTGGCGTGCTGCTGCTGTTCGGTGGTTTTATGTCGGTGATTATCGGCATGCTCTACAAGATATCGCCCTTTCTCGTCTGGTTGCATCTGCAGAATCTTGGTCGTGGTCGCCTCGTTGCGCCGAACATGAAAAAAGTGCTGGCCGAGACGCAGATGGAGCGCCAGATGTTTGCGCACTTTGCCGCTTTTGCCCTGCTCCTGCTGGCGGTCTTCTGGCCGGCGTGGTTTGTCTATCCGGCGGGTCTTGCCCTGGTGGTTGCCAACGGCTGGTTGCTGCGCAATCTGCTGTCAGCGGTCGGCGTCTATCGTGACCACGTGAGCAAGATTGCGGTCATCGAGTCAAATCAGGCTGGCCGGCAGTAGGGCGCTGATGCCGTTCAGCGCAGTCTTCTTTTCTGCCCCGCACCGCGTGATGTTCATGGCCGGCGCGGTGCAAAGTGTGCTCACGCTCGTTTTCTGGAGCATTGATCTCGGTGCGCGTTATGCGGGGCTGTATGCGCCGCTGGCCTGGCCGCTGCCGCCGGTGTGGCTGCATTCGCTGCTCATGATCTACGGCCTGTTTTCGTTCTTTGTCTTCGGTTTTTTGATGACCGCGCTGCCCAAGTGGGTTGGCGCACGGTCGCTTTCGCAGCGTCAATACCTGCCGCCTTTCCTGTTGCTGGTTGCCGGGTGGGCTACGTTTTATCTGGCATTGATTGTTCCGGTGCTGGTTCTGCCGTCGCTTGCCTTGATCGTCGCCGGCTGGGGATGGGGCGTCTGGTCGTTGTTGCTGACCGCGCGTAGCGGTTCAAATACCGGAAAACATCACGCCTGGGCTGTACTCACTGCGCTTGGCATGGGCGTTCCCGGTCTGCTTGTTTTTGCCGTCGGTATTGCATTGGGCGATGCTGCCTTGGTGCGTGCGGCAATCGATATCGGCATTTGGTGCTCGGTGCTGCCGGTGTTTTTCATTGTCAGCCACCGCATGCTGCCATTTTTTTCCAGCACGGTGATACCGCGCTACACGATTTATCGCTCGCTACCGGTGCTTTGGGTGATGCTCGGCTGCTTTGGCATGCATGCCCTGGGGAGCATTCTTGATCTGCGGAACGTCCTCTGGCCGCTTGATGCGCTGGCCGCCGGGCTGGCTTTTTTTCTCAGCTGGAAGTGGCAGGTGCACCGTAGTTTTCTCATGCCGCTGCTGGCCATGCATCATGTCGCCACGCTATGGCTGGGTGCCGGGATGGCAATCTATGCCGTGCAGGGCGCGCTCGCTGCATCTGCTGTCGCCTGGGGCGGCCTGGCGCCACTGCATGCGCTGACCATCGGCTATTTTGCTTCAATGCTGCTCGGCATGGCGACGCGTGTGACGCTCGGTCACTCGGGGCGGACGCCTGGCACCGATCGCTGGACTTGGGGCCTTTTCTGGGTATTTCAGGGTGTTTCCTTACTGCGCCTGGCCGGTGAATTTGTGGTTTGGAATGGTCCGGCAAATCTGGTCTGGCTTGCCTCGCTGGGCTGGCTGCTGGTCTTTGGCCTGTGGTGTCGCATCCACCTGCCGTTTTATCTGAAGCCGCGTCCTGACGGGGAGCCCGGATGATCTATCTGGCCCTCAAGCATCTGCATATCAGCTGCGTTGTGTTGAGCGGTACGGGCTTTGTTTTGCGCGGACTGTGGATGATGCGCGATTCGACGATGCTGCAGCGTCGCTGGGTCAGGGTCGCACCGCATGTGATTGATACGCTCCTGCTGGGCAGCGCGATCAGCATGGCGGTGATCAGCGCGCAGTATCCGTTTGCGCTGGATTGGCTGACGGCCAAACTGGCCGGTCTGCTGGTATATATCCTGTGCGGCACGATGGCGCTCAAACGTGCCCGAACCAAAAGGCAGCGCGCCGTCTATTTTCTGTTTGCCGTACTGGCTTTTGCTTACATCGTTTCGGTCGCGCTGATGCGCGATCCGCTGGGCGTGCTGAGCGGGTTGTCCTGATCCGGTTCGCTTATCCGCGTTCGTGGGTCATCAGCTTCTTCAGGCCCTGTGTGTTGAGAATGCGCACATGTTTTTGTTGCACGGCGATTAAACCGTCCTCCTGAAAGCGCGAGAAACCGCGGCTGACCGTTTCCAGCTTCAGGCCCAGATAGCTGCCGATTTCTTCACGCGTCATCCGTAGATTAAATTCGGCCGGCGAGTAGCCGCGTGCCGTGAAACGCTGCGAGAGATTGAGCAGGAAAGCAGCAAGTCGTTCTTCGGCGCGCATCATGCCGAGCAGCATCATGACGCCGTGGTCGCGCACGATCTCGCGGCTCATTACCTTGTGGAAATGATGCTGTAGCGTGTGAATTTCGCGTGACATGCCTTCCAGTTGAGAGAAGGGAATGGTGCACACTTCGCTGTCTTCGAGGGCGACGGCATTGCAGGTATGGGCTTCACTGCTGATCCCGTCGAGACCGAGCAGTTCGCCGGTCATCTGGAAACCGGTGACCTGGTCGCGTCCGTCTTCAACCAGTATGTCGGTTTTGAAAAATCCACTGCGGATCGCGTAGATCGCATCAAAGGGCTGGCCGGCGCGGTACAGGTGCTCTCCGCGTTTCAGCCGCTTGCGGTTCGAAACGAGTTCGTCGACCTTGGCCAGTTCGAGATCGTTGAGGCCAAGCGGCAGGCAGATTTCACGAAGATTGCAATTCGAACAGGCGGTTTTGACCAGCTCAAGGGTGAATTTTGCTGTCGTAGCGTGCGGGGGCATTTTATTCCTCTGGCTATTCGATGCGGTCGGGCGGTTTGATCCATGTCAACGTGATTCGTTCCCGCTGGCGGGATAATCCATCGATTATCCCGCACCTTGTTGACATGAAATCAGCCGAAGCAACTCTTGTATTTGACCCCAAGATCATCAGTCGTTTTGATATCAATGGTCCGCGTTACACGTCGTATCCGACGGCAGATCGTTTTGTCGAGGCTTTTGATGCCGAGGCTTACCGACTCTGGCTCGGAAAACGCAACATCGGCGCAATCAGCCGACAGCTCTCATTATACTTCCACATCCCCTTCTGTAACACGATCTGCTACTACTGTGCCTGCAACAAGATCATCACCAAAGATCACGGTCGTTCCGCCAAGTATCTGAAGTATCTGGCAAAAGAACTGGCGTTGCAGAGCAGCTGCCTGGAGGATGGCGATCACGAAGTGGCCCAGTTGCACTGGGGCGGTGGCACGCCAACTTTCCTTTCGCACGACGAAATGCGCCAGTTAATGGGCGAGACGCGCAAGCATTTTCGTTTGATCGAGGACGGTGAGTATTCGATCGAGGTCGATCCGCGCAAGGTGGATCGCGCTACCGTCGAGTTGCTCGGCGAGCTCGGCTTCAATCGCATGAGTGTCGGCGTGCAGGACTTCGACGAGAACGTGCAGAAGGCGGTCAACCGCATCCAGAGCGAGGAAGAAACCTTCGCCGTGATCGATGCGGCGCGCGCCAATGGTTTCAGGTCAATCAGCGTTGATCTGATCTACGGTTTGCCAAAGCAGACGGTGATCGGTTTCAACCGCACCCTCGATCGGGTGATTTCAGCCAGTCCGGATCGGCTTTCGATCTACAACTATGCGCACTTGCCGAGCCTGTTCAAGCCGCAGCGACGCATCCTAGAATCCGACATGCCGACGCCCGACGCGCGCCTGCAGATTCTCTCGCTGGCGATCCGCAAGCTGACCGAGGCGGGTTACGTCTATATCGGTATGGATCACTTCGCCAAACCCGACGACGAGCTCGCCGTCGCACAGCGGCAGGGGCGTTTGCATCGCAATTTCCAGGGCTATTCGACGCACGCCGATTGCGACATGTTGTCGTTCGGTATCTCGTCGATCGGCAAAGTCGGGCCGACCTACAGCCAGAACGTGAAAACGCTCGACGAGTACTATGACCGGCTCGATAACGATATTTTGCCGGTCTATCGCGGCATTGAGCTGAACGCCGACGATATCCTGCGCCGCGCCATCATCCAGGCGCTGATGTGCCATTTCGAACTGTCGCTCGAATCAATCGAAATTGCCCACCTGATCGATTTCAAGAAGTACTTTGCCGTCGAACTGGAAGACCTGAAAGAGATGCAGGCGGGCGGCCTGGTGCGCATCGACGACAAATGGATTACCGTGCTGCCGCCTGGCCGCATGCTGGTGCGCGCCATTTCGATGGTCTTCGACAGATACCTGCGCGCCGACCGGCAACGCACGCGTTACTCGAAGGTCATCTGACCGGCTTGTGAAAACTTCTCAAACCCTACCGCAGAGGCGCAGAGACGCAGAGGAAACGCAGAGAAGAACTGTTTTTGTTTAGGTTTTCTCTGCGAAATCTCTGCGTCTCTGCGCCTCTGCGGTAAGTTTTTTGTTTTTTACGGCCTCTGAGGATTTTTCCGGCGTGTCGTAGAATCCTGCTTTCTCCTCACCTTGCTGATGACTCATGCCTGAATTTTCAGCCTCTGCTTACCTCGCCCTGTTCCTGATCGGCCTGCTTGGCGGGACGCATTGCATCGGCATGTGCGGCGGGATTGTCAGTGCGCTGTCGATGGGGGGGCCGTCGGGATTCGTCTTGCATCTGGCCTACAACAGCGGTCGCATTACCAGCTACGCGGCGGCCGGCGCCATTGCTGGTGCGCTCGGTGGCCTGAGTCTGACGCTCTCCGGCCAGTTACCGGTGCGTATCACGCTTTATGTGCTGGCCAATCTGATGCTTGTTGCCCTTGGCCTCTACCTGATCGGCATCACGCAAACGCTGGCGTTTACCGAGCGTTTCGGCAAGAAATTGTGGGTTCACCTGCAGCCCTTGAGCAAGCGCTATCTGCCTGCGCGTTCAGTTGCGCAGGCTTTTCCGCTTGGCCTGCTGTGGGGCTGGCTGCCTTGTGGTCTGGTGTACAGTGCCTTGGCTACCGCCCTGACCAGTGGCTCGGCGTTGCATGGGGCCGGAATGATGCTGGCTTTTGGCCTGGGCACGTTGCCCAACCTGCTTCTGGCTGGCCTGCTGGCGGTTCGCCTCAAGGCCTACGCTGCCTTGCCCCTCGTCCGTTGGGCGGCCGGGCTGCTGGTTCTCGGTTTCGGCGTCTGGGGCCTGTACGGCACGCTGCAGCTGATTTTCTGACGAGGTCAGACTTCCGGTTTGGCAAAGAACTTCCCGATGCGGTTGATTGCGTCATCGACGTACGTGAAAACGACGGGTATCACCAGCAGGCTGAGAAAAGTCGAGGTGATCAACCCGCCAATCACGACAATCGCCATTGGGGCACGGAAGCTCGGGTCGGCGCCGATGCCGATGGCGATCGGCAGCATGCCGGCACCCATCGCGACCGTCGTCATGATGATTGGCCGGGCCCGCTTGCGGCAGGCGTCGAGCAAGGCATGCCAGCGGTCAAGGCCATAGTCGCGGCGAGCCAGAATGACATAATCGATGAGCAGGATCGAGTTTTTGGTAGCGATGCCCATCAGCATGATCAGGCCGATCATTGATGGCATCGAGAGCGCTGTCTGTGTCACGAACAGCGCCAGAAATGCACCCGGAATCGACAGTATCAGCGCCGTCAGGATGGTGGCTGGCTGAATAAAATCCTTGAACAGCAGGACGAGAACAACGTAAATACAGAGCACTCCGGTCAGCATGGCGATGCTGAAACTGGCGAACAGTTCACCCATGGCCTCGGCATCGCCGATGGTTGTTTGCAGAATGCCCGGCGGAAGTTGTTTCAGGCTGGGCAGCGCGAGTGTCCGGCTTTCCACCTCGCCGAGCGGCAACTGACCAAGCTCGATTTCGAAGTTGATATTGCGCAGGCGATCGTAGCGGTCAATTTCGGCTGGTCCTCCGGTGATTTCCAGGCTGGCGACATTGCTGATCATCACCGGCCCATGCTTGCCGGCGACGGTCAGGCGTCCCAACAAATGCAAGTCCTGGCGTGCCGCTGCGGGCAGTTTGACGACGATGGGTAGCTGCCGTTGTGCAAGATTCAGTTTGGCGATGCTTTGGTCGTAGTCGCCGGCCGTGGCAATGCGCAGTACTTCGGCGATCGCGGCCGAGGTCACGCCAAGGTCGGCTGCGCGGGAAAAGTCAGGGCGGACAAGCAGTTCGGGTCGGGTCAGGCTGGCTGTCGAGGTGACCGCGCCGATGCCGGGAATGGTGCGCAGTTCGCGCTCGACGACGCGTCCGTGTTCGGCAAGCAAGGGGCCGTTTTCGCTGGCCAGTACCAGGACGTATTTTTCACTGGAACCGGCAAAGCCGACGCGCACCTGAACGCCAGGCAAAACGGCCAGTGCTTCGCGCAATTCGCGCTCGACCACCTGTTTCTTGACGCCACCTCGTTGCTTGCGCGGCGTCAGGTTGATGGTCAGGGTTGCTTTGCGGACTTCGGATGCGCCGCGTGGGACAAACGGGTCGCTGCCTGCCGCGCCGCCGCCGATTGCCGTATAGACCATCCGGACATGGGTGTTTTGCTCGACGATCCGGCGTGCGGCCTCGGCGGCGCCGAGCGTTTCCTCGAAGGTGCTGCCTGGCTGCAGTGCGATATAAACCTGGGTTTGCGACAGATCATCCGGTGGAATGAAGCCGGTCGGTAGCAGGGGAACCAGCGCAAAGGAGCCAAAAAAGAATGCAAGGGCTGCAATCGTCGTGGCGATCCGGTGTTTTAGGCACCACGCTGCCCAGCCCGTGTAGGCTTCGAGCCAGCGTGGTTCGTGATGGGTGTTGTCGGGCGGACGGAGGATATAGGCGGCCATCATCGGTGTCAGCATGCGCGCAACGACCAGGGAGAAAAATACGGCGATGGCCGCGGTCCAGCCGAACTGGACGAAGAACTTGCCTGGTACGCCACTCATGAACGCCGTCGGCAGAAAGACCGCGATCAGCGTGAAGGTGGTGGCGATCACTGCCAGTCCGATTTCGTCAGCCGCATCCATCGCTGCTTGAAAAGGCGTCTTGCCCATGCGCAGATGGCGCATGATGTTTTCGATTTCGACGATCGCGTCATCAACCAGAATGCCGACGATCAGTGACATCGACAGCAATGTCACCACGTTGAGCGAGAAGCCCATCAGGTACATCACGCCGAAGGTTGGAATGGCTGAGAGGGGAAGGGCTGTGGCCGACACCAGGGTGGCCCGCCAGTCGCGCAGGAAGAGCCACACGACCAGCACGGCGAGCACAGCCCCTTCGATCAGCAGGGCCATTGAGCCTTCGAAATTTTCGATCACCGGATCAACGAAATTGAAGGCTTCGATGATGGTGATATCGGGGTGCTCCGTTTTCAGTTTTTCCAGCGCTGCACGTACGCCCCCGGCCACATCGACCTCGCCGGCGCCGCGACTGCGCACGATCTCGAAGCCGACCACAGGCTTGCCATTGAGCAGTGCTGCCGACCGCCGCTCGGCCACGGTGTCGCTGACCGTTGCCAGCTCGTTAAGGCGGACACGCCGGCCATCGGCGAGGGCAATTTCGATCGACCCGAGTTCCTCGGCCGATTGCACGGTGGCGATGGTGCGTACTGATTGTTCGGCGCCGCCGACGTCGGCTCGCCCGCCTGCTGCATCCTGCTGAATCTGACGCAACTGTCGCGAAACATCGGCGGCAGTTGCGCGCAGCGCCAGTAAGCGCGAAGGGTCGAGTTCGACACTAATCTCGCGCGTCACACCGCCGACGCGCGATACGGCGCCGACGCCACGTACGCTGAGCATGCGCTTGCTGATCGTGTTGTCGACGAACCAAGACAAGGCCTCGTCGTCCATCCGGTCCGAAGCGACGGTGTAGGTGAGAATCGGCGAGCCGGCAAGATTTGCTTTGGAAATCACCGGGTCCTTGAGCTCGCCGGGCAGGTCGGCACGGATGCGAGATACCGCATCGCGAACGTCATCAACGGCTTCCTGTGTTGGCTTTTCCAGACGGAATTCGGCCGTGACGGTGGTCGTGCCATCCTGCACCTTGGTATAGATGTGCTTGAGGCCCTGCAGCGTGGCGACCGAGTTCTCGATCTTGCGCGCTACTTCAGTTTCCATTTGGGCCGGCGCGGCGCCGGGCAGGGAGGCGGTGACTGTGACCGTTGGCAGGTCAATATCGGGGAACTGCTGGATTTTCATGCTCTTGAAGGCCATCAGGCCGAACAGGGTGAGCATCAGGAAGAGCAAAACTGCCGGAATCGGGTTACGGATCGACCAGGCGGAAACGTTGATGGCGGCCATGAGGATCGCGCCGTCTAGCGGGCAGCGACGATGCGGACGGTGTCGCCGTCGGCGAGGAAGCCGACGCCGTCGCTGACAACCAGTGCAGCGGCGTCGAGTCCGCTGACTTCGACTCGGTCGGCGTTACGACGTCCGATACCGATCTTTGTCTGCGTCAGTTTGTCGCCATTAACCCGGAATACATAGCTGAATCCTTCGCGCAAGAGAATCGCCGATTGGGGGAGGGTGAGTGCCGGGCGCTGGCCAAGGCGAAACTCGCCGCGCGCAAACATCCCCGCACCGAGCACCTGAGATGCGCTTGCGGGGATATCGACATAGACCAGCCCGATGCGGGTTTGCGGGTCGACGGTCGGTGCGACTGCGCGGATCACGCCCTCCACCACCTCATTGTTCGGGCTGTTCAGGCTGGCTGTCTGGCCGGGGGCGAGTTTGCTGATTTCGGCTGCCGTAACTTCGGCTCGCCATTCCAGGCGACCACCGCGAATCAGACGAAACAGCTCCTGTCCCGGTTGGGTTAGCGTACCAACTGTCGCGGTTCGTGCTGAAATGATCCCGTCGTCCGGTGCCAGGACGGCGGCTTTTGAGCGCTTCAACTCAGCTGATTGCAGGCGGGCTTTGGCGGCATTGAGGCGGGCCAGCGCCGTGTCGGCGGCTGTCTGGGTCTGCAGGCCCTGTTGTGCGCTGTAAAAACCCTTTTCACGAAGCAGTGCCGCACGTTCGGAATTTGCCCGAGCTTCGCTCAGGGTGGCCTCTGCTTCGGCAACGGTGGCGCGGTTTTCGGCCAGTTCGCTCTGTACCGTGTCGCTGGCAATACGTGCCAGTAGCTCGCCGCGTTTGACCTGATCGCCAACATTGGCATGAATTTCGGTGATCCGGTAGTTGCTGATTTCCGGGCCAATCACCGCCTCCTGCCAGGCGGCGATATTGCCACTGGCCTTGAGTGTTTGCGGCCAGTCGAGCAGTTGTGGCGTGATTGTCGTAACGGTCAACGCCGGTTTGGTGGCAGCGGTTGGTGAAGTTTTATCCTGGGGTGCGTCGCCACAGGCAGCCAGGGCGACAGCCAGCAATGTTGGACAGAGCAGGCGGCGGACAGTGGTTCCGGGAGTGCTGGGCTTCATATCGGGGCGAAATCGTCTTTGTTGTTTGTGGGCTTGCGCGAATGCCACCAATCCGGCAGCACTGGCCAGTATCCAGTTTTCTTGATGGCCTGCCGGTGATGGCAGGTGAGCCGCGCCGGAACTGCGTGTCTTGCCATTTCCTGGTTTGCGAATTTTTTCAGGATCAGCGGCTAACATAGGCTGTTATGCTGCTCAGACAAGCAATGTCCTGAATGATTCAGCAGGCTAATTGATAACGGCGGCAATGGCAATCTGCGGCTCATCTGCTGCTCTGCTGACGAAGTGTCGGGTGTCATTTGCCGAAAAACGGCCGTCGGTGAGAAGATTTGCCGTGGGGTACCAAGGAAAAGTGAAGGAGGTGTGATGTTCACGGTTTTGATCCCGGTTGATGGCTCGGTGTGCTCAGATCGCGCTGTGGCGCAATTTGTCGAGCATGCGGCGTGGTTTCGCGACGCGCCGGTAATTCATTTGCTGCAGGTGCATGCGCCGATTCCGGTCGGGCGGGTACAGCAGCAGATCGGCCAGCAAGCACTGGCGGCGTATTACCGCGAGGAGAGCGAAGCTTTGCTGGTGAGGGCCGAAACCCTGCTCAACGATGCCGGGCTGGTCTTTCAACGCCACATTCACGTCGGTTCTGCTGCCGAAATCATTGTCAAGCTGGCGCGTGAGTTGCAATGCGATATGGTGTTCATGGGAACGCACGGGCGCGGTGCCTTGCCGGCTGCAGTGCTCGGCTCGGTGGCCGCCAAGGTGGTGCACCTTGCCGATCGTCCGGTGATGCTCGTGAAATGACTGAATCAAGTGAGGCGCCACAACGACTTGATCTGCCTGTCGAAGGTATGACCTGTGCTGCTTGTGCGGCGCGTATCGAAAAACTTCTCAACCGTTTGCCGGGGGTGACCGCCAGCGTCAATCTGGCCACCGAACGCGCGCAGGTTGATCTCGCGTCTGCTCAAAGCAGTGCCCCGGAGATCATTGCCGCGATCGAGAAAGCCGGCTTCAGCGTGCCGCTGCAGACTGTTGAATTCGACATCGAAGGGATGACCTGCGCCGCTTGCTCGACGCGCCTTGAAAAAGTGCTGAACCGTCTGCCGGGCGTGGAGGCGGGCGTTAATCTGGCCGCCGAGCGCGCACGCATTCGTTATCGGCCGGGGATGAGCACACCGGCCCTGCTGATTGCTGCGATCGGGCGTGCCGGCTTTGCCGGCCGGCTGGCCAATGACCGGTCGCGTGAGGAAGACAAGGCGCGCAAGCTTGCTGCCTATCGCGCCGAACTTCGCCGCTTCTGGATTTCCGCCGCGTTGACCTTGCCGCTGGTGGCACAGATGGTCACCATGTTCAGCGGCGCCACGTGGTGGGATGCGCACCAGCACGAGGATTTGTTGCCGCGCTGGCTGCAGCTGGCGCTGGCGACGCCGGTGCAGTTCTGGATCGGCTGGCGTTTTTACGATGGCGGCTGGAAGGCGCTGCGTGGCGGCGGTCCGAACATGGACGTGCTGGTCGCGCTCGGCACCACGATGGCCTACGTCTTCAGCCTGGTGGTCACGGTCGCCGGTCTGGCGCATCTGCATGTCTATTTCGAAGCCTCGGCAGCGGTGATCACGCTGGTCCTGCTCGGCAAGCTGCTCGAAGCGCGCGCCAAGGCGAAAACCACGGTGGCGATCGAAGCGCTGCTGCGCCTGCAACCGAAAACGGCGCGTGTCGAACGCGACGGCCAGCTACTTGAGCTCGATGCCGGCCTGCTGATCCCCGGCGACATTTTTATCGTGCGCCCCGGCGAGAGCCTGCCGGTCGACGGCGAGGTGCTCGAAGGCGGCTCGAGTGTCAACGAGGCGATGCTCACCGGTGAAAGCATGCCGGTGGCCAAGCACGTCGGCGATCGCGTCTTCGCCGCGACGGCCAACGGCGAAGGCATGCTGCGCTGCCGCGCCACCGGCGTCGGCGAACACACGCTGCTTGCCGGCATCATCCGTCTGGTCGCCGAAGCACAGGGTTCGAAGGCGCCGGTGCAGCGTCTGGCCGACCGTATTTCGGCGATCTTCGTGCCGGTCGTCTGTGCGATTGCGTTGGCGACCTTCGTCGGCTGGTGGGCTTTTGCCGGCGTCTTCAGCGAGGCACTGATCAATGCGGTGGCCGTCCTCGTTATCGCCTGTCCCTGCGCGCTCGGGTTGGCGACGCCGACGGCGATCATGGTCGGCACCGGGCAGGGCGCGCGTGCCGGGATTCTGGTGAAGAATGCCGAGGCGCTGGAGCGCGCCGAAAAAATCAGCGTACTGGCCGTCGACAAGACCGGCACGCTGACGCGTGGTGAGCCCGTGCTGACCGATCTGATTGCCCTTTCGGCAGCGGCGGATGAAGCGTTGGCGCTGTCTGCCGGCCTTGAGCAGGGTTCCGAACACCCGCTGGCGCGCGCCGTGCTGCAGCGCGCGCAGGCGGCGGGAGTCGTGCTGCCGGCGCTGAGCGATTTCAGGGCGATTCCCGGGCACGGTGTCGAAGGGGGTGTTGCCGGTCGCAAATTGCGTCTCGGCGCACCGGCGTGGTTTGCCGGCATGGCGCTGCCGACCGGGCAGATTGCCGCGCTGCAGGCAGCGGGAAAAACCGTTGTCGTTCTCGCTGAAAATGACAGCGCACTGGCACTGCTGGCGATTGCCGACCCGCTGCGCGATACCTCGCCTGCTGCCGTGCTTCGCCTCAAGGCGATGGGCATTCACGTCGTGATGCTGACCGGCGACAATCAAGCGACCGCGGCGGCGATTGCTGCCGAGGCCGGCATCGATGACTTCCGTGCCGGCATCCTGCCTGGCGACAAGGCGGCCGCGGTGAATGCGCTCAAGGCTGGCGGTGTCGTCGTGGCGATGGTCGGCGACGGCATCAACGATGCGCCGGCGCTGGCCGCTGCCGACATCAGCTTTGCCATGGGTGCCGGTTCCGACGCGGCGATTGCGGCGGCCGACATGACGCTGGTGCGCAGCGATCTGAACAGCGTTGCCGATGCCATTCTTCTATCGCGTGCGACGCTCGGCAAAATCCGCCAGAATCTGTTTTTTGCATTCATCTACAATATTCTCGGTATTCCGCTGGCAGCTTTGGGGATACTCAATCCGGTGATTGCCGGAGCAGCGATGGCCATGAGTTCGGTTTCTGTGGTGTCGAATTCGCTGCTGCTTCGCCGCTGGCGGGCCGGCGGGTGACAGGAGGGGCAATGAGCGGTTCCGGCAGCAAGGTGGATGAGTGCAGCGGATTGCCCTTGATTGAAGGCAATCCGTTGCTCGACGAGCTGCTTTCGGCCAGCGAGCACATTGTTTATCGCCTCGATTTTGTCCGTGGCGGTTACGACTTCATCAGCCCTCGCGTGGCAACGAAACTTGGTGTTTCACTGGACGAGCTACATGCGCGGGGAGTCCAGTTGCTGCGTGAATTTTTCTGCGAAGCGGACCGCGAGCGGTATTTTTCTGAGCTTGCCGCATTGTGTGCTGCAGCGCCGGGCCGTGCGCAATCGGTTTGCCTTGAATACCGCCTGCGCGATACGGCCGGAGATTTCGTCTGGTACAGCGATTCGATGACCGTGCTGTCCGATGCGGCAGGGCGGCTGCTCAGCGCCTGCGGTATTGCCGTGGAGGTTACGCAGCATCGTGAGCAGGAGCGTGCGCTGAAAGACACCAGTAACCGCTATGCAGCGCTCTTTGAAGGCGCGCAGGATGCGATTCTGGTGGCCGATGTCGAGACCGGTTTGATCGTCGATGCCAACGTCGAGGCCGAACTGCTTTTTCTGCGCCCGCGCGAGGAGCTGATCGGCCTGAATCATCTGGCGGTGTTGCCGCCCGCATTGGCGCAGCGCTACCACGAGGATTTCGTGCGGCAGGTGCGGGCCGGTGGCGGCGGCCCGGATGAAATGATGATCCAGACGGCTGATGGCGACACCATCGTGGTCGAGGCGAGCAGCAACGTGATCGAGACGGCGAGCGGCCACCGCCTGATCCAGGGCGTCTTTCGCGATATTCGCCAGCGCAAGCAGGTTGAAACCGAATTGAAGCTGGCGGCGCGCGTCTTCGAGAGCAGCCAGGAAGCCATCATCATCACTGATGCGGCTGGCAGGATCGTGTCGGTCAACCCGGCCTTTTCGGCAATGACCGGATTCCCCGCCGGGGAAGTGATCGGAGAAAATCCCCGTATTCTCGGCGCCGGGCGTCAACCCGCCGGGTTTTTTGCCGGCATGTGGCGGGCCATCGAGCGGGAAGATCACTGGCAGGGTGAAATCTGGAACCGGCGCAAGAGCGGCGAGGTATACCCGGTCTGGCTGACGGTCAGCGTTTATCATGGTGCTGCCGGAGAAGTGCTTAATTACGTTGGCATTGAAACCGATATTTCCGAGCGACACGCCGCGCAAGAGAGTATCCGCCAGCTGGCTTATTACGATCCGCTGACCCGTCTGCCCAACCGCACCCTGCTGCAGGATCGGGTCGAACAGGCGCTGGTCGCTGCTGAACGCGAGAGCAAGCAGGTCGCCTTGATGTTTGTCGATCTCGACCATTTCAAAACGATCAACGATTCGCTTGGACATTTTGCCGGCGACCAGTTGTTGACCGAGGTGGCGCAACGTCTGGTCGCCTGCGGGCGGCGCATGGATACGGTGGCCCGCCTGGGCGGCGACGAGTTTGTCGTACTGCTCGCCGAAACGACGCTGGAAGGCGCCGGCGCTGTGGCGCGCAAGATCATTGACTCGGTGGCGCAGCCCTATCAGATCGAGCAGCACCAGCTGACGGTCACGCCGTCGATGGGAATCAGTCTTTATCCGCAGGACGGCAGGGATTTCGAGTCGCTGCTCAAACATGCCGATACGGCGATGTACCGGGCCAAGGAATCCGGGCGAAACGCCTACCAGTTCTTTGCCAGCGAAATGAACGTCGCTGCCCTGGAACGGCTGGTGCTTGAAAACAGCATGCGCCAGGCACTGGAGCGCGGCGAGTTCGTTTTGCATTATCAGCCGCAGATCGACGTGGCGAGCGGTTCGATTGTCGGTGCCGAGGCGCTGATTCGCTGGAAGCATCCGGAGATCGGCATGGTTTCGCCGGGCAGATTCATCCCGGTGGCCGAGGTGTCCGGCCTGATCGGGCCCATTGGTGAATGGGTGCTGCGCGAAGCCTGCCGGCAGAATCACGCCTGGCAAACAGACGGTTTGCCGCCGATCTGTATCGCGGTGAATATTTCTTCGGTGCAGTTTCGCGGCGGCAAGCTCGAAGAGAGCGTGCGTGAAGTGCTCGCCGCAACCGGGCTGGAACCCGAGTGGCTCGAACTGGAACTGACCGAAGGTACTGTCATGAGCGATGCCAACGCCACGGTCGATGCCCTGCACCGGCTATCGGCGATGGGTATCCGGCTGGCCATTGATGACTTTGGCACGGGCTATTCCAGCCTTTCGTATCTGAAGCGTTTTCCGATCGACCGCCTGAAAATCGATCAGTCGTTTGTCCGCGATATCGTCACCGATCCGGACGACTGGGCGATTGCCTCGGCGGTCATCAGCATGGGGCATAGTCTGCGGCTCGACGTCATCGCCGAAGGCGTGGAGCATGCCGAGCAGCTGGAAATGCTTCGGCGTCAGGGATGCGATGAAGTTCAAGGGTATTTTTTCAGCGTTCCGCTGCCGGCGGCCGAGTTTGCCGAACTCCTGCGGCAGCAAAAATTCACGATCGGAGTCTGAGTATGGCGAACATTGTTCTTGGCGTTGACGGCATGAGCTGTCAGAAATGCGTCAATGGTCTCACCGGCGTATTGCAGGCTCTGCCTGGCGTCGAGCGGGTTGACGTCTCGCTTGAAGGCGGGCAGGCGACCCTGGTCTATGATCCGGATAAAATCGGCCCCGCACAGTTCAAGGATGCCATTGAGGGCGCCGGTTTCGACCTTCGTTAAAACAATTACTAAAGCGATTCCAACCTATGCGCAAGAAAAAGACAGAAACCCCGGAAATCGTTGCGCCTGAGCTTGTATCACCCGATCCGATCCGGCTGACCCATTTGGCACACGGCGGTGGTTGCGGCTGCAAGATTGCGCCCGGCGTGCTCGAACAGATTCTCGCCAAAACCTCGCCAGCGCTGGTGCCGCCACAGCTCCTGGTGGGCATCGAGACCGCCGACGACGCCGCTGTCTATCAGATCAACGCCGATCAGGCGATTGTCGCGACGACCGATTTCTTCATGCCGATCGTCGACGATCCCTACGATTTCGGCCGTATCGCGGCGACCAATGCGATCTCCGATATCTATGCCATGGGCGGCGTACCGCTGTTTGCGCTGGCGATTGTCGGCATGCCGGTCAACACCCTGCCGCTGGAGACGATCAAGCGTATTCTCGAAGGCGGTGAGTCGGTCTGCGCCAAAGCGCGCATCCCGATTGCCGGTGGTCACACGATAGATTCGATCGAGCCGATCTACGGTCTGGTGGCCATCGGTCTGGTCCATCCCGGCAACGTCAAGCGCAATGCCGGGGCGCGCCCCGGCGACAAGCTGATTCTCGGCAAGGCGCTGGGGGTCGGCATCTACAGCGCCGCGTTCAAGAAGGACTTGCTGGCGGCGCACGACTATGCGGCGATGATTGCCACGACGACGCAACTCAATACGCCGGGTCCGGCACTCGGCTGCCTCGAGGGTGTGCATGCGATGACCGATGTCACCGGCTTCGGGCTGCTCGGCCATCTGGTCGAGATCTGCAAGGGCTCCAATGTTTCGGCCGCGATTGATTACGCGGCGTTGCCGCTGCTGCCGAATGTGCTCGAATACGCGGCGAAGGGCTGCGTCACCGGGGCCTCGGAGCGCAACTGGGCGGGTTACGGCAAGCACGTGTTGCTCGATAAAAAGCGCTTCGGTGATACCGAGCGCGCGTTGCTGACCGACCCCCAGACCAGTGGCGGCTTGCTGATTTCATGTGCGCCCGAGGTCGTTACCGAAGTCCTCTCCATCTTCCTGCAGCAGGGATTCGATCACGCGACGGTGATCGGCGAGATTGCCGAAGGCAAGCCGCAGGTCAAGGTCCGCTGATTTTCCAGCTGCCACTGAGCACGCCACCGCGCAGCCTTTGCCGCCGTTGGCGCGCGGACGGCTGAAGCGCGGCCACCGGCGTTACCGGGGATGTGATCCGTAGTCCGGTTGCGGCTGCGCCGATCCTGCCAATAAACCTAGAAACCTTACCGCAAAGGCGCAAAGGCGCGAAGATCGCAAAGGAAACAAAGGGTTATCGCGTGCTTGCTATTCACCCTTAGGGTGATTGATGCCTGGAGCGAAAAACCTAGCTAAGTCGTTGATTTTCTTTGCGGCCCTTTGCGTTCTTTGCGCCTTTGCGGTGAATAACTGAGCTTTCTAGGTTGATTTGTCGGCAATCAATCTCATGGCACGCACCTTGCGGCAGCTTGTTTCCCTTAACAAGCGAGGAGCGGAAAATGAAGATCGAAGCGTCGAATGTGACTCTCGGTGGCCAGCACGAGTTCGAAAGCGAGTGCAGTACAAAAACTACTATGCAATGTTCCTTCCGCAGCGTTCTGGACGGCGCGTCTGAAGCGCAGGCGCTAACGGCGCTGCCGCAAACAAAGCAAACGAATTTAGCAGCGAGGGATGAGCGGATTTGCCTGATGCTCGAGCAATTGATCGCCGAGATGCTGGCGCTGATCTCCGGTCAGCATCGTGCAAAACTGACGGATATGAGCGGGGTCGTCGCCACGCCAAATTCCGAGCCTGCCGGCAAGGCGAAAAATAGTGCGCCGCGCAGCCGGGAGATGATCTGGGAAAGCACCTTCACCGAGAGCATTCACGAGTCCGAGCGCAGCCGGTTTGCCGCGAGCGGCGAGGTACGAACCGCCGATGGCCGGGCGATTGATTTCAGGCTTGATCTGGCCATGTGCCGCGATTTTCGCTCCGAGCGCAAGCAGATTGATCAGGGTGTTGTCGAAATGCGCGACCCGCTGGTGATCAATTTCGATGGCAAAGCCGCCGAGCTGGGCAGCGTACGTTTCGATTTTGATCTGGATGGCGACGGCAAGCGCGAGTCGATTCACGGTTTGAGCGGCAACCGTGGTTTCCTGGCCATCGACCGCAACGGCGATGGTTGCATCAATGATGGCCGCGAACTGTTTGGCACGCGCAGCGGCGATGGCTTTGCCGACCTGGCAAAGCTCGATAGCGACGGAAATCACTGGATTGATGAAGCCGACCCGGCTTTTGCCGAACTCAGGGTCTGGGCATCGGGTGGCGACGGCAAGGAGCGGATGGTCGGCCTGAAGGACAAGGGTGTCGGCGCGCTCTACCTGGGGTCGGCTGAAACGCCGTTTTCGCTGAAGGATGACGACAACCGGTTGCGCGGCGAGGTGCGCGCCAGCGGCATCTATCTGCGCGAAGACGGTAGCACGGGAACCTTGCAGCAGGTCGACCTCGCCGTATAGGCCGCCCTTGCCGCGTTGCCGGGGCTGCATTTGACTTCAAAACCCAACGCAGAGAAACCCTGTTTTTCTCTGCGTTACCTCCGCGTCTCTGCGCCTGCGTTGGGTGTAAAGTATCCAGATGCGATTACTTGTTTTGAGGAGTCAGCGCTTGCGCTGGATCCGGGCTATTTTTGCCCAAAGCCCCGAAAAGGTAAAATAGCCAGCTACGGCCACTGGCGAGCAGCGTGCAGCACTCGCAAAATGGTAACTTCGGTGCGGGTTTCCCGATAAATAACGACATAGTTAGGCCGAGTCACCATTTCCCGCGTGCCCTTGACGCGCCCCGGCTTGTAAAGTTTGGGATGTTGCGGCAACCGGCCAGCCTTGGCCTCGATCTCGTCTTTCAGCGCTTGGGCAGCGTCCGGGTTTTCCTCCGCGATGTAGGCCACGATTGCCAGCAAATCGCCTTCGGCCTGCGACGTCCATTCAAGCGCGATCAGCATGCGTTTTTCGCTTTGCATCGATCAGTGCTTGCGCCTTGCTCATCACTTGTTCATGGGTGATCGCGGGGCGCGGGTCGTCAATCGCTTCCTGCACCTGGGCGCGGAACCATTTGTCGTAGGCGGCAGCTTCGTGGGTGCGCTTCATGCGCTCGGACGAATCGGCACGAGCACTGCGGGTCACATCGCCGGCACTGTGGTTGCTGGCGTCGAGCATGTCGATGCGAACGATGTGCAGTTCGTTCTTGAGATAGTCCATACAGGTATCCAGGCTGCGCCAGGTGCGCGGCTTGTCGGTGCGCTGAACCCCTAGCGGCTTTTCCGTCATGCCGAGTTTCAGCATGACGGACCAGCCGCCGGGCAGGCCGATGATGGAAGCGCCCCGGATGGCGCTGGCTTCGACCATGCGACGAGCCATGGCGGTGTCAATGGTGTGTGCGCTCATAAATGCCTCGCGATGGTGATAGAGATACAATGGAGAGTAGT
>JBIKLY010000057.1:0-23878 GCA_044359525.1 Rhodocyclaceae bacterium | reverse complement strand
CCGGCATGGGCACGCTTTATCTCGAACGCCTCGGCGAAATGGCCTCAGCGGCCCTGGCGCGTGTTTTACGCTGATGGCGACACTTCTGGGCTCGAAAAACAAAAGACTTACCGCAGAGGCGCAGAGACGCAGAGGCAACGCAGAGAAAACCATTGTTTTAAAGCTTTTCTCTGCGAAATCTCTGCGCCTCTGCGCCTCTGCGGTAAGGGTTTAAGCTTTTTAGTAGTTTCCGGGATGACCGACCACGCATCCGTCAGCACCTGGCTCGACGAGCTCGCCGAGCAGCGGCGGCAGTCGCCGCATACGGTCAGCAATTACCGGCGCGATCTCAAGGTGCTTAGCGAGCTGGCTGGCGCAACTGAACTCCACGCCATCCAGTCGCACCAGATTCGTCGCTTTGTCGCACAACTGCATGCGCGCGGCCTCGGCGGTCGCTCACTGGCGCGCACCTTGTCGGCCTGGCGGGGCTTCTACCGCTGGCTCGGCTTGCGCGGACTGACAACGCAGAATCCAGTCGACGGCGTACGCGCACCAAAAAGCCCGAAAGCACTGCCCAAGGTATTGTCACCCGACGAAGCCAATCGCCTGCTTGAGGTGAACGCCAACGAATCCGCCGATTTGCTTGAGGTTCGCGATCACGCGATGTTCGAGCTGTTTTATTCATCCGGCTTGCGTCTCGCCGAGCTTGCAGCGCTCGATGTGTCGTGCCTGACGGACCTGGCTGACGGTGAAGTTCGCGTCTTGGGCAAACGCAGCAAACTGCGGCTGGTTCCCGTTGGCAGCAAGGCGCGCGAGGCGATTTCTGCGTGGGCCGCACGCCGTAGCGAACTCGCTGGCGTTGATGAAACCGCGCTTTTCGTCGGCCAGCGCGGTGGCCGCATCGGCGTGCGCATGATCGAGCTGCGCCTGAAACGACGTGCGCTCCTGCAGGGCTTGCCAACGCACGTTCATCCGCACATGCTGCGCCACTCTTTTGCCTCGCACCTGCTGCAGGCCTCCGGCGACTTGCGTGCCGTGCAGGAAATGCTCGGTCACGCTAGCATTGCGTCTACCCAGGTTTATACCCATCTTGATTTTCAGCATCTGGCGAATGTTTACGATCAGGCACATCCGCGTGCCAAGCGAAAATGAGCATGCGCAACAAGCTGATCAGGCTGCGCGCCTGGTGCGCGGCAGGTTTTCGCACCAACGCTGCGCCGCTGTCAGATATCCAGCAGGCGAGGGCGCTGATCGTGGCGATCGACGCCGGCGGCATTCCGCTGAACCCCCTGCGGGTGAACATCATTGCCAGAAACCTCGGGCTCGACGTGTCGCGCAGTGCGCCCGTTGAGGAAACCGTCGAGCGCATTCGGGGCGCATTGCAGCGGGTTTGACACGCAACGATTGCAACGCTGCGCAAGGATCCTTAAAACCTCAGTCTGTCCACGAAAATCACGAAAGACACAAAATGAAACAACAGCTTGAGTTGAGTTAGCCACTCACCCTAAGGGTTGCGCTCTGCATTTTTGTATCTGTCTGATTTTTTCGTGCTTTTAGTGATTTTCGTGGACGAACTGCTTTTTCTAGGATGATTCGGCAACCCGGCCCGGCACATCTGCCGGAGCACTGTCACTTATCGACCAGGCATCAGCGATCTGAGATCAATCAGCGACTTGGGCACGGCAGGGTCGCCTACCAGCAAAGGAATTTCCCTGAAATCCTTGCTGATCAGACTCTTTGTCGAATCGAAACCTTCATAGCGCAAGCCCACCAGATCAGACCAAGTGTGAATGAAATGGGAAATGCTGTAGTGGCGATCAAGCTTGCCCTTGAGGTCAAGCGGATGGCTGTTTCGCCGTTTTTCGGACTGCCACAGAATGAAAGGAATGGTGTACATCGGCACGGTCGGCTTGCCCTCGTTGCGGCCGAGCACCTGGCGCCCCGGTGAATCGTAGACGTCTTCGCCATGATCCGAGAAATAGACAAGCATGCCATCGGGCTGGTTTTTTGCCAGCATCCCGATCAGGCTGGAGACAACGAAATCGTTGTACAGCACAGCATTGTCGTAACTATTGACGGCCGCCAGCTGGCTATCTTCAAGCCCATTTCCCGCGCCAGTGCGATCCTTGAAACGCTCATACTCCGGCGGGTACCGGTATTCATATTTCATATGCGTGCCGAGCAGATGGACGATGATCAATTTGCGCTCGCCCGGCTCCTTCAGTATCCGTTCGAATGGTTCGAACACATTGCCGTCGTACTCGCGAGAGTTCTGGGCGCGGCTGTTGTTCAGATAGACCTGTTCATCCGTCTGCCGGGAAAAATTGGTCAGCATCGTGTTGCGCTTGGTCATCGTCTGCTGATTGGTGACCCAGTAAGTCTTGTAGCCCGCCTGCTTCATCATGTTCATCAGGGATGGCTGCGTCAGGTAGAGGTCGGGGTTTTCCTGGTCGGCAAACGTCAGCACTTGCTGCAGGACTTCAATGGTGTAGGGGCGCGGTGAAACAATATTGTTGAATACCGTGAGTTCGTGACGCATGGCGTCCAGACGCGGCGTCGTCGGTCGGCCGTAACCATACAGGCTCATATGCTGCCGATTAGTCGATTCGCCAATGACCAGCACCAGCGTAGAAGGCTGATCTGCATTCGCATCCGTCAGATTCCGTAGTGGCGGAATCTTTTCATTCTGATCGAGCAGTTCCTGCATGTTGGCCAACTGTTCGCGATAGTGCAGGTAACCAACGATCATTTGCCAGGGAACTGCCGGCTCCATGCGGTTGCGGATTTTCTCCAGCGAAGCGTCAATCGGTGATTGCGGATTGAACAGACGTTCCTTTACCGGCCAGACAAAAAGCACGAACAGAATCAGCGCGCTCAACGCCCAGGCCGTGCCGCGCGACATCGGCAGTGGCCGCAGACGGCGCCACAGGTAATAGGCGACGGCACTATAGGCAATGGCCGCAGGAATCATCCACCAGACGAAATACTGCGCGAAATACTCGCTCGCCTCGTTCGGATTCGACTCGAACATGATGAAAATCACGCTTTGCGAAAACTCCTGCTGATAGATGCAGAAATAGCCCAGGCTAACCAGCGAGAAAGCCCAGAGGACGACGCCGATCACCGCCGCAACCAGGCGCGTCTTCTGAGGCAACAGCAGAACAGGGATCAGCCAGAGCAGGCTCATCGCTGCCGCTTGGCGAAAAGGGAAAAACTGGGTGGCGCCCGCAAGTTGCAACAGCAGGTGATGCACGCCCGAGAAGTACCAGAAAAACAGATAGGCCCAGCCCAGCCCGGCCCAGTCGAAAGTTGTTCGAGAATCACTGCCTGTTGCCGCAAACGTCATTTTCTCATCCTCATCATCCTGTCAATATATCGCTACGCCAGGTGCGTTGCTCAATCCGGAAAAAAAACAGTAGTTCACCATACTGAATGGCGCACCTTAAGCAGCGCTTAAAGCCTTCCTGTCAAAGCACTGTTTGTGGCGCGCCGGGCGCGAAGCTGCCGCTTGCGGGGGCCAGCGAGCCTTTCAGGTTGATTCGGTTTGCGCCGAAGATGATTGGGTGCAATCAGTATCAGGCTGCATGGCGGCAGATACGGTAGACTCATCGCCTTCTCATTCCCACCGGGCAATCCCGCCGGGCACACAAAGCACGCCATGACCCAACTCATTCTTCTGCCCGGCAAGGATCGTTCGCTGGCACAACGCCACCCCTGGATATTTGCCGGCTCGGTCGACCGGCTGAGTGGCCGGGCGCGGCCCGGCGATACGGTCGATGTCGTGGCGGCCAACGGTCGACCGCTGGCACGCGCGGCGTATAGCCCCGAGTCGAAGATTCGCGGTCGGGTGTGGAGCTTCGATCCCGAGGAAGTAATCGACGATGCGTTTTTCAAGCGCCGGATCGCTGCGGCCGTCGAACGTCGCGCAGTCATGCCGGAACTGCGTGAGCAGGAAGGGCTGCGCCTTATTCACGGCGAGTCGGACGGGCTGCCCGGTGTCGTCGCCGACCGCTACGGCGACACCATCGTCCTGCAACTGACTTCTGCCGGGTCCGATAAATGGCGCAAGGCAATTGTCGGCGCGCTGCACAAGGCGACCGGCTGCCCGCGCATCTACGAGCGTTCCGACGTCAACGTGCGTCGCCTCGAAGGGCTGGAGCCGACCACCGGCTGGCTGCTCGGCGAAGCCACAACTGAGCCCGCCGAGCAACTGACCATCGTCGAACATGGCGTACGCATGAAGGTCGATGTTGTCGCCGGGCACAAGACCGGCTTCTACCTCGACCAGCGCGAAAACAGGCTGATGACACGTGATCTGGCGGCTAGCCGCACCGTCCTCAACTGCTTCTGCTATACCGGCGGTTTTTCGCTACAGGCGCTGGCCGGCGGTGCCGCAAGCGTGCTGTCAATCGACTCGTCCGGCCCGGCGCTGCTTACCGCCGCCGAGAACCTCGCGCTCAACCCGCAGCTTGACGCCAGTCGCGCGCAGTGGCGCGAAGCCGATGTTTTCAACGATCTTCGTGCGATGAAAAACAGCGGCCAGCGATTCGACCTGATCATCCTCGACCCGCCGAAATTCGCCCCGTCGGCCTCACACGCCGACAGCGCGGCGCGCGCCTACAAGGATATCAACGTGCTCGGCTTCCGTCTGCTCAATCCAGGCGGGCTGCTGATGACCTATTCGTGTTCGGGCGGCATCGGGCCGGAGCATTTTCAGCAGATCGTCGCCGATGCGGCCATCGATGCCCAGCGTGACGCACGCATCCTGCGCCGCCTCGCCGCCGCCCCCGATCACCCGGTGGCGTTGCATTTTAGCGAGGGTGAATACCTTAAGGGGTTGCTTTGCCAGACGGATTGACTGAAAGTTTTTGTTCCTGAAAAACACAAATAGAAAAGTGCTACTTGCAGGCGGTTATGCACAACCGGCCTACTTTCGCCCCCAGATCTCTTCCACCCGCGCATCTCGTCCGCACCCCTTGCGATAGTAGGCGTAACGAATCGGGTTTTTCTTGTAGTAATCCTGGTGGTATTCCTCGGCCGGATAAAAGGCAGTGGCGGCGATGATTTCGGTGTGGATCTGCGCCAGCTTGCCGCCCTTCAACAGTGCATCTCGGCTCGCTTCGGCGGCTTTTTTCTCGGTCTCGTTTTGCCAGTAGATACCGCTGCGATACTGCGTTCCGGCATCGCAGAACTGCCGGCCTTTCACCGTCGGGTCGATATGCCGCCAGAAATAATCGACCAGTTGCGGATAGCTTACTTTTGCCGGATCGTAGATGACGCGGATCGCTTCGGTGTGGCCGGTGCCGCCGGCGCTGACCTGCTCATAGGTGGGATTGGCAGTTCTGCCTGCCGTATAGCCCGACTCGGCGCCGATGACACCGGGCAATTTTTCGAAATCCGCTTCGATGCACCAGAAACAGCCGCCGGCAAAAATGGCGCTGGCGGTGCTTGCCGGTCTGGCTGGCGCATCGGCAGCCAAGGCGCTGCCGCCGATCAACAAGGCGCAGAAAACGCCGAACAGTTTCTTCGTGTTCATGTCCGCAGCTCCGGCAGTCTGTCGGCGCGTGGAACGAATTTCAACGCGACGCCGTTGTTGCAGAAGCGCTTGCCGGTCGGCTTTGGCCCGTCGTTGAAAACGTGCCCCTGATGCCCGCCACAGCGGCTGCAGTGATACTCGGTGCGCGGGTAGATCATCTTGAAATCGGTTTTGGTGGCCACCGCGTTGGGCAACGGCTCCCAGAAACTCGGCCAGCCGGTGCCGCTCTCGTATTTTTTGCTGCTATCGAAGAGCGGCAGGCTGCACGCCGCGCAGACAAAAGTGCCTTCGCGCTTTTCCTGATTCAGCGGACTGGTTCCCGAGCGTTCGGTATCTTCCTCGAACAGGACGCGATAAGCGTCCGCAGGTAGCAGCTTGGCCCATTCGGATTTTGGTTTAACCAAAGTCATGTTGGCTCCTTCTTTCGCCCAAGCGTTGCCCAGCGGCAGGACGGATAAGCCGAACAGCCATTTCAGTGATTGACGACGATCCATGTGCTTCTCCAGAAACAAGCTTGCATTCGAAACAAAGCGGCGGTTTAGATGCAGGCAGGCATTGATACTGCCTGCAGCACTTCACCGGCCCGCACATCCTGCACGAAAGCGGCGACGCCCAGATTGGCGCGCTGCCAGTCGGCCGGCAGGTCGATGATTTGCCGCCATTCTCCGCGCCCGCCCGGTGCGTCGAGCTTTACCGGGGCCGACCAGTAACGCACCACCTGGTCGTGCTGCAGCCGGACTCCGTGGTTCTCGCCGGCGCGCACTTCGCTGCTCAGGCGGTTCTCATAGAGCACCAGCACACCCTGTATTTCCCGCCCCGATGTAGCAGTCGGGGTGAGCACAAACTTCGCCTGTAAGTCAGCCGCATTGGCGCCGGACGGACTCATCTGCAGCGTGATGCTGGCAGCAGCCGGCGTCGCGTTGATCCGTTTGACACGTTGCACCAGGTCCGCCTCGCTACGCCAGGCGCGCAACTCCTTCATGCCGGCAAACACCTCCGGGGTGTAAATCGTGCCGCCACCGGAAAAACGACTGAGCTGCTTCTGACGTTCACTGAACCGGCTGTCGGCAAAGCGATCCTTCCAGCCGATGTAGTCCCAGTAATCGACGTGCAGCGCGAGCGGCACCAGCTGTTCGGCAGAAAACCGGTTCGACAGTTCCCGCAGCCAGTGATCGGCCGGCGGACAACTGCTGCAGCCTTCCGACGTATAGAGCTCAAGCAGTGCGACGGTGTGCGCCGGGCTCTGGCGGCTGCAGGTGGTGGCATGGACTACGAGCGGCGCGGCCAGACAGGCGAAAAACAACGATTTAGCAGCGGGGGACATGAGCGGCTTTCAATTCGATTGATGACTCTTTGTCGTACGGGCAGCCAGAATCCTTACGATTCTTTACACATTTTCTCGATTGGACCTTAAACCTAAGCTGGACAAGCCATCAGCCCAGGACGGGTGAAAAAAAACGGGCGCCACAGGGGCGCCCGAATGAGGGGACAAAGATGAAGCTGGTTAGTGGTGGTAAGCCGATTCACCGTGCGAGGTGATATCGAGACCTTCGCGCTCTTCCTCTTCCGGAACACGCAGACCGATAAACAGGTCGACCACCTTGAAGGCAACGATCGAGATCACGCCTGACCACACGACGACCGTACCAACAGCCCACAGCTGGCTGATCACCTGGGCGGTCATGTCGTAGTCGCCAACCTTGTTGGCCACGTAGTCATAGACACCGGTGCCGCCAAGTGACGGTGCGGCAAAAACCCCGGTCAGGACGGCGCCGAGAATGCCGCCGATACCATGCACACCAAACACGTCGAGCGAATCATCTGCGCCAAGCATGTGCTTCAAACCATTGACGCCCCACAGACAGATCACACCGGCCAGCAGGCCAATCACGATACCGCCCATGACACCGACAAAGCCGGCTGCCGGGGTAATCGCCACAAGGCCGGCAACCGCTCCGGAAGCCGCGCCAAGCATTGAAGGTTTGCCCTTGAGCATCCACTCTGCCAGCATCCAGGAGAGTGCTGCGCAAGCTGTAGCGACCCAGGTGTTGACCATGGCTAGCGCTGCGCCACCGCTGGCTTCGAGTGCTGAGCCGGCGTTGAAGCCAAACCAGCCGAACCAGAGCAGCGAAGCGCCGATCATGGTGAAGGTCAGGCTGTGCGGTGCCATCGATTCACGCCCGTAACCAACCCGCTTGCCAATCATGAAGGCACCGACCAGGCCGGCGATAGCGGCGTTGATATGCACCACGGTACCGCCCGCGAAGTCGAGCGCACCACGCTGGAACAGATAACCGGCCGTCTTGCCGGCCGCTTCGCCAGCGGCTGCATCGATATAAGCATCCGGACCCGCCCAGTACCAGACCATGTGTGCCATCGGCAGGTAAGAGAAGGTGAACCAGACGACCATGAAGACCAGAATCGCAGCGAATTTGGCACGTTCGGCAAAGGCACCAACGATCAGCGCACAGGTAATCGCAGCAAAGGCGCCCTGGAAAACCACATACGCCAGCTCGGAGATGACAACCCCCTTGGAGAAAGTTGCCACCACTGAATCAACAGTAACCCCCTTCAGGAAGAGTTTATCGAGCGTTCCGAAGAAACCGCCGCCCTCGGTAAAGGCCACCGAATAACCGTAAATGACCCACAACACGCTGATCAGCGAGAAGGTAACAAAGACCTGCATGAGCACCGAAAGCATGTTCTTCGAGCGCACGAGACCGCCGTAAAACAAAGCCAGACCAGGGATCGACATGAGGATGACGAGAGCCGCACAGACCATCACCCACGCGTTATCGCCTTTATTGGCGACCAGCACGGGAGCGGCAGCGGCAGGCGCAGCAGCTTCAGCCACAGGAGCAGGAGCAGGAGCAGCAACCGGTGCCGCTTTAGCCTCAACAGTCGAGACTACTGGCGCACTGGCCGGCTTGTCTTCGGCCCAGGCTGGTGCGCTGATCGATACGGCACCAAGCAGGGCGAGCATTGCAAAAATACGCTTCATGACGCGCTCCTTAAAGGGCTTCCTCACCGGTTTCGCCGGTGCGGATGCGGATGACTTGTTCGACGTCAAAGACGAATATCTTGCCGTCACCGATCTTGCCGGTGCTGGCGGATTTTTCAATCGCTTCGATGACCTGATCGACCAATTCATTTTTGATCGCAGCTTCGATTTTCACCTTGGGGAGAAAATCGACAACGTACTCAGCGCCACGATACAACTCGGTGTGGCCCTTCTGACGACCAAAACCCTTGACCTCGGTAACGGTAATACCCTGTACGCCGATCGCGGACAGCGCTTCCCGCACTTCGTCAAGCTTGAAAGGCTTGATGATGGCAGAAACCATTTTCATGTTGTGCTCCGGAATGTGGCGGGGGGAAAAGCCCCCCGGTTAAGATCAATACAGCTTAGAAATTACGGCTGACCGAAACAACAGCGATGCCGCGACCGGCGTCCTTGTTGCTGCTGCTGATGTCGGGGGCGCCGTTGTCATCCTGCCAGGACTTGCCGAAGCAGTAAGGCTGGATCGACGAAGCGCCCGAGCAACTGCCGTTGGCGTTGGTGTCGATATAGGAAGCGGCGAAGATCCAGCCGTTGACGTCCTTGGTGACGCCGACTTTCCAGTCGGTGTAGTCGGCGTTGTTCATGTTCTTGGCGTTCAGGCGGCCGACGTGGCCGTTGATGCCCCAGCCGTTACCGAGATCGTAGCTGGCCGACAGGTCGAAATAGTTGGTGCCCTTGGTGCTCTTGCCGGTCGAGGTGAAGGTCGAATCCCAGCCGCGCAGCGAGAAATAGTCATCCATCGAGTGGTAGTACTTGAGCGACAGGAATTTCCACGAACCGCCGATGTAGATTTCCTTGTTGGTCACCGCGCCGGAGTCGGCCCGGGTGCCCAGCGTGCGGCCATTGGAACCCGGGTAGTAGTAGACGATGGCGCCGACGTCGAGACCGAAGTCACCGAAAGCGGTCTTGTAGCCACCGTAGAAGTCCATCTCCAGATTGCCGTCGGGGAAACCGGCACCCGAGCTGACGTTCGAGTTCCAGTTACCGGCATACAGTCCGCTGGAGTGCGAATAATCGACCCCGCCCTGAATGGCCGGCTTGCCAAAAGTCTGATCGATACCGCGGAAACGGTAGCTGGAGAAGAGGCCGACGTTGCCGGTCAGCGTGTGCGGGCTGGCTTCGGCAGCGGGGGCCGGTGCGGCGGCGGTCTGGGCAGCGGCCGGGAGGGCAAACGCAGCGGCCAGGGCGGTTAAGATGAAAAACTTGTTCATGAGCGGCTCCTGAGACAGTCAATAGGTAAAGAGGAAACTTTGCCTTTAACTCTTAGCATTTGTCGTGCCAGGATTTTTATTAAATAAAAACAGTGCATTAGTCGTTTTTATTTAACCTTCAAACAAGCAAACGCCCAATGTTGGCGCAAAGTCGAATCGATTTGCACCACAGCGGTGCAACGGCCCGCTTTGGTGCCTTGCGCACCAGTCATCAAATTTATGGTGCTAGACTTTACGCTCAAGCCTGAGAAACTCTCGAAAGACCAATTACATGCTCGACCCGAAAATCTTTGAAGACCTCGCCGCCCGCCTGAGTGCGATCATCGCCGCAAGCCCGGCTGCAGACATTGAAAAAAATGCGCGCGCGCTGCTATCCGGCTTTTTCAGCAAACTCGATCTGGTCACCCGCGAGGAGTTTGATATCCAGGCGCAAGTGCTGCTGCGTACCCGCGAAAAAATCAAAGCACTTGAAGCGCGCCTCGACCAGTTGGAACGTCCGTAAGCAGGCGGATCTCCTGCGGCGGCTTGACACTTTGTTCTTACACGAACTAATATGGTTCTTATTAGAACGAAAAGATTCTTCCATGCGCCGCGAGCCCTATCTCTCAACACTGCGCGAACTTGCCCTGTGCTATCAGGCGTTCGAAGTGCATTCCGCTGCGCACATCCGCAGCCTGGGACTGACGCCACCGCAGTTCGATATCGTTGCAACACTGGGTAACACGCCGGGAATGAGTTTCAAGGAACTCGGTGAAAAAACCCTGATCACCAAAGGCACGCTGACCGGCGTTGTTGATCGTCTCGCGGCGCGCGGTATCGTACGCCGGGTCGACTCGCAGGCAGATCGGCGTAGCATACGCGTCGAATTGACCGATACTGGCGCCACGCTTTTCGATAATGTCTTTCCGGCTGTTGTGGCGAGGACGAAGCAGGTCTTTGACGCATTGGGTGAAGCCGAGCGGCTGACCCTTGAAGCCAGCCTCCGGCGCTTGCGCGAGGCCTTCCGGCAGCACGCCGACAAGGAACAGAAATGAATCTGCAACGCTACACGCCGCCGGCCATCGCCCTGCACTGGATGATTGCGCTAATCATTCTGGGCAGCCTGCCACTTGGCATCTACATGGCCGACCTGCCCATCTCGCCGACCAAGCTGAAACTGTATTCGTATCACAAGTGGGCTGGCGTAACTGTGTTTCTGCTCGCCATCATGCGGTTGGGCTGGCGAATCGGGCATCCGGCACCGCCGCTGCCGGCAAGCATTCCTGCCCTGCAACGCCGGCTGGCCAACGCAACGCACCATCTGCTGTATGTGCTGATTTTCGTGATCCCGCTGACCGGCTGGCTGATGAGCTCTGCCAAGGGATTCCAGACCGTTTATTTCGGTGTTCTGCCGATCCCCGATCTGCTCGTCAAGAACCCGCCGCTCGGCGATCTGCTAAAGAACGTTCATTTCGCACTGAACCTGCTGCTCGCCGGGCTTCTGGCAATGCACGCCGGCGCGGCGCTGAAACACCATTTTGTTGACCGTGACGACGTGCTGCGCAGGATGCTGCCGCGTTTCATGATCAAACGCTGACTGCTGCCCCCAAATCCCGGAGCATTTTGATGACCAGAACCCTCATTGCCGGCGCACTTGCCACCATCGCGCTCGCCGCCTACGCTGCCGATCTGACGCAGTTCGCGCCCGAGAAAAGCACGATCACGTTTGTCTCAAAACAGATGGGCGTTCCAGTCGAAGGCAAGTTCAGAAAGTTCGATGCAAAGATCGCAGTCGACCCTGCCAAGCCGGAAAACGGCAAAGTGCAGATCGACATTGACCTGGCCAGCATCGACACCGGCAGCAAAGAGGCCGACGATGAGGTAAAGAGCAAGAACTGGTTTCATGTCGCACAATTTCCCAAGGCCAGTTTTGTCTCACAGGGCGTCAAATCGCTGGGTGCCGACAAATACGAAGCGAGCGGCAAACTGACGATCAAGGGCGCGACACGCGATGTTCGCGCGCCCTTCACGCTGCGCCAGGATGCCTCGGGTGCGCTTTTTGACGGCGGCTTCACGATCAACCGCCTGCAATTCAAAGTCGGCGAAGGTCCTTGGGGCGATACGGACACCGTTGCCGATGAAGTTCTTGTCCGTTTCAAGGTTTTTGCCAAAAAATAAGCTGCTCCGATAAAACTCAACAAGGAAACCACCGTCATGAAATCCACACTCGTCGTCCTCGGCCTCTCGGCCGCCATGATCACCCCGTCCTTTGCCGCCGACGGCTATACCTTCGACGCCCGCCATACATTGCCGGTGTTCGAGATCAACCATCTCGGGTTTTCGACACAGCGTGGCCGCTTCAATACGGTCGACGGCAAGATCATGCTCGACGTCGCCGCCCAGAAGGGTTCGGTCGAGTTCTCCATCGACGCCGCATCGATCGATATGGGCCTCGACAAGTGGGACGAGCACATGCGTTCGGACGACTTCTTCAACGTGGCCAGTTTCCCGAAAATGACCTTCAAGTCGGACAAGCTGCTCTTCAACGGCGACAAGGTAAGCGGCGCAGAAGGTACGTTTACCCTGCTGGGCGTCAGCAAACCAATGAAAATCACCGTCAGCGGTTTTAACTGCGGCACCCACCCGATCAACAAGAAACCGCTGTGCGCCGGCGACGTCACAGCAACGCTCAAGCGCTCCGAATTCGGCATGATGAAATACCTGCCGGCCATCAGCGACGAAGTGAAACTGCTGATCCCGGTCGAAGCGTTCAAGGACTGAGCACTTTTGAAAAAATCGACAATCCAACGCAGAGGCGCAGAGACGCAGAGACAACGCAGAGAAAAACAAAAATTCTCTCATTTTGCCTTTCTCTGCGATTCCTCTGCGCCTCTGCGCCTCTGCGTTGGGTTTTAAAGTCGAATGGCAATCGCCTTAGCGACCTGCCGGGCGGCGTGCCGTCCTGTTTTCGTTTAAGCTCCGCGCATGTCACTTGCCATCCTGCATAGCCGTTCGATTGACGGTCTCGCCGCGCCCGAAGTGGCGGTCGAGGTGCATCTGGCCGGCGGGCTGCCCAGTTTTACGCTGGTCGGCCTGCCCGACACCGAAGTCAAGGAAGCGCGCGACCGGGTACGCGCGGCGCTGCAGAACTCCGGTTTCGACTTCCCGGCCAAGCGCATCACGGTCAATCTCGCACCGGCCGACCTGCCGAAAGAATCGGGGCGTTTCGACCTGCCGATCGCGCTCGGCATCCTCGCCGCCTCCGGACAGATTCCGAAAAATGCACTGGCCGGCTACGAATTTGCCGGTGAGCTTTCCTTGTCGGGCGAGCTGCGACCGATCCGTGGCGCGCTGGCGATGGTGCTGGCGGCCGGTGGCTGCGGCCGCTGTTTTGTCCTGCCGCAAACCAGTGCGCGTGAGGCGGCACTGGCCGGCGAAGTGCGCGTACTCACGGCCACAACGCTGCTTGAAGTTTGCGCGCACCTGACCGGGCAGGGCGCACTCAAGGAATGCATTGCCGGCGAGGGCGATGCTGAACCGTTGCCGGACATCCCCGACCTGGCCGATGTGCGCGGCCAGACACAAGCCAAGCGCGCCCTCGAAATTGCCGCTGCGGGTGGGCATTCACTCCTCCTTGCCGGCCCGCCCGGTACCGGCAAATCGATGCTCGCCTGCCGCCTGCCCGGTCTGCTACCGCCGATGACACAGGCAGCGGCACTCGAATCCGCCGCCGTCCTGTCGCTCGCCGGCCAGTTCCGCCCCGAACATTTTCGCCGCCATCCCTACCGCGCACCGCACCACACCGCCTCCTCAGCGGCGCTGGTCGGCGGCAGCAGCGTGCCGCGTCCCGGTGAAATTTCGCTGGCGCACCAGGGCGTCCTTTTTCTCGACGAGCTGCCCGAATTCGACCGCCGTGTCCTTGAAGCCCTGCGCGAACCGCTCGAAAGCGGGCGCATCCATATTTCACGCGCTGCCCGGCAAGCCGAATTCCCGGCGCAGTTCCAGCTGATTGCGGCAATGAATCCCTGCCCCTGCGGCTACCTTGGCGACGCCAAAGGGCGCTGCCGGTGCACGCCGGATCAGGTATTGCGCTACCGCAACAAGCTCTCCGGCCCCTTGCTCGACCGCATTGACCTGCAAATCGAAGTACCGGCCTTGCCCGCCGAAGCGCTTCAGCAAGCGGCCGACGGCGAAAGCTCAGCCACCGTCCGCGCTCGCGTCACGCTCGCCAGAGAACGCCAGCTGGCGCGCCAGGGCAAACCTAACGCACGGCTGACAACCAAAGAGATCGACGCCTACTGCCAACCCGGGGCGGCGGCCGCTACACTGCTGAAAACCGCCGTGGCAAGACTCAATCTGTCAGCCCGCGCCTATCACCGCGTCCTGAAAGTGGCACGCACCATTGCCGACCTGGCTGGCAACGACACCATCGAAGCGCAACACGTCGCCGAAGCCGTGCAATACCGCCGCTTCGCCAGGGACTAAATGCCCATCCCCGGAAATCAGCCAGCGCCACGCGGCATCGCTCTGCTGCTCGCCGCGCTGGCGGCGCTCGGCCCCTTTGCAATCGACGCCTATCTGCCCTCTTTTCCCGAGATGACGGAAAAACTCTGCGCAACGCAGCTCGAAATGCAACAGACCCTGACCGCCTTCCTGCTGCCCTTCGCCATCATGACACTGTGGCATGGCGCAATTTCCGACGCCCTCGGTCGCCGGCGGGTGATTCTTGTCGCACTGGCCCTGTTCGGTCTGGCTTCAGCCGGCAGCATGCTGGGCACGCGCATCGAACATCTCTGGCTGTTACGTGCCGTGCAGGGAATCAGCGCCGGCGCCGGCATGGTCGTTGGCCGCGCCATCGTGCGCGACCTGTTCGACGGTGCACCAGCACAACGCCTGATGTCGCAGATCACCATGATGTTCGCCTTCGCACCGGCCGTTGCGCCGCTGATCGGCGGCTGGCTGCAGTCCTGGTTTGGCTGGCGCTCGGTGTTCGCCTTTCTCGCGCTGATGACGTTGCTGCTGTGGACGGCCTGCTGGCGCCTGCTGCCGGAAACCTTGCCGCCCGAAAAACGCCAATCGCTGCGGCCCGGTTACCTCGGGCGGACTTACTGGAAAGTGCTGAGCTCGCCGCGTTTTCTTTTTGTCTGTTCCGCGCTCACACTCAACTTCGCCGGCTTCTTTCTTTACGTGCTTTCAGCGCCGGTTTTCCTGATGGGTCATCTCGGACTTTCCGAGCGTGAATTTCTCTGGCTGTTCGGCCCCTCGATGACCGGGCTGATGACTGGCGCCTGGATTTCCGGGCGCCTGGCCGGCAAACTTTCACCGCCACGCACCATCGCCGCCGGTTATCTGGCCATGGGCAGCGCTGCAGCACTCAACCTGATCATCAACCTGACGCTGCCGCCGGGCATCCCCTGGAGTGTGGCGCCGATTTTCTTCTATACGCTCGGGATGGCTATCGCCATGCCCAGCCTGACCCTGATCGCCCTTGACCCCTACGCCGCCCAGCGCGGACTGGCCGCCTCCTGCCAGACCTTCCTGCAAGCCGGCTTCAATGCCATCGTCGCTGCGCTGATCGCGCCGCTCCTCTGGGGATCGACACTGAATCTGGCGCTCGGCATGGGGGGGTTGATGCTGCTTGGGGGCATTTCGGCCTGGCAATACCACCGGCTAAAGCCGGTCTGATATCAACCTAAAAACCGCATTTAACACAGAGTGCACGGAGAAAAGCACAGAGAAAACAGAGGGGCAAGTCAAAAACAGAGAATCACCCACTGAGTGAATCAAGACTTTCCCTCTGTGGCCTCTGTTTCTCTGTGTTCTCTGTGTTGAAAGCGCTTGCAACTGAGTTTTATAGGATCAAACCGCCTGTTTGCAATGCGTCTCTTTGGCAAACAGGATCAGGCACAGCGACAGGACGATGCAGGCAAACATCAGACTGAAACCGGCCTCATAGGCAGCAGCGTCGTAGATGCGCGCGCCGCCTGATGTGGCGCCGAGCCAGTTGCGGTCGAGGATCCAGCCAACGGCGGGCTGCAGCAACATGCCGCCGAGCAGTGGCCCCATGTTGCATACACCGGAGGCTGTACCCATCAGGCGCACCGGCACTGACTCCTTGGCAAAAGCAAAACCGATGATCAGGTTTCCCGAGACGAAGCCGGTGAAGATCAAGGTAGCAACGAGCAGCCAGAGCGACAGCGGAACAAAAATAATCACTGCCCAGCCGACCAACGCGGCGACCGTCGTCGCCACATAAATCGGCTTGCGCCGGCCGGTACGTTCGGAGAGCGCGCCAAGAATCGGTCCGCCAAAGGCCCAGGCGATCAGCAGTGATGAGGTAATTGCCGCCGCCGTTCTGGTATCCAGCCCATGTACCTGACGCAAATAGGGCACGCCCCAGAGGCCGGCGAAGGTCAATATGGCGCCGGCAATGCCGATCGGCGTGAGCAGCAGTATCCAGGTGTTGCGGTAAGAGAGCACCTCAAGCACACCGTGCAGGATCGAGCCGTGCTTCGCTCCTGCCGCCGGGCCGGGCGCATGGCTGTCGTAGCCCGAGTGGCTCGGATCGTCGCGCACCTGCCACCAGATGGCGATACAGAGCAGGGCAGTCAATGCCGCCGAAACCGCCATCACCGGCCGCCAGCCAAAAGACTCGACGAGTATGCGCAAGGGCACACCGGCAATCACGCCACCGACTACGCCGAACAGCAGGGCAAGGCCGGAAGCCAGCGCGAACTGGCGCGGGGCAAACCAGCGTGTTGCCAGCTTGAGCATTGAGACAAAAGCGACGGCCACCGAGGCGCCGATCAACAGACGACCGGCGCTGGCCCACCACAAATCGGGCGACCAGGCGAACAGCGCCGTGCCGATCGCCGCCACCCCGGCACCCGCCGTCAGCAAACGGCGCGGACCCCAACGGTCGACGATGATGCCGGTCGGGATCTGCATCGCCACATACGAATAGAAGTAGAACGCCGAGAGATTGCCCAGCGCGGCGGCGCCGATCGAGAAATCGGTCATCAGCCGGTCGGTCATCACCGCCGGTGCAACGCGCTGGTAAAAACCGATCAGATAAAGCAGGGCGCCCAGCCCCCACACGCTCCAGGCCAGCAGGGCCGGCGGATAGCCGCGTGTGGATGGGTTCAACTCTGCTCCCAGGGCAGGCCGTCGACCCGCCAGCCATTGCGTGTATTGCGGTGGTAGTTTTCATCGCGCTCGCCTTCAAAGCCATAGCGCACATTGATCACTTCGGTGAAACCCGCAGCTTCCAGCGCCTCTGCGGCCTCGACCGACCGGTGGCCGCTACGGCAGATGAGGACAACCGGACGATCATGCCCGTCACCGGCAAGGCGCTTTACCTCATGCACGAAATCCGGATTAATCTCCCAGTCCGGGCCATCACTCCAGGCGATGTGCTCGGCACCGCTCGGGTGGCCGACGAAGAAATATTCAATCTCGCTGCGCACATCGACAAAGAGCGCTTCGGGCACATCGTGCAAGAACTGCTGGGTCTCGATCGGCGTCAGATGCTTCATTGTTTATACTTGGTGTTGGGCAAATCGATTCTAGCATTCGGAGCGCAGGAACCAACGTGATCAAAAAACTATTCACCGGGCTGTTTTCAGGCCTGATTGCCACACTCTTCTCGGCCTGTGACGGCATCGCACTGAACGACCTTAAACCCGGCATCTCAACCGACCGCGACATCCGCAACCGCATGGGGCGCCCGGAAACGGAATGGAAGGATGCCGACGGCACGCGCACCTGGGAATATCCACGTACGCCGGAAGGCATGGTCAACTACATGGTCGTGATCGGCCCCGACGACATCCTGCGCGAAGTGCGCCAGGTGCTCACCGAAGAAAATTTCAACAGGGTCAAAACCGGCATGAACAAGGAGGAAGTGCGCCGCCTGCTCGGCAAACCCGCCCATGAACGCTATTTTTCACTGAAGAAGGAACTTGTCTGGGACTGGAAAACGAAGTCCGAGCCCAGCATGGACTGGTTTTTCAATGCGCATTTCGATGATGAAGGCATCATTGTCAGAACCAGCAGCAACTTCGTGCCGCATGGCTAACATACTGCAGCGTTGAAAACATTGTCTGCACCACGAAAGGCGCTACTGGATCAAACCTTAAAACCTCAGTCTGTCCACGAAAATCACGAAAGACGCAAAATGAAACAACAGCTTGAGTTGAGTTAGCCACTCACCCTAAGGGTTGCGCTCTGCATTTTTTTATCTGTCTGATTTTTTTCGTGCTTTTAGTGATTTTCGTGGACGAACTGCTTTTTCCAGGTTAATTCGACCAAATCCAATAGTTGACTTTTTTAGTATGGTTTAATAAAGTCATGTTGTCCCAAGGGGGAGTAGCTCTTCGCCGTGGCGTCGTCAATACGGAAGCCCAGAATCCACGGGCCTCCCGGCGCCCGGGCGGTTATCGCAAGATGACCGTGAGCAAGACCTTTGCCGCGATGGCGGAGGCTCCCTTGTCAGAACATCGAACGGCCCTCAGTCCTCGCAGGCAAGGGCCGTTTTCATTGGCCGCCTTGAAGGCCAATGGTGCAGCAGATGTTCTGACAGGGAGAAGAAAGAATGGAAACAATCGGCACATGGTGGATGTGGGCAGGCTTTTTTGCCATTGTCCTCGTCATGCTGGCCATCGACCTTTTTATCGTCGGCGGCGGCAAGGAGCACCGGGTTTCGTTTCGCGAAGCGGCAACCTGGTCGTGCATCTGGATCGGTGTCTCGCTGACCTTTGCCGGCGCGCTGTGGTGGTATCTCGATGGTGCCTTTGGCCGCGAAATCGCCAATCAAAAGGCGCTCGAATACGTCACCGGCTACCTGATCGAAAAGTCACTGGCGGTCGATAACGTGTTTGTCTGGCTGATTCTTTTCAGCTTCTTCGCCATCCCGCTCGAACTGCAAAAACGCGTGCTGGTGCTCGGCGTCCTCGGCGCCATCGTCATGCGCACGATCATGATCTTCGCCGGCGTCTGGTTGATTACCCAGTTTCACTGGCTGCTCTATGTATTCGGTGCCTTCCTGCTGGTTACCGGCATCAAGATGTGGTGGTTTGCCGAGCAAAAGCCCGATCTGGCCAACAACCCGGTGATCCGCTGGATCAAGCGACACATGAAGGTAAGCGACACGCTGCATGGCGAACGTTTCTTCGTGATGAAGGAGGATGCCGTTTCCGGAAAACTGGTGCGTTACGCGACGCCGCTGTTTCTGGTGCTGGTTCTTGTCGAACTGTCCGACCTGATCTTCGCGGTCGATTCGATCCCGGCGATTTTCGCCATCACCACCGACCCCTTCATCGTGCTGACCTCCAACGTATTCGCCATTCTTGGCCTGCGCGCGATGTACTTTTTACTGGCCGACATGGCCGATCGTTTCTCGCTGCTCAAGTACGGCCTGGCGCTGGTGCTGATGTTCATTGGCGTCAAGATGCTGCTGATCGACCTGTTCAAGATCCCGGTGGTCTTCTCGCTTGGCGTCGTTGCCGCAATCATCGCTACCTCGATTGCTCTCTCGCTACGCAAGGATGCGCGGGAACGATCAACGATTGCATTGCCGGAAAACAAGGATTGAACCTGAAACCATGAAAACCACACCGCCCGACCTCACGCCGTGGCGGCAGCAACTCGCTGCCCGGCTTGAAGCTCCTCTCGTTCAGAACACGCTGATTGCGTTGATCCTGATCAACGCCGTCATTCTCGGCCTCGAAACCAGCCCTGCACTGATGGCCGACTGGGGAAGCTGGCTGATCACCATCGACCGCGCAATTCTGGCGGTTTTTGTTGTCGAGATTGCCCTGCGGCTTCTGGTGCAGCGCCTTGGCTACTTCCGTGATGCGTGGAACGTTTTCGATTTCGTGGTCGTTGCCATTGCACTGATTCCGGCCTCCGGCCCGCTCGCTGTTTTGCGTGCCTTGCGCGTTCTGCGGGTATTGCGCCTGATTACGCTGGTGCCGAGCATGAAGCGTGTGGTCGGCGGGCTGCTGTCGGCGCTACCGGGGCTGGGCTCGGTCAGTGCGATCATCGGCATTATTTTCTATGTCTCGGCGGTGATTGCTACCAAGCTCTTTGGCGCGGCTTTTCCCGAGTGGTTCGGCACGCTGGGCAGCAGCGCCTTCACCCTGTTTCAGGTGATGACGCTGGAAAGCTGGGCAATGGGCATCGTGCGGCCGGTGATGGAAGTTTTCCCGCTGGCATGGATTTTCTTCCTGCTCTTCATCCTGTCATCGACCTTCACGCTACTCAACCTGTTCATTGCCGTCATCGTCAATGCCATTCAGCAGGAAGGCACCCGCGAAGCCCCGGTGGCTGAAGTCAATGAAACAACGCTGCTCAGGCAGGAAATCGCGGCCTTGCGCGATCAACTGCGCACGCTGCGACTGCCCGGGCAGGATGCCTGATTTTGCTTCCAGCGCTTGAACTCCATCGAGGTTCGATAGTCACACTTTTACAACTTTTCTTAACTGGAGATGCAAAATGCCGAATCGAATTGTTCGCGACATCATTGCCGGTCGCCCGCTGCTCCTCGCGCCAGAGAACTGCAGTGTCAGCAGTGCCATTATCTCGATGCTGTCGAATGAAGGTAGCAGTGCCGTGCTCGTTACGCGGGAGGGCAAGCCGGCTGAGCTGGCCGGCATGTTCACCGAGTACGACATCATGAGCCGCGTTGTTCAGCAGCAGCGCGACCCGGCAACAACACCCCTCTCTGCCGTCATGACGCCCAACCCGCAAACCATCACCGCAGATCAACGCTTTGGCCATGCCATGCACCTGATGCATTTGAACGGTTACCGGCACATTCCCGTCGTCGAAAACGGCAGGCCGGTCGGCATTGTTTCTCTACGCGACGTGTTAGGCAGCGAGCAACTGAAATTTGAAGAAGAGCTTCAATATCTGGAGAAAATTGGCGAGGTGCTTTGAACGGCGCGGGCGGCCAGAGGGCTTCTGATCAAACGGATGCCACCCAGGCCCTGTAAAGGTTGAACAAACTGACCAGAGCAATAAGGCCGCCCACCAACAGCAGCAGGGTTTTTGCCTTGAGATGCCGGGTGACGTAGGCGGCAAAAGGCGCTGCAAGCAAACCGCCCGCGACCAGTCCGGCCACCAGCACCCAGACCGTCTCATCGAGAATGGCAAAAAATGACGCAGCAACCACCACGGTGAGGAAGAATTCGGCGAAATTGACCGAGCCGATCGTCATGCGCGGATCGTGCCCCGAACCGACCAGAGATGACGTTACAATCGGCCCCCAGCCGCCGCCACCTGTGGTGTCCATCATCCCGCCAAACAGCGCCAGTGGAATCACTTTCCCGGTCTTGATTTCTTTTTTCGCCTTCATCTGGCGAAAGGCCTTGCTGAAGACATACAGGCCCATGATCAACAGATAGACGCTGATGAATGGCTTGAGTGTTTTCCCGTCAACGTGGCCAAGAATGTAGGTGCCGATCAATGCGCCGATGATGCCCGGCACCAGCAGGCTGAAGAATAGTTTCTTGTTGACGTTGCCCATTCTCAAATGAGAAACACCCGATACGCCGGTCGTAAAAACTTCGGCAAGATGGGTTGCGCCGCTGGCCATTGCCGGAGAGGCGCCCACGGCCAGCAGAAAACTGCTTGAGGTAATGCCATAGGCCATACCCAAGGCCCCATCAATCACTTGCGCCAGAAAGCCAACCGCAACGGCACTCCAGAACATCGGGTCATGCAAGGCTTCCCGAATCAGCGTCGAACCACTCAAACCGTGATCACCGTAAAACAGGCGATAGACAAGATACAAGGCGAGACCGATCAGAATCGCACCGACCGCATACGAAAACAGTCGCAGCAGAGGGTGCTCGAATGCATGCGTTACTTCGTATTCAACGGGGGGTAAGGCGAGTGCTTGATGCTCAGGATTGCCGGTTTTTTCGTCTAAATCAATGTGCCGGATTTTCATGATTTTCCAAAACGCTACTTTGCTACTCGGCACTCACCACAAAGGCTATGTAAGAATCTGCACCATCTGAAACACCTCAACACACAACACGACAAACCACATCGCAATCGTTACGCCAACCGCAGCGGCAGAGATGTCTTTGATGATCTTGATTTTCTCATTGTGGCTTTCTTCAACAAAATCACAGAGCGCCTCGATAGCGCTATTGAATATCTCGGCCACCAGCACCAGGCCCGTAACCAGCATGACCAGAATCAGATCAATCCACTCGCGCAGGAAAAACGCAGCGGTGAGCAGGACAACCGATAACACCAGCTTGTAGGTCACGCTGAAATCAAAAAGAACGGCGTAACGCAGACCGGAATACACCGTCTGCATTTTGCGCAGCGGATGATAGCCCTGAGAACCGGTACCGAGAAACTTGTTTCTCACTTTGTCAGCACTCCAGGAATGAGCCAGCGCATCAGCAGCACGCACAATGCGCCGATCAGCCAGCCGGCCAGCACATCGCTGGGCCAGTGCACTTGCAGATAAAGCCGCGAGATGCCAACCAGCACCGCCAGTGCAACGAACAGCCAGCCCAGATACCGCATTTGCGCTGGCAGCAATAACAGCAAGCCAAGCGCCATGGCCATCGCCTGCGCGGAATGTGCGCTGGGAAAGGCCGGATCAAGCGGCAGCGTCGTCAAAACCTCGTGCAGCGCCGGACGGGCGCGTCCCAGACCCCATTTGATCGCGCTACAAAAAGCGGTGCAGGCGAGGAGCAAACCCGCGAGTCGTAGTGAAGGTAGCCGTGACTGCGACGGCGCCAGCCAGCCACCGGCCAGCACGGCCAGCGGCAAAAGCACCCACAAGGAACCAAGCCACGTCAGCCACCCGAAAAACACGTCAAATAACGGCGTACGAGCGCTGTGCAATGCCGCCAGTACGGCGTGGTCTACGCTCGCGATCAAAGGGCGGCGATCTGCTGGTACGCCCGGATGCCCGGCGATACAAGCTCGACGGGCGTTTGCGCTGCATCGCGCGTTGCGCCCGTCGCATCGGCGCGCACGGCATCGCTGAAGCTGACGCGAAAAGACTCCTGAATCTCCCGCGTATCGATACGCTGATCGGGTGCTACCCGATCTTGACGAGGGGCCAGCTCACGCGTTAAAGCGCCACGTAGCGGCGCGATGTTCGCTGCGCCGGATAGGGTGTTCTGGATAGTCATCATTTGAAACGCTCCGATTGAACAAGATCAATGCGGACGGTGACAGGCTTTGCCGGCCGGCAGATTAGCTGCCAGCCTGCTGCCCATCCCGCTTAAGCAGCTACATTGAAGCCCCGGGTCTGTGGTATCAAGCGGTGTCTGCGCAAGGTCGGCGCATGCGAGACCTCGTAAAGATCGATCGCCCAAATCTTCATGGCCTGTGACACCAGCACGGCCTCACCACCGGCCAGACGGCCATCGGCATTGACCACATCGAGCATCGCGCGCAACAGTTTTTTCTGGAGCTGCGGGTTGCGTACATCCGCGAGCAACAGCGTCACCGCTTCCTGATCCAGCTCAAGCTGGCCGGTCGATGTGCGATGCGCATAAATCAGCATGTCTTCACAGAACTCGTGCACCACCTTGTCAAAGCCTTGCTGTTCGAGCCCCAGACGGTTAACGATGTCGTGATGCTCCATGGATTCGAGCTCGCTCAAGTCGATGGCACCGTCGGCCAGCAATGCCAGCGCGATGATACGGCCCGTTGCTTCGGGGCTGTCAGAGGGGTAGTTGCGCATGATGAATCTCCTTAAGTAATGATTTCGAGTGGTTTGCTTTTATTCCCGACGCTTTCCGGCGGGGACAGCGCCACTATGGCGATCCGAAAGCATTAAATCCAATTAAAGAAATTGCGACTAATCATAACTTTCAACTTATGTCTATTTTGGCACCGGCCAGTCAGAACCGGAACCCATGACACCACCCCTTCCTGCGGTCGCCGGCGCTACGCGACAAAGCCGCGCAGCGCCGGCCACCCCGACGTTAAAGATCAAACCGATCCAGATTCATCACCTTGTTCCAGGCGGCTACAAAGTCATCCACGAACGCCTTTTGCGAATCGCTGCACGCATACACTTCGGCAATCGCCCTGAGCTGGCTGTTTGATCCGAAGACGAGATCGACGACCGTG
>JBIKLY010000118.1:0-6845 GCA_044359525.1 Rhodocyclaceae bacterium | reverse complement strand
AAGAAAGTGACTTCACCGATCAGCAGCACCCGGCAATTGTCGGATGTGGTGCGTGCCGTGCTCAAGACGCTTCCTGAAAACAAGACGCATGCAAAGTCCCTGCAACGCACTTTCATGGCGCTGCGCTTTGCCGTGAACGACGAGTTCGGCGTCCTGGATCGTTTCCTGGAGGTGCTGCCCTGGTGCCTGAAACCCGGTGCGCGGCTGGCGATTCTGGCTTTTCACTCGGGTGAAGACAAGCGAGTCCAGGCGTCACTGCAAAAGTATTCCGATGCAGGAATCTATTCGCGCATCGCACCGTCGCCGCTACGCCCGACATCCGAAGAGCAGCGAAGCAATCCTCGCTCTTCCTGCGCCAAACTGCGCTGGGCCATCCGCTCGGATCTGCCGGCGTCCTAGGGCGATTGCGTGCGAACTTGGGTAGCGATGTGTCTTGCTCCTTTCCCGTTTGCTCCTCGCGAGGTCGTTGTTGATTAGTCTTAACGGACTATATGTTTGAAATGACAATTGCCTCAAAATCAGCCTGGGTTGCGTTTTTTCTTCGCCCGGCAACGCCGTTCTGGGGCTTTTTTTAAGGGGATTAGTATGAAACTGAGGGGATCATTTTTCGCAATCGTTGCTGCGCTGGTTTTGGGCTTTGCTTCGCAGGCACATGCAGGGCTGCTCGGCAGCAACGTGAACACGCAATATTATTCTTACGGCGGTGCATATAACGGTGGTGGTTCGCCGGCCAGCTTTGTAGCGAATGGAACGCCGCAAGCGACTTTTTTTAACTATTACTCGCTGACGGTCTTCGACAACAAGGTTGAATACGATTTTCTACAAAGCACGACCTGGTCTGCTTCTGCAGTGTCACTGAACAGCGGTGGCCTGTTTATTACCAATGGCAACCTGCTGACTTTTTCGGGCGCATCACCCATTACCAGCGTGACACTTGATGGTGCAAGTAGCGTGGTTCCGGGTTTCGGTATTGGTAATGTGACCTTCAATTCGACCAATATTGCTGTCGATTGGCAACAGGTTCATTTCAATGCGGGTGACAAGGTTATCCTGAATATCTCTGCTGTTCCGGAGCCGGAAACCTATGCCATGCTATTGGCGGGTCTGGGTCTCCTTGGCGCAATCGGGCGTCGCCGTAAGCAGGCAAAGTAAGCCAGACCGGTTACTATAACCGGCAACCGAACAGCCCCTCGCAGCGCCAAGCTGCGAGGGGTTTTTTTATGGTGTCCCCGGTTTCGCGCTGACCGCGCAACTACCCGTTCGCCCCGGTAACGATGCGATAGCAGGGGTTGTATTTCTTGCCCGGCAATTTCATGCGGTGTTGGGCAACGAACGAGGCGAGCAGCGCGTCCATCAGTTTCATGATTTTTGGATCGCCGTGAATCTCGAATTTTCCGTGCTGCTCGATTGAGCGGATGCCATGGTCCTTGACGTTGCCGGCCACGATGCCTGAGAAAGCGCGGCGCAGATTGGCCGCCAGAAGATGGACTGGCTGGTTCTGCTGCAACTGGAGGTTGCGCATGTTTTCATGTGTTGGAATGAATGGTCGCTGGAACTCGTCGTCGATCTTCAGCAGCCAGTTGAAATAGTAGGCATCGCGGTTTGTTTTGCGGAAGTTGCGCACATGCTCGATACCGTTGACCAGTTCCCTGGCAACCTGTGCCGGGTCGCCGATGATGATCCGGTAACGACTCTGCGCACCAGGGCCCATTGTCTTTCCGATGAACTGATCGATCTGCCGGAAATAGTCTTCCGAATTTTTTGGCCCGGTAAAGACCAGCGGAAAGGGCAGGCTGGCGTTATCGGGATGGAGCAGGATGCCGAGCAGGTAGAGGATTTCCTCCGCCGTGCCCGCGCCACCGGGGAATACAACAACGCCATGGCCGGCACGGACGAACGCTTCAAGGCGCTTTTCGATGTCGGGCAGGATGATCAGATCATTGACGATCGGGTTGGGCGATTCGGCGGCGATAACGCCCGGCTCGGTGAAACCCAGATAGCGGCCACGACCGATGCGTTGCTTGGCGTGTGCGATGGCAGCGCCTTTCATCGGGCCTTTCATCGCGCCGGGGCCGCAGCCGGTGCAAATGTCCATGCCGCGCAGTCCGAGCTCGTAGCCCACTTCCTTGGTGTAATCGTATTCTTCGCGTGAAATGGAATGTCCACCCCAGCACACCACGATGTTGGGGTCGATCATCGGTAGCAGAACATCCGCGTTGCGCAGGATATGGAAGACTGAATCGGTGATGCCGTCCGAGCTGTTCAGGTCGAACTTCGGGTTGCCGTTGATTTCATCATTGACGTAAATGATGTCGCGGACAACGGAAAACAGATGTTCATTAATGCCCTTGATCATCTTGCCATCGACAAAGGCTCTTGCCGGTGCGCCCTTGAGGTCGAGCTTGATGCCGCGCTGGCGCTGGATGATGCTGATTTCGAAGGATTTGTAACGCTCCAGTAGTTCCTTGCCGTCGTCGAGCCCGACGCCGCTGTTGAGCACCGCCAGCGAGCAGTTACGAAAGACGTTGTACAAGCCGCCATGGCTGTTGTCGAGCAGCCGGCTGACCTCGCTGCGTGACAGGACTTCCAGACGGCCTTCCGGCGAGATTTGCGCGTCGACGATTTCGTGTTCCATAGGCTCACAGTGTTTGAAGTATTGCTGGTACGAATCCAGACGGCCGGCGGGTGCGTCCGATGTGCTGAATGCAGTCCGGGCAGGGCTTTGCGCCAATCCGATTGACGAACTGGCGCTGGGCATTCTAATGGCAAAGCGGGCCCGGTGGTCTATTGCGTCGGACAAGTCGTTTTGCTGCCGGAAATACACCGCTTTCCCAAACCAGCCAGATCGAATAATATTTCCGGTCTGGCTTTAGCCTGGTCGCGCCAGGCGAGAGAAAACAAGGGGATAACCATGCAAGTGCGGGAAATATTGCGCGTCAAGGGTTCGACGCTGTTCACGGCTTCGCCGCAACAGTTGTTGAGTGACGCAGTGGCAGCCATGGCCGAGCACGATGTCGGTTCGCTGGTGGTCATGGGGGGCGGCAGGATGGTCGGTATGCTGACTTTTCGCGAGGTGATCAAGGCGCTTAACGAACACAAGACCGCTGATTCGGTCAGGGTCGAAAGTGTCATGGTGCACGATCCAGTTACCGTTGCGCCGGATATGGAAGTCGATGACCTGCGCCGCCTGATGATTGAAAAGCACTCGCGTTATTTGCCGGTCATGGATGGCACGGTGCTGATGGGCGTCATCTCGTTTCTCGATGTGGCAAAGGCGGTGCTTGAGGAACAAAGTTTCGAAAATCGCATGCTGAAGAATTACATCCGCAACTGGCCCGATGGTGAAAAAACCCCCGAATAAAGTTTTAACGCCGGCGGCAGGCGCCGGCGAGCAAGCGCGTATCGACCAAGCGGACAAAGAACGACAGTCGATGTGCGGGTAACTGTTTTTAAATAACGATTACAACCAAGGAGGAGGACAGATGAACAAGATCTGGCTGCAGAGCTATCAGGAAGGTGTGCCGAGCGAAATTGATCTGAACGAGTTTCAATCACTCGGCGACATGTTTGAAAAGAGCGTCGCGAAGTATCGTGACAAGGTTGCCTACGTCAATATGGGTGTTGAACTGACTTACGGCGAGGTCGACCGGTTGTCACGCGACTTTGCCGCCTACCTGCAATCGGTTCTCAAGCTGCCGCCGGGCGCGCGTGTTGCCATCATGATGCCGAACGTTCTCCAGTATCCAGTCTGCATGTTCGGCGCCTTGCGTGCCGGCTATACGGTGGTCAACGTCAACCCGCTTTACACCCCGCGTGAACTCGAACATCAGCTCAAGGATTCCGGTGCCGAGGCCATTGTTATCCTTGAGAATTTCGCGCATACCCTTGAGCAGGTGATTGTCCGGACCCCGGTCAAGCATATTGTGATGGCCCGCCTCGGCGACATGCTGGGCTTTCCGAAGGGCTCGCTGGTCAATTTTGTCGTCAAGTACGTGAAGAAAATGGTGCCCGCCTGGAGCCTGCCGCGCGCCGTTGATTTCGGCACGACGCTGACCAAGGGCGGGCGGGCCGAGTTCAAGCCGGTCAAGGTCGTGCAGGAGGACCTTGCTTTCCTGCAATATACCGGTGGCACGACGGGCCTCTCAAAGGGCGCGATGTTGACGCACCGGAATATCCTCGCCAACCTCGCGCAGGCGCATGCCTGGATCAAGCCGGCAGTCAAGGATGGTGGCGAGTTCATTGTTACGGCCCTGCCGCTTTATCATATCTTTGCGTTGACCGCGAACTGCTTCACCTTCTTCAAGATTGGCGCCACCAATCTGCTGATTACCAATCCGCGCGACATTCCGGCATTCGTTGCCGAGATGGGTAAGTACCCTTTTACGGTGCTCACCGGTGTCAATACGCTGTTTAATGCACTCCTGAACAACGACAAATTTGCCGAGCTCGACTTCAGCAGGTTTGCGTTGACGCTCGGTGGCGGCATGGCCGTGCAGCGGGCGGTTGCCGAGAAGTGGAAACAGGTTACCGGCAAGACGCTTATCGAAGCCTACGGTCTGACCGAAACTTCACCGGCCGCAACGATGAATCCTTTGACCATTCCCGATTTTAATGGCGCGATCGGTTTGCCGATTTCCTCAACCGAGGTGGCGATTCGCGACGATGCCGGGGTTGATGTGCCGCTTGGCGAACGTGGTGAACTTTGTGTGCGTGGTCCGCAGGTCATGAAGGGCTATTTCAACCGCCCCGAGGAGACCGCCAACGTCATGACTGCCGACGGATTTTTGAAGACCGGTGACGTGGCGGTGATGGACGAGAAAGGATTCGTGCGCATCGTCGACCGCAAGAAGGATATGATCCTAGTCTCCGGCTTCAACGTCTATCCGAACGAGGTCGAGGATGTAGTGGCCATGCATCCTGGCGTGCTCGAAGTCGCTGCCGTTGGCGTGGCCAACGAGAAGTCCGGTGAGGCGGTCAAGATATTTGTCGTCAAGAAAGATCAGGCGCTGACCGCCGAAACGCTGATCGCCCACTGTCGCGAACACCTGACCGGTTACAAGGTGCCGGGTCAGGTCGAGTTTCGTACCGATCTGCCGAAGACCAACGTCGGCAAGATTTTGCGTCGCGAGCTGCGCGACCAGCCAGCCAAGTAGTTTTCTCCAGCAGCTTGGGAGGCCGCCTGTTTTTCGGTGGCTTCCCAAGCGCAGCGGTGTAAAAATCCCCGCATTTCGTCACTTGTCGTCGCTTGACGACCTGAATAAACACGCTTTCTCGGCGGAGATGAGCAGTCGGGCCAAGCAGCGCCTGACGCTCGAAGCCGAGCTGCGCCAGGCGCTGGTGCGCTGGCAGCACCCGCAGCGCGGCATGATTCCGCCCGGTGATTTCATCCCGCTGGCTGAAGAAAGCGGCCTGATCGTCCGTCTCGGCTATCCAGCTCAGCCGGGGCCAGTTGGTCGAATCGGTGAAGGACGCGCTGGCGACCAGCGGCATCAATCCCGACCAACTGGAACTCGAACTGACCGAGAGCTCGATCATGCTTGACCGCGAGCAGTCGTTGAAAGCGCTGGCCGAACTCAAGGCGCTTGGCGTACGGATTTCAATCGACGATTTCGGCACCGGCTATTCGCTGGCCTATCTGCAACAGCTCGAAGCGAACAAGCTGAAGGTGGACATCTCCTTCGTGCGCGACATCACGACGAACAGCGGCAACGCCCTGATCGTCAAGGCGATCATCGCGCTGGGCCACAGTCTCGGCCTCGAAGTCATCGCCGAAGGCGTTGAAGAGACGGGGCAGGCGCGCTACCTGCGTGCGCTGCAATGCGACGTCATCCAGGGTTATCTGGTCAGCCGGCCGATGCCGGCCGAAGCGGTGGCCGGCTTCCTGGCATCGTTCAGCCCGCCGCTGATCGCTGTCGATAACGAAGCCGGGTGCACCCTGCTGCTGGTCGACGACGAACCGGGTGTGCTGGCGGCGCTCAAGCGCCTGTTGCGGTGCGAGAACTATCGCATCCTCACGGCGGCGAGCGGCGAAGAAGCGCTCGCCCTGCTCGCCGAACACGAGGTCGGCGTGATCCTCACCGATCAGCGGATGACCAACATGAGCGGAACCGAGTTGCTCGCCCGCGCGCGCATCATGCATCCGCTGGCGGTGCGCCTAGTGCTGAGCGGCTACACCGGCATCGATAGTCTGACCGATGCGATCAATCGCGGCGAGATCTACAAGTTCCTCACCAAGCCGTGGGATGACGTGGAACTGCTCGGCGTGGTTCGCGAGGCTTTCCGTCATTACAGTGGAAAAAATACGCCGCTTTGAGCGCGCACCATCCGCGTTGATCGACGCGCCGGAAGATTGTTGTATGCGGCTGCCTGATTTTCAGGCAGCACCGGCAAGCGACCTGCTGGCAAGCTTTTTTTCGCTGACCGGGGATAAACGCACAGGCTTATCCACAGAAATTGTGAGTAACTTTGTTGCGCTACACAAAAAGATAGTGACTGTTTTCAGCGCGGCCAGCAGGTGAAGTTTCGACCGCTTTTCCCCGATTGACGGGTAGCAGAAATTGCTGCCCTGAAAGCGCCGACCAAGTCAGACTCTCACTCCCCGCCTCATCTCCGGAAGCCGCCAATAATGGCGGTCTACGTCGATCGCTGGCCGCAAAGCCAATCAATACGGCACTCTTGGCCAAGTGCTCTGTCCGGCATCCGTGCTTCAGCGGCGTGTGCGAATCGCCAGACTCAGCCCCGAGGCGCCGATGATCAGCATGCCGACGATGGCCAGCAGGTCAGGGAGTTGGTCGAAAACCCACCAGCCGAGCAGTGTCGCCCAGATCAACTGGACATAGAGCAGC
>JBIKLY010000055.1:0-24520 GCA_044359525.1 Rhodocyclaceae bacterium | reverse complement strand
CATCTCGATCAGCTGCCATTGCGCATCGGTGATGACGATCCCTTCGCGGGCTTCGGCAAATACGCTGGCGGCCAGCTGCAGCGAGATTTCGGCACGCTTGCGGTCGGTTATTTCTCTGGCGGTGCCCCGGTAGCCGGAAAAGCAGTCCTGGGCATCGAACATGGGCTCGCCACACACCAGCAGGTAGACGATCTCGCCATCCGGCGCAATGACGCCAAATTCAAAATCGCGGAAGACCTGGTGCGCTGCCAGAACGGCACGGTGGCGCTCCCACTCGGTCTCGGACAGTGTGCTGGCGAAGTCCCATGGACGTTTGCCGATGCGGCTTCCGGCCAGGGCATCGGCACCCGGCTGCCCTGCCGGGTAACGGGTGAAACGGAACTCGCTATCCTGCTCCCAGTACCAGTCCGTGGACAATTCCAGTAGGCCGCGAAAGCGTTCTTCAGAAGTTTGCAGCGCGTTGATCTGCCGCTTTATTTCGGCCCTCATCCGGTTGAACGCCGAAGCCACCCGGCCGATTTCGTCCTGGCTGGAAATTGGCAGCTCGATGTCGAAGCGACCGGCAGATACCGCCGCGCCGGCCTCTTCCAGCTGTTTCAGATGACGAGTCAGCCAGAAGGCGATGACCGTCAGGAGTGTCCCGGAGGCCAGCATCAGCACCGAGGCAATCGCCAGGCTGGCGCGGGTGAATTGCTGACGCGCCTCGTCGACAAATTGGCTTGAGATGCCGAAGGCGAGCTGTCCGTAAATCTGGCCGCTGCCCGTGATTGGAATCCGGATGTCAAAGCGTCCGTCCGTCGCGACGCTGCCGAATTCGGCTTGTTTTTCAGGCGGACGACCACTGCCCTCCCAGCCGTCGACGAGAACGATGCGGTTGAACTGGTCAGTCAGGACGAAGTATTCAATGCCTTGCCGCTCGCGGCTATCACGGAAAATGTCGGCGATCCGGTCGTAGTCCTGATACGCCATCAGGGGCCCGACCGAGATATTGAGCAGGGTTGATACTTCTTTGATGCGCAACGTCGCCTGTTCGATCAGGCGCTTCTCGACCAGCTGCGAACCGTTCCAGACCAAAGCAGCGACCAGCACCAGTTCGACGAAAAGACTGGCAAGAACCAGTTTCCAGCGCAGCGAGAATCCATTCCACCGGCGGGGTGAAGCGTTCTGCCCAACGGGATCAGTGAGAGCCATGCCAGTGCCAGTCTAAGAGCCGTCGCCGGGGCGGCGTGGATAGGAATCAATGAACCGTAACGCCTGATGCCCAGGATGTGATGCCGCTTTGTCTTGCTGGGGTTGACGTTCGTTATAGGCAGTATAGAAGAGGGCGTGCAGCGGCTCAATCCTGAATTCCTGGATACGTCAGGAAGGTGTAGCTGTGCGCCGCGCTTCCGGGCTGAGCGCTGCAGTATCGGCCAGCAGGCCGATTTTCCTTGAGCGCCAGCCGCCGGTCAGCTCGGCGTCTGTGCGAACTCCCGCGCAGATAGCACGACTTGTTCCGGAAAGCCGCACGTCATACGGCGGCGTATTTCGGAATAAACCTAAGCCTAAAGTGATGCAAAGTGCGCCCGTGAACTTCGTTGGAATTGACGTGTGGGTGCTGTCTTTGATCAATGCAAGAATCAGGCTCTTGACGACCCAAAGCGGAAGCAACGCTTCTCAGCCCCTACGTCGGGTACGCCGCGGAAGCTGTCAGCCAAGTTTTAGGACGAAGCGAGTTCCTCTTGCAAACTTATCTAATGCGAGCCGATGAGTTGAGCGGCCGCTGACAAAAATGGCTATTCACCCTATCGGCCCATTTGATCCATTCAAGGCTACGGCCGCAGTGTCTCAATTCTGGGCGCGTGCAAGTGCAGCTCGCTGCCTTCTAGGCTATTCGATTGGGCCGAATGGACTATTGTTCGATAAAGAACCCGGGGCTACAATTCGCCCATTTTTTTATACGTTGCGGTATATAGATTGCGTTATCAGCTTGATTGCTATCTCTGCTCTGACTTGCAAATTCCTTCACAACCGCGTTTCTAAATAGGATTGATCAGAGTAATCATGAAAACTATTTTTCGTTTGACAGTGCTTGCCGTCACCCTGTCCCTAAGTTCCCTTGCAGCCGCAGAATCGTTCAACTATTCCTACACGTTTAGCCGGGGACAGACGATAAGCGGTTCATTTGACGGCGTCCGTAGCGGCGATCTGGTGACTAGTCTGTCTAACATTACTGCGTCGCTCAACGGATTATCATTGATCGGCTACGGCACACTGTTCAGCAGGAACGAGATGGGTACGAATGGAGGTGTCGTGTCGATCAGCGGGGCACAGAATGATTTCGGCTTTTACAACACTGATACTTTACACGGACAGTATCAACACAGCCTTTCTATTAAGGGGTTCAGTCTCGACGATTATCGCTATTTAGAGGTAAACAAGAAAAATTCCGGCGGAAAATGGGAACCTATCGCAGATTGGGAGTTTGGTCCGCAGAAAGGCGGGACAGCCCCCGATGTTTTAGATTTTGCTCGGTGGTCGGTAACGAGCGTAGCAGCAGTTCCTGAGCCAGAAACCTACGCCATGCTGATGGTTGGTCTGGGTCTAATGGGTGCTATTGCACGTCGCAGGAAGAACAAGCAAGCCTGATCAGATCGTCATTGATGAAACAAGAAGACGGGAGCTTTGGCTTCCGTTTTGCATTCGTGAGCCGCTAACGGCAATGGCCGGACTCAGCTATAACCTGCCCGACAGCGTCAACGGTCGAATGGCTCCAACTGGCCGAACTCAGTCATCGTCCTGCCCCCAATAGCCGGATTCACGTTGATGACGGATCGTAAGAATCAGGACGGCATCTTGGTCCTCCTCAAAGCTATAGAGGGCCACATAACCCGTACGTCCTCGAGATATCACCAACTCTCGCAATCCATACTCTACAGGACAGCCGATCAGTGGATGACGCGCTAACAATTCGACGGCTTCCTCGATCAATCCCACGGTCTCTGCTGCTGCGGAATGATCTGTCTCAATCAGGAAGTCGGTTAGCCTTTCAAGATCGGCGAGCGCGCGTGCCGAATAGATCAGCTTTGCCAAGATCTGGCTTTCGGCTTTGCCGACTTATTGCCAGAAACGCGCGCTTTCAGGTAGGTATGAACCTCACTGGCGTCGTAACCCTTCCCAGTGCTCAGCATTTGATCCCGTGCGGCCTGTGCTTCGCTAACAAAACTAGCCCGCCGCTCTGCTGCCGTGGCTGCCTGTTCAATCGCATGGATCATGAACGCATGCGGCGAGACTCCTTTCTTCTCAGCGGCTGCGGCAGTTCGTTGCTTGAGTTCGTCAGAAAGCTTCAGTGAAGTAGTGGGCATTGTTGGGGACCAGTTTCTTTAAGGTAACACTAGAGTAACACCTCGATACGGTGAGTTGCAAATTGCCACAACTCGATGACTCGAGAACGCGGCGTTCATAGTGGTCAGAACCAAGGCAATGTATGAGCATGGAATGACTATCCCGAACTCCCGCTCATGGCCGACTCCTGCCTGATGTCATATCACACCTATCGTACGGGTGTGCTCAGTAGCGACTTTGCCAGACACTCGATATGCCGTGCATCGGTGCCGCAACAGCCGCCCAGCACCTTCATACCGAGTTCGTCGCGCAGCGCGGCTACGCTGTTGCCGAAAACCTCCGGCACTTCTTCGACCAGTTCGGCGCTCTCGTTCAGGTCTTCCGGGCTGAGTGCGGCGGTGTTGGCCAGCAGGCCGATCACCCGCGAACGGACCAGCGGCGACGAATTGCCCGCGTGCAGCAGCGCGCTGCGAAAGATCGAGGCGTGCGTGCAGTTGATCAGGTAGGCCAGCGGAGGCGGCGTGACGGCGGCATCGATGCTGGCAATGGCCTCCTTCAACGGTGTGCCGTCGAGCAGCGTGCCGGTCGGTCGGGCGACAAAGCTGATGACGTAGGGCAGCCCGGTGGCGGCTTGCGCGCGGGCCAGACCGATGGCTTCGCTAAGCGCCGGCAGCGTGGCGGCGAGCAGAAAATCGACGCCGGCTGCCGCCAGCGCGTTAGCTTGCCAGGCGTGGAATTCGGCAGCGGCATCAGCGCTCATCGCCTCGTCGGGTTTGTAGGCGTCGCCACGGCAACTCATCAAGCCGCAGATAGCCACCTGCTGTGCATAGTCGCCGTAACGGTCGCGCAACGTGGTGAGAAAGCGGGTGTTGTCGCCGTTCAGATCACGACCGGCCAGCCCGGCAGCGGCGATGCGCTCGCGGCTGGCGCGCCAGGTCGGCGTCGACAGCAGCAACGGGAGTTTGTAGCGCTGGCCGATTTCCAGGTACTGGCGGTAGATGGCCGCCAGCGCAGCGCGGCCTGATTCCTCGTAAATCAGCGCCGAATTGACTACATGGTCATCCAGAAAAATGCCCGGAGAACGGCGTAAACGCTCGATGACGGCGCCTTCGCCAAGGATGGCCGGAGATTGGGCCAGTAACACCTGAAATGTCGCCATGAAAGCTCCCCTCTGAAAAGCACCAGCTGGAACTTTACGCGAATCGGCGATGCGTTGTTCAGCGCGGCGGGGGCGCCGTATAAGGAACGATCTTCGCCGCTTTCATCCGGTAGCCGGAGGTTCCCATCGAGGAGGGAGAACGTACAGTTTCGAGTGTGCCGCTGACCCACATGGTATCCATCAGGTGAGCATCTTTGAGCGGCGGGTCGACCAGCACGTGGATGATTTGATTGGCCGGTGGTGGTGGCACATGAACACAGGCGCCGAAATAGGGGACGAGTAACAGTTCGCGCACGCTGTCGCCGCTGCGTTCAATCGGTACGATAAAGCCTGGAATACGAATGGCCACACCGTTCATTTCAGGCGCAGTGGGTGCGTTGTCCCAGGCGGCACGCATCGTCGCCAGCAGATCCATGGCGCGCGGGTCCGAGTCCTTGAGCGTTGCCAGATTGAAATCCTTGAAGGCGGCAGCAGGGTCCCAGTCTTTCGGAATCAACTCATCCCACTCGACGTTTCTGAAACTACCGGGGGTGACTGCAGTTGCCGAAGCCGCTGGAGTCGCCGGCGCTTTCGTCTGTGGTTTGGGTTTGGCTGGAAGACGTTCGCCGATTTTGTAATTGGCTTCTGCGGCCGGTGCGTTGTTTTCGCCGCAAGCACCGAGAATCAGGATCATTGTGAGCAGCAGGGCGTGTGGCCAGCGTCGATTACGGAGCATGGTCGAATCCTCGTTTTACAGGCGTGGGGTTAGACCGTCGTTCAACGACAGTCGATAGGCACGATAGCCTGGCAGCAGGCTGGCAATGCTGCCGGCAAGAACAATTGCGGCGAGCAGCGTCAGTTCTTCGCGGCTTGCCGAGAAAATACTCGGGGCGATGCCATAGCGGGCTTCCAGCCAGTGACCGCCGAGCAATACCAGCGTGCCTTGCAGGGCGATGCCGAGCAGCGCGCCAAGCAGCGTCAGGCCGATACCCTCGACGGCGAGCAGGGTGAATACGTGGCGTGGCGCAGCGCCTACCGAGCGCAAGATGGAAAGTTCGCGGCGGCGCTGGTCCAGCCCGGCCAGCATCACGGCCACCATGCCGGCCAGCCCGCTGATCATGGCCAGTGCCGAGACCAGACGCAATGCCTGTTCGCCGCTGTCCAGCAACCGCCAGAGCTCATCGAGCGCGACGGCCGGCAGCGCGGCGGTGAGTGGTTCATCCGGCCAGCGGGAGATCTGGCGTTGCATGGTGAAGACGGCGCTACGGCTTTTCAGGCCGATCAGCACCGCTGTCACCGCTTTCGGCGTCAGATCGAACTTGCGCACGTATTCGGCCGGGATATTCACGCCCGGCAAGGGCGCGCCGCCTTGCCAGTCCAGATGAATGGCTTCCAGGGCTTCGAGACTGATATGCACGCTGCGGTCTACCGGCGTACCGGTAGGCGCCAGAATGCCGCTCACAACAAAAGGCTTGTCGGCATGCTCTGCGAGCCCGAGCCCGCCACTGCCGTGCGCCAGTACGATGCGATCGCCCACCCGGTAGCCGAGACGCCGGGCGACATCGGCACCGAGTACGGCGTCGAACAATTGGTCGAAGGGCTGGCCGTTTGCTACCCGCAACGGGTGCCCGGCGCCGTAGTGGAAATGCGCGAAATAGTCAGCGTTGGTACCGATCACCGGAAAGCCGCGATGCGAGTCGCCCAGTGCGATAGGAATCGTCCACGCCACGTCGGGGTGGCGAGCCAGTGCCTGGGCGCTCTCCCAGCGCAGGGTTCCTGTCGGTTCGCCGAGACGGAAGACGGTGAACAGCATCAGTTGCAGCGGGCTGCCACGGGTGCCTACAATGAGATCGGTGCCTGAAACGGATTGCGTGAAACTTGTGCGCACATCCTGTCGCAAGCGCTCGATACCGAACAGCAGCGTGCTGGAAAGGACGATGGCGAGCAGGGTCAGGCCGAGTGCGTAGCGTCGGTTCCATGCACTGAGTGCAGCCAGCCGGAGCAGGTGGTTCATTGTGTTGCTCCGTTTGCGCTAAAAGTCAGTCACGTAGAAAGACGAGAACAGTGCGAACCACCAAGTCACCAAGTTCACCAAGGTGCACCAAGTTAAAACCATGTTCTCTTGGTGAAGCTTTGTGTACTTGGTGACTTGGTGGTGAAGTTTTTTTCGTTATTTTTTAGCATGACTGGCTATTGTTGATCCCGGCGAGGGTGGTTTGCCGTGGGAAACGGCTGGCAAGCCGTTGGTCGTGGCTGACGAAGAGCAGGGTAGCGCCGGCCTGCGCGCACTCATCCAGCAGCAGGTCGAGAAAACTTTGTTGAAGGGTGGCGTCGAGCGCGGAAGTTGGCTCGTCGGCGATGATCAGTGCCGGGCGGCCAATCAGCGCACGCGCTGCGGCAACGCGCTGCTGCTGGCCAACCGACAACTCGACGGGCGGGCGTTGCCAGAGTTCCGGCGCCAGTTCGAGCCTGCCGAGCAGGCGCGCCGCTTCGGCCGCCAGTGTCGGCGACTGCGCCAGTGCGCGCTGTCGGCGGCGTGATGAAAAGTGGCAGGACAGCAGGACGTTGTCGAGCAATGGCAGGTGCGGAATCAGGTTGAACTGCTGAAAAATGAAACCGACGTGATCGCCGCGCAGACGGTCACGGGCGGTGGCGCTGAGCGCGCTCATGTTCTGATCGAGGAGGCGGACATGCCCCGCCTGCGGCAGTGCGACGCCGCCAAGCAGTGCCAGTAGCGTACTTTTACCGCTGCCGCTTGGCCCGGAGAGAAAACAATGCTGGCCGGCCTGCAGCGAAAAGCGGGCGATGTCGAGGCAGTCGACGTGCTGGGCCGGCCAGCGGAAACGCAAGGCCTCAAGGCACAGAATCTCTTCGCCGGCAGCGGGCTGGAACGACGTCAAGGCGCGCCCGGACATGATGTCACCAGCGTATCTGTGGTTGGCGTGCGGTCAGCCGTGTGGCGCGCTGGCCTTTTTTACCGATCGCCACGGCGTCGATCCGGTGCAGACCCTTGAAGGTTTTAAAGAGATTGAGCGTCAGGTCTTGCAGTTCGGCCGGCCGGGCGCAGCGAAAGCGCCAGGTGGCAGAGAGTTCGGCGTGTTCGTCATTGGCGTGTGTTTGCTTCACTGCCGGTTGAGCTACCTCGCCGGGCGTGCCTTTGACTGGGGGCGAAAGCAATTCGCTGCCAAGGACTGGTGCGTCGAGCCGGGTGTCAAGTAATAGGCATTCGGCGGCCGGGCTCGGCTGCAACAGCGCTGCGCCATCGCGCAGTTGCGTTGCCATGCGGCGTACAGCCTGCCGCTCGCGCTCGTTGCGTGGCGCCCGCTCGAAGCTGAGCAGGTTATCGAGCGGCGACTCGAAGCGAATGGACAGCAGGTCGCCTTCAACGACGATTTCAAGCTGAGCCTGACCGTGAACATGCGCTTCACCGGCCAGCAGTGGCGTGCTCGTCAGCAGCAGAGCAGTGAGAAAGAGCTGGTGAATGAGGTTGTGTGGGTTCATGGATAAGCCTCCGTTTGTGTGGGTGATCAGTCGCTGTGCCAGGCGGCATCCATTACCACTAGAGTCACGTAGAAGGACGAGCAAATGCGAACCACCAAGGCACCAAGTTCACCAAGACACACCAAGTTTAGGCAATGTTTTCTTGGTGAAACTTTGTGTTCTTGGTGACTTGGTGGTGATATCTTTTCGTTGCCTCTTAACATGACATGCTGCTAATGATGTGCGTGGTTGAAAACGACGGCACTGACGCCTGCGATCATCAGGATGACCTGCAGGCCGGTATCGAGCAGGCGTCGCTGTGCCTGCAAGGTAGGCAGCAGATCGGCAACCGCGATGTAGATGAAACTGGCGGCGGCAATCACCAGCGCATAAGGAACAATCTCGCTTGAACCCTGCAGGGTGAAGTAACCGATGATCCCGCCCAGCACGCTGGTCAGACTGGACAGGACGTTGAGCCACAGTGCGCGAGTGCGGCTGTAACCGGCGTTGAGCAGCACAATGAAGTCGCCAACCTCCTGCGGAATTTCGTGGGCGATGACGGCCGTGGCAGTCGCTACGCCGAGTGCCGGATCCTGCAAAAAAGCGGCAGCAATCAGGATGCCGTCGACGAAGTTATGCACGCCATCGCCGATCACGATCATCATGCCGGTGGGCGACGGGCCGGAGTCATTCCCTTGGTGGCTGTGGTCATGACGCCAGAGCGCCAGTTTTTCGAGCAGAAAAAAGCATAGCAGCCCGACCAGAACGGTCGCACCCAGGGTTGCCGGTGCGAGTCGTTCGCTGGCTTCCGGTAGAAGATCGAGAAAGCTGGCGGCCAGAAGTACGCCGATCGAAAAGGCGACCATACGTGGCGCCAGCCGGTTGATCAGTGGCAACGCAAGCAATGCTGCCGCGAGCACACTCAGTACGCCACCGGCCAGGGTAGCCAGGATGATGTAAAAAAGAGTCATGTGAATCGCTTTCCCCGGGGCGCGTGGTGGCCGGTATCAATCACGTTTTAGAAAGCTGCGCAGCAATGCACTGCCCGCCCCGGCAGCGACCAGCAACAAGCCGAGCAGCGGGCCGAAAGGCTGGTCGAGAACGAGTGCCAGGGCAAATGCCGTGACGTAGACGAGCAGCCCGCCAGCGACCGCGAGCAGTAGTGAGCGACGCCAGCCGTCGGCCCAGGCGAAGGCGATCAGCGGCGGCACGAAGATCATCGCGAAAGCGCCCATCACGCCGATGCTCATCGTCGCCAGTGCCAGCGCACCGGCGACCAGCAGGTCAAAGGTGAAATGGGCGCGGCGTTCGGACAAGCCGCGGGCGCGGAAAAAATCAGGAAAGAAGTGCGCCAGCAGCAGGCGGCGCGACAGCCAGCGCAGGGTGGCCAGGGCAAGCAGCGCGAAGACGCCGGCGGTAATCAGGTGCGAGTGGTCGGTGAAGTAAAGCTGACCGTCGAACAGCGCATGCCCCATGCGCTCGGCGAGCGGCAGGTTGGCCACCAACAGTACCGAGATTCCCCAGCCGAGCAGCAGCAGCATGGCATAAGCCGCGCCTTGCGTACCGCGCGTCGCGCCTTCGAAAGCGTGCTTGAGCGCGGCGGCCAGCGCGGCGGCGGCGAGCCCGCCGACGGCCAGCGGCAGGCCGGCGAGCATGGCCAGCAGCGAGCCGGCAGCGGCGGTCTGCGCGAAGGCCAGCGCCGCCAGCCACTCGTCGCGCAGGCGCAGGTAGCAGCCGAGCAGCGGCAGCAGAACGGCGAAGACCAGGCCGGTGGCGAAGGGCTTGGCGAACAGCGGATCGAAGAGGAGGTCGGTGTTCACGAGAGCACCAGCGTGCGATCGCAAACGGCCTCGATAAAACGGTCGTCGTGGCTGACCAGCAGCAGCCCGGCGCCTTCGGCCGCGCGTTGGCGTAGCGCGCCGGCGAGGAAGGCGACGCCTTCCGGGTCGAGGTTGTTTGTCGGCTCGTCGAGCAGCACGGCGTCGGCCGGTGCCTGCAGGCAGGCCCACAGATAAAGGAATTGCAACTGCCCGCCCGACAGGCGGTCGAGCCGTTCGCCAAGGCGCGGCGCCAGCCAGGGCGGCAGGTCGGCGGCGCTGGCGCCGGTCAGACCCAGCAGTTCAGCGCCATTGAACGGAATGCCGTCAATCAGCGGCGGCTGTTGTTGCTGTAGCGAGAGGCGCAGTCCGGGGCGTTTGTCGACACGGCCCGAGAAAATCCGCACCGAACCGGTCAAGGCAGCAAGCAGTGTCGATTTGCCGCAGCCGTTCGGGCCGACGATGCCGAGTATTTCGCCGCCACCCAGACGCAGCGACACCGGGCCGACGACCGGACGGGCATAGCCGGCAGTCAGCGTGTCGACTTCGAAAAGGGCAGCGGCATTGCTCATCCTTGCAGGCCTTTCAGCAAACGGCGAATCGTGTCGTCGTAGAGCGAAAAAAGGTCTTTCGCTTCCGGCGTGCCGCCGATGGTGAAGGGCAGGGCTACCGCCGGAATCTTCGTGCGCTCGGCAATCCAGACCGACGGTGCATCGTACTGGTAAGCCGGGCGGATAACGAATTTTGCCGGCTGTGCGGCATGTCGTGCAACAACCTCTGCGAGGTAGGCGCTTGATGCTTCGACGCCGGATTTCGGCTCCAGACTGCCGACCTCTTTCAAGCCCAGCCACTGTTGCAGATACGGAAACGCCTTGTGCTGGACAAGAATGGGCACGCCCTTGAGCGGCGTGGCTTCCTTTTCCCAGCGCGTGATTGCGCTGCGCAGTTTGCCGGCAAAGGTTTGAAAGTTGGTGTGATAGGCCATGGCATTGACCGGGTCGATCTCGCTCAGGCGTGCCGTCAGTGCTTCGCCGATCTTCAGCAGATTGCGCGGGTCGGTCTGGATGTGCGGGTTGCCACCGGCATGCACGTCACCGTGCGCACGGTCGAGCACCGCCGGAATTTCAAGCATCGTGACATAACGCGCCGCTTCAAAATAGCCGGGCTGGCCGACCTGGATGCGCGCGTTGCCGGACTCGCGGATGACGACCGGCAGCCAGCCGATTTCGAGTTCGGCACCAGTGGCCAAAACGAGTTGCGCCGAGCGCGCCTGGGCGATCAGCGAGGGCTTTGCTTCGATGCGGTGCGGGTCTTGCAGGCCGTGCGTGGCGTTGTAGATTTTGACTTTATCCGCGCCGATTTCCTGCGCCAGTGCGCCCCATTCGGGCACAGTGGCAAAGACGTTAAGCGCGGCGTGGGCGGGCAGTACGAAGACTGCGAGCAACAACGAAGTTGCGATTGCGTAGAGACGTTTCATTTTCATTCCTCAGAACTTGTGGGCGCCGTGTGCGCCGAGACTCATGATGTATTGCAGGGTCACCTGATTGTCGGTGATGCCCTGCATCGACTTGTCCTGCGCGAACTGCAGGCGCATGCGCGAGAACTCGCTCCAGTTGTAGTCGGCCATCACGGTGCTGCGGCTCGGGTGGTAGCTGTCGACGACGAGGTTGGAAGCGTTGGCGCCAAAATCGCGGCGACCGGAGTCGAGGCGGTCGTAACGCAGGCCGGCGCGCCAGTTCGGCGTGAACTGATAGACACCCTGCACGTACCAGCCGGACTGGCGGGTGTTGTAATCGCTCAGCACATTGACTGCGCAGGCATTGCCGACGGCATCCTCGTCGCGACAGTCGAGCGTGCCTTTTTCGCGGCGCTGGAACCATTCGCCCTGCAGCTTGAAGTTGCGGTATTTCGGGTTACCGTCCGGCGACCATTTCCAGACGAAATCGGCGCCCAGCGTGCGTGACTTGCCGGCGAAGACGCCCTGCGCTTCGAGCCCGCCAACGTCCTCGAAATGCGCCTCGCGCTCGTTGGCTTTCGTGTGCAGGTAAGACAGGCCGGCGCGCCAGCTGTGACTGATGCCAAGATCGCCGCCAACGTGCGCGAACACTGCGCCGCTGCCGACGCCGTTCTTGTTGCGATCCGTACCGGGGAAATTGGCGCCACGCCCGATTTCAGCGCCGATTTCGATAAAGGTGTCGGTCGGCGCCACCCACTTGAGCTGCAGACCGTCCTGCGCGTAGCTTGCGTGCTCGCCGAACATCGCCGTGTAGATCAGCGGTGCGTCGGCAAAATCCCAGGCATGCGCGTGCTGTTCGTTGAGATAGCCGATGCCGGAGCGGATGCGCCCGCCCTTCAGGCCGATACCATGGCCGATGCCGAGCGACTGGAACCAGGCCTCTTCAACCTCGACTTCACCGTCCTGCACGCCGAGGGTCAGCTGGCCGCGCCACCATGGGTCGATGTTGGCGCCGAAAACAAGCTCGCTGTGGTCGAGCGAGAAGCCGCGTTTGGCCGCTGTTTCGCCGTCATGCTCGTGCCCGCCGGCCGGCCAGAAGCCGGTGATGCCGCGCTCCGGCACGTTTTTCATGTTCTTGTACTGGCCCTGCAGAATCAGTGAAACTTCGGGATTAAAGCCGCTGGCCGGGGTTGGCCGCTGACTGGCTTGCTGGACAGTCGCCTGTGCCTGCTGCGCGGTGGCGTCGGCCTTGCCGGCTGTTGTTTCGGCTTGCGCCAGACGGCCTTCGAGCGCGGCAATACGCTGCTCGTAGGCGTCTTTCATTTGTTTGAGCTGATCGCGGATCTGCGCCAGATCGGCGTCGTTGGCCGCATGGGCGGGAAAGGCAAAAGATAGCGCTGCGGCGAGCGCCGTGATCAAGGGGGTACGCATGGTGACTCCTGAAAAAAATGCAGAACGCCGCCGGAGGGCGGCAGGCTGGCGCTTCAATCAGGCAGCGGGCGGCGCGCGGGCGCGCGGGACAAGAGCGGGAGCGGAAAAAGCGCTAAAGGCAAGGCTTGTTGGCGGCGTGAAATCGGCCATCGAGAGCGCGATGGTTGGCGGTGCCGAAGCCAGCGCCGAATCGAGGCCTTGCGCCACGAGGCAGAGCGAGCAGCTGTGGCTGGCCGGCGTATCGGCGTCGATGCGCAGATGCTCGATCGCATGCGTCAGCGCCCCGCTCTGCGCAAGCAGCAGCAGGAAAGCCAAGAGCGCATGGCGGAAAAATTTCATGTACCAGCCTCGACCGCTTGCGCATCACAAAACATGGCAAAGGCTTTTTCAACGTGTTCTTTGGCTAACGCGCGCACGATGAAGACGAGGCGCGAATCGTGGTCGTCGTCGGGCCACGCCGGCAGGGCGGATTCCGGGTAGCGCATGTGTTGCACGCACTGCACGACGCGCGGCGCACTTTCGCCTGCGATATGGATCAGTCCCTTGACGCGCAGGATGCGCTCGCCGCAGGTGGCGAGCAGCACGTCGATGGCTTCGGTGAATTCGGGCCAGACGAAGGGCTGCTTGAAGCGCAGGACGAAGGCCTGCACCATGGCGTCGTGGCGGTTGATGTCGTGTCCATGATCGTGATCGGCCGACACCGCGCGAACTTTCTCCTCAGCCAGCCAGCGGCCGACGTCGGCGCTCTTGCTTTGCGGGTCGTACAAGCCGCAGCCCATGATCTGCTCTACATCGATTTCACCGTTACGCACTTCGATCTGCGGCGCACCGGGGTTGCTGCGCGTGAGGCGGCGCGCCACCACGGCGATTTCTTCCGGACTCGCCAGATCGCATTTGGTGAGCAGCAGACGGTCGGCCATCGTCACCTGCTTGACCGCTTCAAAGTGGCGTGAAAGCTGGCCGTTGGCATGCGTTACGTCGACCGCCGTCACCACGCCGTCGATGCGGTAACGCTCGGCGATGAAGAAGTCTTCGAGCAACGTGTACAGCACCGGCGCCGGATCGGCGAGGCCGGTGGTTTCGATCAGCACGCGCGAGAAAGCCGGAATCTCGCGGCGCATGCGGCGCATGAACAGGTCGCGCAGGCTGCGCGCCAGATCGCCGCGCACGCTGCAGCACAGGCAGCCGGAGTCGAGCAGGACAATGTTGTCGTCCACCTTGTCGACCAGATGATGATCGACGCCGACTTCGCCGAATTCGTTGATCAGCACCGCCGCGTCGGCGAGTGCCGGCTGGTGGATCAGATGATTGAGCAGCGTCGTCTTGCCGGCACCGAGAAAGCCGGTGAGCACGGTGACAGGAATGGCGCGCGATTGATCAGGCATCAGTGCTTACTTGCTGCGGAAAAACGTAAAAGGCGAACCACCAAGGCACAAAGTACACCAAGGTACACCAAGAAAAACCTGGCATTTCTTGGTGTACCTTGGTGATCTTGGTGTCTTGGTGGTTCGCATTGTTCTTTGTTGCTAACGCAGACATTGCGTCAGCCCCTGCTCGAAAATCTCGCGCGGCAAATCGCGGCCGATGAAGACCATGACGCTTTCACGCCGGTCATTGCTCGCCCACGACGCACCGGTGCTGCCGCCCATCATTTCATGCACGCCCTGGATGATGACGCGCTGGGGCATTTCATCAACGGCCAGCACACCTTTGTAGCGCAGCATGTCGACGCCATAAATGCGCACGATGGCGCCGAGAAAATCCTGCAGCCGTTTGCCGTCGAAATCGCGCTCGGCGCGGAAGACGAAGGACTGGATGCGGTCGTCGTGGTGATGATGATGGTGGCTGGCCAGAAAGCCCGGTTCGATGTCGAGAATCGCGTTCAGGTTGAAACCGCGAATGTCGAGAATTTCGGCCAGCGGCGTCTGCCCGAAATGCACGGCCTGCACGGCGGCGCGCGGGTTCATCCGGTTCAGGCGTTGCGACACGGTTTCGATGTGGTCGGCATCGACGAGGTCGGTTTTCGAAAGCAGCAAACGGTCGGCAAAACCCACCTGCTCCTGCGCCTGATCGTTGCTGTCGAGTTGCTGCATGGCGTGTTTGGCGTCGACGATGGTGATCACGGCGTCGAGCAGGTAGCGCGTCGAGATCACTTCGTCGATGAAGAAGGTCTGCGCGACGGGCGCCGGATCGGCCAGCCCGGTCGTCTCGATGATCACGCGATCAAAATGCAGCGTGCCGGCGGCGCGCTTGTCGGCCAGTTCGCCGAGGATGCGGATCAGGTCGCCGCGCACCGTGCAGCAGATGCAGCCGTTGTTCATCTCGACGATCTGCTCGTCACCGGAAAGCAGCAGTTCGTTGTCGATGCCGACTTCGCCGAACTCGTTCTCGATCACCGCGATTTTCTCGCCGTGGCGCTCGGAGAGGATGCGGTTGAGCAGCGTCGTTTTGCCGCTGCCGAGAAAGCCGGTGAGGATGGTGACCGGGATCGGGGCGTTCATCGCGCCTCCCCGGCACAGGCCGCGCAGCTGCCGCGCAAGTCGAGATCCATGCGCGATAGCGAAAATCCATCGGGCAGGCGCGGCGGCGTTGGCAGCGGTGCATCAAGGCAAAAAACCCGCCCGCAGCAGTCGCAGCGGAAATGCGTATGTGTCTGATGCTCACCGGCCGCCGCGACCGAAAACCGGAAAACGCCACGCGCATCGGTACTCTTGTGCGCCAGTCCGGCCTCGACCAGCCAGTCGAGAACACGATAGAGCGTGACGCGATCAAGCGCCCCGGCGCCAAGGGCCAGTTCGATGTCGTGATGCGTCAGCGCTGCCGGTGCCTTAAGCAGAATCTGCAGGACACGAATGCGCGCCGGCGTAGCGCGCGCCCCGGCGCCGCGGATCTGGGCGGCGAGGGCGCTGGCTTCGCTGTCGGGCTGGGCGGGCAGCGTGGCGGAAGAAGTGGCGGCATGCATCATGGCCGCAAATTAGAGCACAGGGCGTCTGTACATGCAACCCGGTTGCAAGTGGCAGGTTTGCAGTCCTATTGAAATACGATCCGTTGTTGGTCAAACGGCACGAACCAACCCCCCGTAGGCAAGCACTTTCGCATCGGCACTCAGCAACACCAGCGGCTCGACCATGGATTGCGCCACCAGCAATCGGTCGAACGGATCCTTATGATTGTTCAACAGCGGCAATTTGGCCACTTGAGCCGCATGTGCCGTTGCTACAGACAATTCAACGAAGCCGCTTTCCTTGATTGCTCGCGCCATTTCCTCGGCATCGGCATCGATTTTGCCGAGTGCTGATTTGATGGCGACCTCCCAGATCGAAGCGGCCGACACATAGACGCTGTCGGCCGCTTCGATCAACTCTCGGGCAACCGGTGTCAAGCGCGGATCGTCCGTTACGGCCCAGATGAAAACATGCGTATCCAGAAGAATACGCATTACCGCCCCTCAAACCCGGCCAGCACCTCATCGGGCAGCGCTTCGTCAAAATCCGCTGAAACCTGCACTTTTCCCTTGAGCACACCAAAACGAACCGGATTTTTTTTTGGCTCGATCGACGTGAGCCTCGCCACCTGCTTGCCGCCACGCGCAATGATCACATCCTGGCCAGACTCGGCTTGCTCGACGTATTTCGAAAAGTGAGTTTTGGCTTCATAGATATTGACCTGTTCCATGGCAAACCTCCTTATGTTGATCAAGTCTAGTCTAGTCGATACTGATGCCAAGTCAACTCTGGTGAAAAGGATAAATTAGGGACAGCGGGAATGTTAGCCCTGACCGGAAATGGTCACGCCTGCACAATACGGGGATAATCCCCCATCCTCCGCCGGCATGGCATTCAGTTACCAACCACGAAGCAATCATCATGCTCCTGCTCGAACTTGTTCTTCTGCTGCTGCTTTGCGCCGTGGCGCTCGGCTGGGTGGCCCGCCACTTCAAGTTTCCCTACCCGATTGCGTTGGTTGGCGGCGGTGCCCTGCTCGGCTTTATTCCCCGCTTGCCGCAGATCCCGTTCGACCCGCAAACGATCCTGATCCTGGTGCTACCACCGATTTTGTATCAGGCCGCGCTGCTTACCTCATGGCGCGATTTCAAGGCCAATATCCGCCCGATCAGCCTGCTGGCCATTGGTCTGGTACTGGCCACCACGCTGGTAGTTGGTGCGGCCTTGAAGTTGATGGTGCCCGGCGTCCCCTGGGCGGTGGCCTTTGTTTTTGGGGCGATTGTCTCGCCGCCCGACGCGGTGGCGGCAACCTCAATCCTGTCGCGGGTAAGCATTCCTCGCCGCATTGTCACCGTGCTCGAGGGTGAGAGTCTGGTGAATGATGCCTCGGGTCTGGTCATGTACAAGTTCGCCATCGCGGCCGTGCTGACCGGCAGTTTTTCGCTGGTCGATGCCAGCACGCAACTGCTTGGCGTCTCAATCGGCGGCCTTGCCGTCGGCATCGTCCTCGCCCATCTTTTCATTTTCATTCACCGGCGGCTGGGTGACACTTTCATCGAGGTGCTGACCTCCTTGATCATTCCCTACATTGCCTACATCGCGGCTGAATCGATGCACGTGTCGGGTGTCCTCGCCGTGGTCGCCGCCGGTCTGGTGCGCGGGCGCTACTCACCCGAGATCGTCTCCGCCGAAATGCGCATCATGGCGCGCTCGGTGTGGAACATTCTTGTTTTCATGCTGAATAGCCTGATCTTCATGCTGATCGGGATTCAACTGTCCGATGTCGGCGAAAAACTTGCCAGCTACTCACTCGGCCAATTGCTGACCTGGGGTCTGTTTGTCAGCGCCGCCGCCATTCTGGTTCGTTTCGCCTGGGTCTATCCCGTCGCCTATCTGCCGCGCTGGCTGAGTGGCAGCCTGCACGAACACGAGCCGAAACAGGCCAATAATGAACTGGCCATCATCAGCTGGTGCGGCATGCGCGGCATCGTTTCACTGGCTGCGGCGCTGGCCCTGCCGGTAACGCTGCCCGATGGTTCGCCGTTCCCCTACCGCGACCTGATCGTTTTTCTCACCTTTTTCGTCATCGTCGTTACCCTGGTCGGGCAGGGACTTTCGCTGCCTGCGCTGATCCGTCGCCTGAAAGTCGGTGCCGACTGGAACCTGAAGAACGAACAGCAGCAGGTGCGCGCTGCGATGAATGCCGCCGCCCTCGCCGCCCTTGACCGGATCATTCAGGACGAAGGCTTGCCGGCTGCCTGCGCGGATCAGCTTCGCGCGGAAATCGCCGAGCGCATGACGCTGGCCGCCCCTGAGGGCGCTGAACCGGCGCAGCGTGCCGAACTGAGCGCGCGCCTGCGCCATGCCGCGATGCTTGCCGAGCGCAAGGAGCTGATACGGCTTTGGCGGGAGAATCAAATCAGCGATGAAGTGATGCATCATCTGGAGGAAGTCCTGGATTATCAGGAAGCACGCCTGTGACAAGCCATGAACCCTGAAAGCCTGCAACTTCTGGTGACCCGCACCATGCCGTTTGGGAAATACAAGGGCCGGCTGATTGCCGATTTGCCGGGACAATATCTCAACTGGTTTGCCCGCGAAGGTTTCCCGCCCGGTGAAATCGGCAATTTACTGGCCTTGATGCAGGAGCTTGATCACAATGGCCTGTCGTCGCTGCTTGATCCTTTGCGCAAGCGATAACCAACCGCCAGTTATTGCGCTGCCTGATCCATTGAAAGGCCACGTATACTGCGCCACCTTCAACAGGAAATCATCATGACCATTTGTCCGATCGCCATCGCCGTTGGCTGCCAGAAATGCCCCGTTTTCAAGATTTGTCCGCTGAAAGGGGTGATTGGCGATCAGCCAAAGGCCTCCGACGTGATGCCTGAAGTCAAAGCGCCGGCCAAACGTGCGACAAAACCGCGCGCTGCGGCAGCAAAGAAAAAAAGTAATCGCTGATGGCTTGAGGCAGCGACGGATTATCCTAAAAACCTCAGTCTGTCCACGAAAATCACGAAAGACACGAAATTAAACAACAGGTTAAGTTGAGTTAGCCACTCACCCTATAGGTTGCGTTCTGCATTTTTTTATCTGTTTGATTTTTTTCGTGCTTTTAGTGATTTTCGTGGATGAACTGCTTTTTCCAGGATTATTTTTCGCTGCTTTCGTTGCGCCAGTCGCGCAGCGTTTCTTTCCGGGGTGGTAGCGGCGTGCGGTCGGCACCGCGATTTTTGAGCAGCGGGATTGCCGCGCCGAGGATGAAGATGACGCAGATGCCGAAAATGATCCAGCCTGCGTTCATCAGGATGCCGCTTCAATCTGCTCGGAAATCGCCAGCCATTTTTCTTCATGGGCGGCGAGTTCGTCGTCGATTTTTTTCAGCTGTCCGCCGAGTTTGCTGATTTCGCCGATTTCCTGCGCCGGCAAGGGCGTAGACAAGCGCGCTTCGAGTGCGTGCTTTTGTGCTTGCAGATCGAGCATGAGCTGTTCGAGTTTCCCCTGATCGCGCATCAGCACTTTCAGTTTCTCGGAAATCTTTTTGTTGGCCACCGGCGCGTGCGGCGCCTGCGTGACAACTTCCTTCGGGTTTTTCAGCGACTCTTTCAATTCTTCGCGCGCGCGCTTGGCTTCGTCGAGCAGGTAGCGCTGGTAGTCGTCGAGGTCGCCGTCGAAGGGTTCGATGCCGCCACGCGAGACCAGCCAGAACTCGTCGCACACCGAGCGTAGCAGCGAGCGGTCGTGGCTGACCAGCATCACGGTGCCTTCAAACTCGTTGAGCGCCATGGCCAGCGCTTCGCGGGTGGCGAGGTCGAGGTGGTTGGTCGGCTCGTCCATCAGCAACAGGTTCGGGCGCTGCCAGACGAGCATGCACAGGACGAGGCGCGCCTTTTCGCCACCGCTCATCGTGCCAACCGCCTGCTTGACCATGTCACCGGCGAAATTGAAGCTGCCGAGGAAGGTGCGCAGATCCTGCTCGCGACCACTCTGCCCGGCCGGCAGGTTTTCTTTGGCGAGGCGCACCATGTGTTCGAGCGGCGTGTCGAGCGGGCGCAGCACGTCGAGTTCCTGCTGCGCGAAGTAGCCGACCGTCAGCCCCTTGCCTTCCTGTACCGTGCCGCTGACCGGCGCCAGGGCGCGCGCGATGGTCTTCACCAGCGTCGACTTGCCCTGCCCGTTGGCGCCGAGGATGCCGATGCGCTGGCCGGCCATCACCGATTTGCTGACGTTGCGCACGATCACCGTCGACGGTGTTCCGGCCGGCGCGTCTTCAGCCGGCGGGTAGCCGAAGCAGGCGTTTTCCATGGCCAGCATCGGGTTCGGCAGGTTGGCCGGCTCCTTGAATTCGAAAGTGAAGTCGGCGCTGGCCAGCACCGGCGCGAGACGCTCCATGCGGTCGAGCGCCTTGACCCGGCTCTGCGCCTGTTTGGCCTTGCTGGCCTTGGCCTTGAAGCGGGCGATGAAGCTCTGCAGGTGGGCGATCTTGTCCTGCTGCTTCAAGTAGGAGTTTTGCTGCAGTTCCATCTGCTGCGCGCGCATGTCTTCGAAGGTGCTGTAGTTGCCGCCATAGCGCACCAGTTTGCCGTTGTCGATGTGCAGCGTCACCGAGGTGATGGCGTCGAGGAATTCGCGGTCGTGGCTGATCACGACCATCGTCCCGTCGTAGCGCTTGAGCCAGGCTTCGAGCCAGACCAGCGCGTCGAGGTCAAGGTGGTTGGTCGGCTCGTCGAGCAGCAGCAGGTCGGACGGGCACATCAGCGCGCGCGCCAGCTGCAGGCGCATGCGCCAGCCGCCGGAGAAGCTGTCGACCGGGTTGTTCAGTTCGGTGGTCTTGAAGCCGAGGCCGAGAATCAGCGCCTGCGCCCGCGCCTGCGCGTCGTGCGCGCCGGCATCGTGCAGCGCCATGTAGGCATGACCCATGCGTTCGCCGTCGTCAGTCGCCTCGGCAGCGTGCACTTCGGCTTGCGCGGCGAGCAGGACGGTATCGCCTTCGATCACAAAGTCGGTCGCCGACTGATCGGTTTCCGGCATGTCCTGCGCCACCTGTGCCATGCGCCATTGCGCGGGAATGCTGAAATCGCCGGCGTCTTCGTGCAGCGTGCCGTTGAGCAGCGCAAACAAGGTCGATTTGCCGGCGCCATTGCGGCCAACCAGACCGACTTTCTCGCCGGGGTTGAGGGTGACGGAAGCGCTATCAAGCAGCACCTTGGCGCTGCGGCGCAGGGTGACGCTCTTGAGGGTGATCATGCGGGTGAGGCTCCAGTGGACTGCGAAAACTACAAAAAGCGAACCACCAAGACACCAAGTTCACCAAGAAAAACAGAGCTTTTTAGAACAAAGCTTTTCTTGGTGTAACTTTGTGTCCTTTGTGTCTTGGTGGTTCGCTTTTTCCTTTATTTCTAAATCAACGGAAAACCACCGTCTTGTTGCCATGCACCAGCACGCGGTCTTCGAGGTGGTAGCGCAGGCCGCGTGCCAATACTGCTTTTTCGATGTCTTTGCCGTAGCGCACCATGTCTTCGACCGAGTCGGAGTGGTCGATGCGGATCACGTCCTGTTCGACGATCGGCCCCTGGTCGAGGTCGCTCGTCACGTAATGGCAGGTTGCGCCGATCAGTTTGACGCCGCGCTGGTAGGCCTGGTGATACGGCCTGGCGCCGACGAAGCTGGGCAGGAAGGAGTGGTGAATGTTGATGATCTGGCCGGGGTATTTGGCGCACAGGTCAGGCGAGAGAATTTGCATGTAGCGCGCCAGCACCATCGTTTCGCCATGCACCTCTTCATAAATACGCTGCACTTCGGCGTAGGCTGCTTCCTTGTTGTCGGGATTGACCGGCACGTGATGGAAGGGGATGCCATGCCATTCGACGAAACCCTTGAAGGTGTCGTGGTTCGAGATGACGCAGGGGATCTCGATGTCGAGCTCCTTCGATTGCCAGCGCGCCAGCAGGTCGTAGAGGCAGTGTTCCTGTTTGCTGACCAGCACGACGACGCGCTTCTTCACCGCCGAATCACTGATTTTCCAGTCCATCTGCAGTTCTTCGGCGATCGGCCGGAAGCGCTCGCGGAACTCGGCAAGGTGGAAAGGTAGCGAGTCGGCCTTCACTTCAATACGCATGAAATAGCGCCCGGAGTTACCACCCTCGCCTTCAATTCCATCGTCTGCGTGATAGCTCGACTCAAGAATCCAGCCCTTGTTGTCGGCGATGAAGCCTGAAACGCGCGCGATGATGCCAACCCGGTCTGGGCAGGAAGCGGAGAGCGTGTAGAAGCGTTGTGCGTGCATGGTGTCCGATTCTGTTACGGTTGTGTCGGCGGTTGCAGGTGGGAAAGAAGCTCACTTTCGCCGCCCTGCAGCACCTTGAGTATTTCCTGCCGGGCAAGTTGTGCGTCCACGCGCCGTGTCACGAGATATTCCTGCAGCTGTCGAAAATGGTGCCGCCGTTTGCCGCCTTTAACCGTGTCGTCCCGGCGGTTGCCGAAAAATTCCAGCAGTGTTGAACCACAAGGGCAATTGCGGAACAGTTCAAGAATCACCTGCTCATCGTCGTCCCGCGATTGCTTTAAGCCCGAAAGCCCGGCACGCAAGGACTTGGTTTCCCGTAGAAATTCCGCTGCATTGTCAAACTCACGCCCGCAATTGGCACACTTCTTCGGGAAGGCGTCAGCGGCCAATTGGCGCAGACCTTTGAAAAGTGCTGGATCCCAGCCCTGATCATTCATTGCCGATGTCAGGCGGCCGTGCGGGCAAACGCCTTGTCGATTTCGTTACGCAAAGCCGCGTAGTCAAGCGTCACCGGGTATTGCGGAAACTCGCGAATCACATTTTCCGGCGGGTGGAAAAGGATGCCGCCGTGCGCTTCGCCGAGCATCGCCGTGTCGTTGTACGAATCGCCGGCCGCGACCACGGTGAAGTTCAGTTCCTTGAAGCGTTTGACGGCTTCGCGCTTCTGGTCGGCCATGCGCAGGTGGTAATTGACCAGCACGCCATTGCTGTCGGCTTCAAGGCTGTGGCAGAACAGCGTCGGCCAGCCAAGCTGCCGCATCAGGGGATGGGCGAACTCGTAGAAGGTGTCGGAGAGGATGATTACCTGATAATCCTCGCGCAGACCATCGACAAACGCGCGCGCGCCGGGCATCGGGCCCATTTCGGCAATCACCTTCTGAATGTCGGGCAGGCCCAGCTTGTGTTCGGCGAGGATAGCCAGGCGATACTTCATCAGTTTGTCGTAATCCGGCTCGTCGCGCGTCGTGCGGCGCAGTTCCGGGATGCCGGTACGCTCGGCGAATTCGATCCAGATTTCGGGGACGAGAACGCCCTCAAGGTCGAGGCAGACGATTTGCACGGAGAGCTCCCTGGCTATTGGTGTGAAAATTCAACCCGACATTCTACCAAATCACCGGCTTGCTGCGACGCACGTACTGGCGCAAGCCTGCAAAACCGTCTACTTTACGGCCTCGGAGGAAGACATGATGCGCACGTTCAGTATGCTCGCCATTTTGCTGGTGATCAGTCAGCCCGTTCTGGCACAGGCACCGGAAGCCCTGCCGGCCCCACAAACCAGAGAGCAGGCCGCTGCCCAGCGGGCGCAGGCCGAAGCAGCGCGGACCGAGGCACAGCGTGTTTACACGCGGGAGACCGCGGCCTGCTACAAGAAATTCCTCGTCAACGACTGTCTTGACGACGCCAAAAAGAAACAGACGGAAGCGGTCATCGGCGCGCGCAATCTTGAAAAGCCGGCACGGGAGTTTTTGCGGGCAGAAGACAAGCGGGATCTCGCCGAGAAAGAAGCCAAACGTACGGCTGATCAGCTAAGCCAACAAGCCAGCCAGAAAGAGCAGGCTGAAAAATTCCATCAGGATGAAGCAGCCAAGGCGATTGCCCGCGACGAAAAACAGGCAACAAAGCTCAGGCAGGCTGAAGAAGGGCGCAAAAAAACCGCGGCTGATCAGGCAAAACGAAAAGCCAAGACGGAGCAGCGAGCCAAAAAGGACGCTGAACGGGCGGTAAAAAAAGAAGCAAAGGCAAAGAAACAGGCCGAACGTGACGCCAAAAAAGCAGCAAAACCGGAACCCCCTCCAGCCAATTGACCGTGTAGCGAAGGGTTATGGCTTGAAACGGATGTCGCCGGCTTTTTCCGGGTAGTACGCCGTCTTGTCGGCATAGTATTCACGCAACATCGCGAGATCGGTTTCTTCATCGCCGGATAGCGTCACCCAGCGCTCAACGCCAACGCACTTGTTCTTGAAGTCGAAGAAGCCGAGGCCGACCGGCACGTTGGCTTCCAGTGCCAGACGGTAGAAACCGGATTTCCAGTGATCCGTCTTGCGGCGTGTGCCTTCGGGTGTGATGCACAGATGAAAGCTTTCGCTTTCGGCAAACACTTTAACCAGTTGGCCGACCATCCCGGTGTTCTCCCGCCGGTTGATGGCGACACCGCCCAGAAAACGGAAAATGCCGCCCATCGGCCAGCGGAATAATGAGTCCTTGCCGGCCCAGTGAATAAAGATCGGATGCCTGGCGTTAAAAAGCACACCGAGCGGGAAATCCCAGTTCGAGGTGTGCGGATAGACGAGAAGCACTGACTTCGGCCCTGGCGGCGGGACAAAGACACTACGCCAGCCGATCAGCCGGTAAATGAGGGTCGCCAGAAGGCGCAGCATGATTGACGGTCCTTGCTGGGATTAATCGATGCCTTGGCTCGACAGGTATTCCTCGTAGTTGCCAAGGTAATTGACCACTGAGCCATCCATGCGGATTTCAAGAATACGTGTGGCCAGCGACGAAACAAATTCGCGGTCATGCGAGACGAAAACCAGCGTGCCCTTGAATTTTTCGAGCGCGGTGTTCAGCGATTCGATCGACTCCATGTCGAGGTGGTTGGTCGGTTCGTCCATCACCAGCACGTTGTTCTTCATCAGCATCAGC
>JBIKLY010000054.1:0-24632 GCA_044359525.1 Rhodocyclaceae bacterium | reverse complement strand
GCTCGTTCAACAACCAGGTCGACGGCAACGATTTCATCCGGAACCGCCAGCAGATCCGCTACGTGGCGTCGCGCGATCAGCCGTGGGGCAAAAAGGAAGGCAATTACTGGAGCAACTATCTGGGCTGGGATCGCGATGGCGATGGCAAGGGCGATGTACCCTACGAAGCCAGCGATGTCGTCGACCGCCTGGTGGCGCGCCTGCCGGTCGTCAAGCTGCTCCTGAACAGTCCGGCGGTGCAGACACTGCGCCTGATCGCCCAACAGTTCCCGGTGTTGCGTTCGCCCAGTGTGGTTGATGCCAAGCCGCAGATGCGCCCCAAACATGGTGATTGGAGAGAGTGGATTGACAAGCAGCGTGATTGAGGTACGCGGGGTCAGCAAGCATTACGGCGCAGTGCGTGCCGTCGATGGGGTTGATCTGTCGGTGCAGGCCGGCGAATTGTTCGGCTTGATCGGCCATAACGGCGCCGGCAAGAGCACGCTGTTCAAGATGCTGCTCGGGCTGGTCCCGCTGAGCGGCGGCAGCATCGCGGTGGATGGCCGCGAGGTGCATGGCGAACTGTTCCGCCAGGTGCGGCGCCAGCTCGGCTACCTGCCGGAGAACGTGGTTTTTTACGACAACCTGACCGGCATCGAGACGCTGTCTTTTTTCGCCCGCCTCAAGGGGTGCGCCGCCGACGATCGCGAAGCCCTGCTCGCCCGGGTTGGCCTGGCGGATGCCGGCAAGCGCCGCGTGCGCGAATACTCGAAAGGCATGCGGCAGCGCCTTGGCCTCGCCCAGGCGCTGCTCGGCAAACCCCGCCTGCTCTTTCTCGATGAGCCGACCACCGGCCTCGACCCGGAAGGCATTCGCGAGTTCTACCAGATACTGCGTGAGCAACGCGATGCCGGAACGACAATCGTCCTGACCTCGCACATCCTCTCCGAAATCCAGGAGCGGGTCGATCGGCTAGCCATCATGAAGCGTGGCAAGATCGAAGCGCTGGGCAGCGTACAGTCGCTGCGCGAGGCGATGGATCTGCCGCTCTGGTTTGTCCTGCGCTTTGCCGAGGCGGATGACGCCGCGTTGGCCGAATTGCACCGCGTGCTGGCCGGTCTGGCCAGCAGCATTGCGGCGTCAGCAGATCGCCGCGAAGTCATTGTGCATTGTCCACGCGAAGCGAAGATGGCGGTATTTTCTGCACTGGCGCCACAAGTCGAACGCTTGCGTCTGATTGATGTGCAGGTGCGTGAGCCCTCGCTTGAAGATGTTTTCCTCGGCTATTCGGGTTGACCCATGATTATTGACCTGCAACTTCGACAGATCGGCATTATTGCCAGCAAGGAATTCCGCGATCGTATCCGCAACCGCTGGGTGCTTGCCGTGGCCCTGGTATTTGCCGTCTTCTCGCTGGCCATCGCCTATTTTGGCGCGGCACAGCAGGGCGCCGTCGGCTTTCGCGGCATTGAGGTGACGATCGCCAGTCTGGTCAGTCTGGTCATCTACCTGGTGCCCCTGATCGCCCTGATTCTCGGCTTCGACGCCATCGTCGGCGAGCGCGAACGCGGCTCGCTGGATCTGCTGATGTCGATGCCGCTGACCCGGCTCGAACTGATTTTTGGCAAGTTCTTCGGCCTCTTCCTCGCCCTGGCCTGTTCAACGATCATCGGCTTTGGTCTGGCTGGCGTTCTACTGGCCACGCAGGTGCCCCTGGCGGCGCTCTATCACTACATCGGATTTGTCTTCAGCGCGGTGCTGCTCGGTGCCGCCTTCCTCAGTCTGGCGGTGATGGTTTCAGTATTCGCCCCCGACCGCGGGCGGGCGAGCAGCGCGGCGATTGGCCTGTGGTTCTTCTTTGTTCTGGTTTTCGATCTGCTGCTGCTCGGCGCGCTGGTGCTTGGCGGCGGTCAGTGGGGGAGCGATCTTTTCCCCTACCTGCTGCTGCTCAATCCGGCCGATGTTTTTCGCATTGTCAACATCTTCGGTGTCGAAGATGTGCGTACCATGTACGGTCTGACCACCGTCTTTCCCGAAAAACTGGCGAACGCCGGCGTACTTGGCGGCGTCATGGTCTTGTGGATCGTCATGCCGCTGATTGTTGCCGTCTGGAGATTCCGTAAATGACCCGCACCCCCCCATACCGCCTGCTCGGCACCGTTTTCGCGGCGCTTTTGCTCGTCGCCGCATGCGATCAGGCGCCTCAGAAAATTGCCGTGCCGGTGGAGATCACCCGCGACAGCTACTGCAGTCTGGATGGCATGCTGCTCGCCGACCACCCCGGCCCGAAAGCACAGATCCACTATACCCAAGGGGCGCCGGAGTTTTTCTGCGATACCGTCGAGATGTTTTCGCTCTATCTGCAACCGGAACAGCAAAAGCGCGTGCTTGCGCTGTTCGTGAACGACATGGGCAAAACCGACTGGGAAAAGCCAGCTGGCCAGTGGATTGATGCACGACAGGCTTTCTATGTGGTCGGCTCAAAGCGCCGTGGTTCAATGGGGCCAACCTTTGCCTCCTTTGGCGAAGAAAATTCGGCCCGCGCCTTCGCTGCAAAGGAAGGGGGAAAGGTGCTGCGCTTCAACGAAATCACCCCGGATATGGCAACGCTTGACGGCGGTGTGATCAAAGACAAGAGTATGTAACGCAGGCATCCCTGCTGAATGGAGAAATAGCGCATGCCAGGTTTTTTTGACGATTTTCCGCTGGAAACGGCACAAGAGGCCGAGGCCATGAGCGCACTGGCTTACAGCCTGCGGCGTGACCGCAAGACCATACTCGATCGCCACGGCGTTGCCGATGCCGAACAATTGCTCGCAGCGATTCGCGCTGGCAGCCTGCCGGAGCACCCGGCCTATGAGGACTACCTCTCTGCCGCCGCACTGCACGCGGCCCACGAAGCCGCACGCGAAAGCTTGCGGATCCTGCTCGCCGAGGCAAAACTGTCATGACACTGCTGATCGAACTGAAGGAAGCGATCGACGCTTCCCTGCTGCCACATCTCGAAGAACCGGCGACCTTGTGCCGCGACGCCCTGATTCTGCGACTGAACAATGGCGTGGTGATGGAGTTGCGTTTTGCCAGCGCCGACGAATACGCGCTCACCTGGCGTTATGGTGATGTTGAGTTGCGCATCGACACGGCGCCCGTTGATCACGCGATCGCCACTTCGCCAAACCATCTGCATGATGCCGACGGTCAGGTGCGCGCCGATCCGGTGACGCAGCTCGGCGCCGCGCCGCTCGACAATGTTCGCGTGCTGGTGGTCGCCGTGCTGGCTGACCCGCTTTTTGAGCGTACTGGCTGCTCCTTGGCGTGATGTTTCACCGGCGCTTATGGGTGATTCCGGTCGCGCTGGTTTTAGCCGCTGCTGCAGCACTGAGCTATCTGGGCAGTCTTGATCCTTATCGCCCCCAGCGTATCGAGCGGGAGATGCGCTGCCCGGTATGCGGCATGTACCCGAGCCTGTCCCCCGAATGGATGACGCAGATTGTATTCAAGGATCGCGGCATGCTCGCCTTCGATTCGCCGCTCGAGATGTTGCGGTATCTGCACGATTTGCCGCGCTACGGAAAAGGACGACTGGCGACCGACATCGAACGCATCTACGTTTCCGATTATGCCCACAGCGGCTGGTTGCGCGCCGAGGCGGCTTTTTTTGTTGCCGGCGCCCGTATCCGCGGCCCGATGCGTGACGACAACTATCCGGCATTTTCACGCCGCGAGGATGCCGAGGCTTTCATTGGCAAACAGGGTGGGCAGATCCGCAGCTACGCAGAGATCGCCGCGACACCCCCATCGGTACACCCGCTGCAGGTGCACGACAATATTGGTCATTGATACGTAGGCGGGTAGCCGGCGGCGGTTATTTTGAGAACTTCAGCCAACCGGTGGGTACAAGCACGGGAACTCAGTCAGCTACCCACCGAAAAGTCAGCTTGCACTGCGGCGCTTTGTACCCCCAATTAGCAGGAGGCCGGAAAGGAAGAGCATGACACTTGTCGGTTCCGGTACTGCTGAGACAGCATAAACGCTATCAAGAACATAGGCTGGTGAGCCAAGGGCAGGATAGACACCAACCTGTTGAGTAACCCAAAGTCTTATCGAGTCAATATTGTTTGGATTGAGAAATTGCCCGCTTCCATTGGGAAGAAATGATGACAAATTGAAATTCACAGCCTGGGCACCATGCGACAAAGTGAAAGTTGGTGAGCTCCATGCGTCATATTTTATGCTATAGCCATAGCCAGAAACATAAGATGCAACTTCAGCCCTGACCTGAATACCATTACTTAAATCAAGAAAATTGGCCGAGATATAACCATGGGACCCCAAGTCAAGATCAAGTTCCACGACGCTCTGCCCAACTGTCGCAAGCCCCCATGAATTTCCCGTGTTTGAGCCGCGGTCACGCCAGCTATTGCCGGTCTGAACGCCATTCAAGGTTACCGGCGTGAGGCCACCAAAAGCCTCCGTATAGCGATAGCCGCCCAGCATTGATCCTTGATTGATTTGCACGTCCGCATTGCTCCACCAAGACGTAGGCGAACGTTCCGAAAAATCATCTACCAATATCTGGCCGGCACTCACAAAACCTGAAAAAGAAAGAACTGCGATAGCAACTACTGTCTTCATATGAACTCCAAAAAACGAAAGGAACTTCCCAGTCCCGAGAAATGACTTTAAAGTCGTACGACAAGGAAGCGCAAAAATGGTGATCTCGAAGTTGTCCATTTAAGCCGACAAAAATAAAATCCATGAGCATTATGACGTCGGGTATCAATCTCACCAAGAACATGTTCTTAAATCGCGGTATTGACGGAAACGGAAGAGTCAGAAGACCACAAGAGCATCAGGTACCACGATGGTTTTCTGTCCTGCGTCGAGCAAACAAAAAGGGAGGCCAACGGCCTCCCTTTTTTACAATGCAATAACGCCCGGATAAATTACTTGACGGCAGCAACCATGTAGTCAACCGCCGCCTTGACTTCCTCATCCTTCAGCGAAGCATTGCCGCCCTTGGCCGGCATCATGCCAGCCGAGCCGGTATAGCCACCGATGGCGTGCTTGTAAAGAACTTCCTTGCCCTGAGCAATGCGCTTCTCCCACAGCGACTTGTCCGCAAACATTGGCGCGCCACCGGCACCCGTGCCATGGCAAAGGCCGCAAGCCTTCTTGTAGATGGCACCGCCATCAACGCTACCGGCGGCAGCGGGAGCAGGTTCAGCGGCAGGCGCAGGGGTTGCCGGCGCGGCGACCGGGGCGGCTGCGGCCGGGGCGGCTGCGGGAGCAGCAGCGACGACGGGGGCAGGCGCCGGGGCGGCAGCAGGCTTGGCTTCTTCAGTCTTGCCACAAGCGCCGAGCAGCGCAAGCAGCAGCAGCGGCAACAGAATCTTTTGGGTCATGGGGTTTCCTCTTCGGTCTATATTGATTGGTTTTTTGGCGCGGCACGTACATGCTTCATCATCGCCAAGTTCATGATTTTATCAGAAAAACTTTCTGAATCACCTATCGGACGCGGTGGCCTGAACATGCAATGCCAGCAACCGATGCGATGCATCTATCGGGTGATTGCACGCGGAATTCCGGCAAAGCCGAGCACGCGCCGGACGTAGTGCTGTGTTTCGGGGAAAGGGGGAATGCCGCCATAACGATCGACGTTACCTTCGCCGGCATTGTAGGCGGCGGCGACCAGTTTCAGGTTCCCGCCAAAGCGGTTCTGCAGCCACTTCAGATAAGCCAGCCCGCCGTTGATGTTCTGCTCCGCATCGAATGGCTTGTGCACCCCGAAACGATCCTGCGTGTCGGGGATGAGTTGCATCACGCCCTGCGCGTTTTTGGGTGAAACGGCACGGGCGTCGAGATTCGATTCAGCCAGTGCGACACCCAGCGCCATGCGTGGATCAACGCCGTATTGCGGCGCTTTTTTGCGGATCAATGCGGCAATTTTTCGTTTTTCTGGCGTCAAGCCGGCGATATAGCCTTCGAGATCAAATTTCGGCTGGCCGACGGTGCCATAAAGGTCGCTGCAGATCTCATCGATCGAAGCATTCGCAACCAGCGGGTCGTGCAGCATGCTCGCCTCACGGTGGCCAAGGCGCGCAGCCAGGGCAAGATAGGCATTCGCCAGCTGCAGATTCCGTAACTTGCGCTCACCCTTGGCCAGCATCCGTCCAATGCGGAAAAAGCCTTCCGAGCTACCCATTGTCGCCGCATCACAATAGAACTCGATAGCCAGACTGGCGTTCTTGCGGAGGCCGATACCACGTTCCACCGCCAGTCCCTGCGCCAGCGCGGCGGCAATGCGCGGGGGTTCGACGTAACCTTCGGCCTGCGCACCCGTGCCTGCCAGGCAGGCTGACAACAGAAAAACGAGGGCAAGGCTACGAACGCGCCGCATTCAGCGCACCTCGACCGTAGGCAGCTGTACCACCACCGCCAGCCCGCCACCCGCCGCATCATCCAGCGTCACGCTGCCGCCGCAGCCGGCAGCGATGCGCCGCACGATGGCCAGCCCGAGGCCGCAGTTGCCGCTACCGGTGGCGCGCGCCGGCTCGATCTGGGCGAAGGCTTCGAGGGCGCGTGCGCGGTCGGTTGGCGCGATGCCCGGCCCGTGATCGCGCACGCACAGGAGGACGCCCGAGTCCTCAAAATCGCTCAAAGCCACCTCGACCGGCGGCGCGCCATGCTGCAGTGCGTTGTCGATCAGGTTGTCGAGCAGGCGTTGCAGATTGCCGGCGCTCAGCGCGACGCGCTGCGAACTGGCCGCCGCGTCGATATGCAACGTGATCGCCCTGCCCAGCTCGCATTGGCGCGCCACTTCTTCACGCAACGCGTCGGCGATGGCCAGTGGCGACGTTTCCGGGCGACGTTCGTCGCTGCGCAAGAATGCCAGGCACTGGCTGACGATGCGTTCCATGTCGTCGGCATCGCGCGTCAGGCCGCCACGCTCGCTGTCGCTTTCCAGCAAGGCCAGACGCAGGCGCAGGCGGGCCAGCGGCGCGCGCAGATCGTGCGTCAGCCCGGCCAGCATCTCGCGCCGCTCGGCCTCGGCCGCGGCAAGCTGGCCGAGCATGGTGTTGTGCCGTTCGGCCAGTTGCCGCACTTCCTTCGGCCCTTCCGGCGTCACGCTGCGCGCCACGCCGTCGCCGGTGGCGGCGACTGCTTCACCGAGACGCGCCAGCGGACCGACGATGCCGCGCACAAAAAACCAGGCGATCAGCAGGAGGGCGGCGAGGGTCAGCGCCAGTCCGCCCCACAGCTCGGGCGGCAGCGCCTGCGGCGCGAAGCGCGGCGGCGGCAGGACCAGCCACCAGCGTTCGCCGCCGGCGCTAAAGCCGATCCACAGGCCGCTGTGCGAACCCGGCCCGGCATGGCGCAAACTCACCGGTTCGCCGAGCCGCTCGGCCAGTTGATCGGCGAGGCGCCGGGCAAAACCGAAATGCGGATCGTGCGGCGGCACGCCGGGCCCGTCAGGGCGCAGTTGCAGGTCCGGCAGACGGTCGTCGTCGGCAAACAGGCGCTCGCGCGCGGCACTGCCGAGCCCCGGCAGCACGGTTTGCAGCAGGCGCACCTGGCCGACGAGCAACTGCACCGTCTGGTTCATATGCGAAGCACGGCGGAAATGGCCGATCAGCTCGAAGGTTGCGACCTCGGCGACGGCGATCACGACGATCATCAGCAGCACCGTGCGGGCAGCGAGCGAAGCGGGCAGCCACCTCATTTCGCAGCCTCTTCGCCATCGGGCACAAAAACGTAACCGACCCCCCATACCGTCTGCAGATATCGCGGCTTGGCCGGATCGCTCTCGATCAGGCGGCGCAGACGGTGCATCTGCACGTCGATCGCGCGGTCGAAGGATTCGCTGTCGTCACCGCGCGTCAGTTCGAGCAGACGCTCGCGCTTCATCGGCCGATTGGCGTTGCTGACCAGCACGTTGAGCAGGGCGAATTCGCCGCTGGTCAAGGCCACCGGCTCGCCGTCGCGCAACAGCTGGCGTGCCGCGCGATCGAAGGTCCACGTCCCGAAATGAAAGTCGCCGCCCGCCGGATCAGGCGCCGCCGGCGGCCGCGCGCCGCGCCGCAGTACGGCTTCGATACGGGCAACCAGCTCGCGCGGATCAAAGGGTTTGCCGACGTAGTCGTCGGCGCCCATTTCGAGGCCGAGCACGCGGTCGACCGGCTCGTCGCGCGCGGTCAGCATGATCACCGGCAGCGTCTCGCCGCGTGCACGCAGGCGGCGGCAGGCGGCCAGCCCGTCTTCGCCGGGCATCATCAGATCGAGGATGAGCAGATGCGGCTGATAGCGTTCGAGATAGGCGTCGAGCTGGCGCGTATCGGGCAGCAACAGGGTGTCGAAGCCATGCCGGCCGAGATAGGTGGCGAGCAGCTGGCGCAGCTCGGGGTCGTCGTCGATCAGCAGGATTTTTTTCATGGCCGCGCCTTGAGGCAGGTATGGCGTCCATTCTATGCCGCCATCGATCCACCGGTGCCTGGCTGAAACAATTTGCAATTGCCGGTGGCGCCGCTGAAATCGTTTGCAACAGAGGGCGACCGAGAATGGCATCGTCACCTGAAGTCTTCTTCAGGAACGATCAACCCCAACCAGAAGGAATCACATCATGAATTTCAAAGTCTCTACACGAACCCTGCTCATCGCTGGCGTCCTGACGCTCGGCGGCGCCGCAACCGCTTTTGCCGTGGCCCCGACCGACGGCGAACGCTGCGGCCCCGGACGCGGCATGCACGGCATGTCGCATGGCATGCAGCACGGTATGCCGGGAATGGCGCGCCTGCACGGCGATCTGAAACTCGACGCGAAACAGGAAGCGCTCTGGCAGGAAGCCGAAAAGAGCGCAAAAGAAAATACGAGCGGCATGCGCGAGCAGATGCGCAAGCAACGCGAAGCCGCGCTGGAAACGCTCAAGCAACCGGGCGCCGATCTGCGTGCCGTGATGAAGCAGATGGATGACGCCAGGGACGCCGGCCGCAAGCAGCACGAAGCCAGCCGCGACCGCTGGCTAGCCGCCTACGACAGCCTGAACGCCGAACAGAAGGAAAAAGCCCGCCTGTTTTTCAAGGACAAGCTGGAGCGCATGGAGCGCTTTGGCAAGGGCGGTCGGGGTCGCGGCTAAGCGGCTAAGCCGCCAACCAGGCACAAAGCAGGCGGCGTCAGCCGCCTGCGCCTCAAAGTGCGGCGACGACCGTACGGCCAGGTCCTTGTTCCAGGCGTCGCTTCTCGGCCAGCACCTTGCTGGCGTAAGCGCCTTCGGAGTCCGACGAGCCGCTGTATTGCTGCAGACCGGCGATCAGACCACCGCTCCGGCGGATCGACTCCTGCAACACGTGCACGCCAACCTGAACGTTGGTTACCGGATCAAGGAAAGGGCTGTCACCGGCGCCTTCCGGCACCTTGTCCTGATGGAAGCGGGGGATGACCTGCATCAGCCCCTGTGCGCCCATCGAACTCTCGGCCAGCGGGTTGAAGCCGGACTCGATACCGATAACGGCGACAATCAGCAGCGGATCGACGCCACGCTGGCGGCCGGTTATCTGCGCTGCTTCAAAAATCGGCAGCAAGGCTTTCTGCGACACCCGGTAACGACGCGTCACGTAGTCGAGTGCGTTGCGCATGGGCGGGGTGAGCGTCACTACGGGAACAGCCGGCACATTCGGGAGATCAGCGCCGGCGTCGCCGGGAGCTTCATCCGGAACGACAGTTTCTGCTGCCAGAATTTCATTTGCCAGGGTTTTGCCGGCGAAAGTATTGAAAAAAACAAGTGCCAGAAACAGACCGGCAATCATTAAAGCTAATTGAACGAGGCTCGAGGTGGCATTGATGTTGCGCGCCACCGGAACGTTGAGCGTAATCGTTGCAGACATGTGCTCTCCTTTTCTGAAATAGTCGCCGCGTCAGTTGAAGCCAGAAACAAGACGCGAAACACTCGCAGGTGCGGATGCAAAACTTGCTTGCAGTGAAAGGATATCGTTGCGCCGCCGGACCAGGCTGGTAGCGCGCTCACCGTGAGGCGGTGGGGACAAACAACGTCCAAACGATATTTGTTGCAACGCAACAAATACGAAGTCTATTGATTAGTATGAGATTTGTCAAATCTCTGCGAAATCTGATGCTGCACTAGCGCAGGCAGGAAAGTGCAATCGCCCTGCCAAGACGGTAAACTGGTGGTTTTCCCGGCGGGCCCACCCTTGAAGACAATGGAACAGCAGGACTACCTCGCATTGCGCGAGGGCGCCAAGGTGCTCGAAGTCGATCACTACGGCGAGAAAGTGCTGCGCCTCGTCGACGGGAGCATCCTCAAGCTCTTTCGTCGCCGCCGCCGACTGATCTCCTCGGCTGCCTTCTTTCCCTACGCCGGGCGTTTCGCCAACAACGCCGTGGCACTGGCCAAACTGGGCATCCCGGTGCCGCAGCTGATCGAGGTTCTGCGCATTCCGTCGATCAAACGCGACGCTGTCCATTATTCGCCGCTTGCCGGCAATACGTTGCGCGACCTGATGCGTTCCGGCCTGTCGCCGGAGCACGAACGCGAGTTGAAGGCCGCATTCACCCGCTTTGTCATCGGCCTGCACGACAACGGCGTCTATTTCCGTTCGCTGCACCTCGGTAATGTCGTGTGCACGCCGGAAGGTGCTCTCGGTCTGATTGATTTTGCCGACCTGAGAATCCACCCCTGGCCACTCGGCAAATACCTGCGTACCCGCAATGTGCAGCGCATGTTGGACATGGACGACGAGCGCGGCTGGCTTGATTTCGAGGCCATCGTTAACGGTCGCCTCGTTGCTGCCGGTCTTGCCCGATGAGCGGAGCCACGCGCCCGCAGCTTCGCTTTGCCGGCGCCTTGCTCGGTTATATGCTGCGCGGCGGTTTTTCGTTTGCCGGCGCTCACCATCCCCCGGTGGGGCATGTCGTCCCGGAGGCTTTTGCCGGCGTCGGCATCGCCGCTGCTGAAGATCCGGCCGTCGACGACTGGCTGCTCGCCCGCCTGCGCGAATCGGCTATCCGGCATGTCCGGCTCGACTTTAGCTACGGCGATGCCGAACGGCCTGCCGGGCGTTTGCTTGAGCGCCTGCTCGATGCATCGCTTCAGGTCACCCTGCATCTGGTGCAGCCCGCCGGGCAGGCGCGCAAGATGGAATCGTCCGAAGCGGCACGGCGGGAATGGCAGGAATTCGTCGTGGCGAGCCTGGATCGCTTCGGCGCCCGCGTCGAGATCGTCGAAATCGGCTCGACGACGAATCGCAAGCGCTGGGCCGGCTACACGCTGGCCGGCTTTCTCGCCGCGTGGGATAGCGCCTGGCGCGAGGTGCGGGCACGCGGACTGACGCTGGCCGGACCGAGCGTCACCGACTTCGAGCCGCCGTGGAACGTCGGCCTGCTGGCGCTGCTGCGCGAGCGTGGCCAGTTGCCGGATTTGCATACCGACAACCTGTTTTCGGAACGCTGCACCGAACCCGAGCGCTACGATCAGAAGATCCTCGGCCACCGGCTGGCAGCGCTGCACAAGTTCAATCTGGTCAAGAAGGCGCGCCTGCTGGCGCGGATCGGTGCCGATTTCGGCGTGCCACGACTGTTTTCTCCCTCTGCCTTCTGGACCCTGCCGCGCATCGAACGCATGTTGCCGGACAGCGAGGAGAAGCAAGCCGACTATCTGGCACGCTACATGGTGCTGGGCGCAGCCTCGGGTGCGCTGGAGCGTGCCTGGTGGGGGCCGCTGGTCTGCCACCGCGAAGGGCTGGTCGACGAAGGGGAGTTTCCCTACCCGGCACTGGAGCGCATCACCCATTACGCGGGCTTGCGTGGCGGGCTGGCCGACCTGCGCGTTCGTCCGGCGCTGCGCGCGCTTGGCGCCTTTGCCGGGCTGATTCCCGGCAGCCGCTACGGCGGCCGGCTGAACGTCTCCGGGCAACTTGAGGTGCATGCCTTCCATACCGCGACCGGTCTCGTTCATGTGGTGTGGACCACCAACGGCCGCGCCGCTGCGCTGCAGAACATCTACGGCGAGGACGATCTGCGCACGGCGCTGTTCCGCTGCCGCGACGGTGAAATTCTGCGCGAACGGCCGACGCTGGCCGGTGAGGCGCCGCTTTACCTGCTCTGGTCTGCCGCACGCATCGTCAGCGTCCAGCCATCGGCCTGCGCGCTTAAGAACGTTGCGATCCATCGCCACATGGCAGGCAAGACGCATTTCTACTTCCGCGAGAATGGCTGGCGCGGCATCGTGCTTGCCCGCGACGCGGCCGATGCCGCGCTGCTGTTGCAGCGGATACATCCCGAGCGGATCGGTACGCCGCCACAGGAAACGATCCTGCGCCACGCGCGCAACGCGATCTGGACGGTGGAGGACCCGCGCGCCACAGGTGCCAGGCTGGTCGTCAAGCAACCGGTGAAGATGCATTTGCACAAGAAACTGCTCGACCGCTTCAAGCCGTCGAAGGGTTTGCGCAGCTGGAACGGGACCAGCGAGTTGCTGCGTCGCGGCGTCGCCGCTGCGCAGCCGGTGGCCTGGTTCGAGAAGGAAGGCGACACCAGCCTGACGCAGAACTACTACCTCTGCGAATACGTCCCGGCCGAATTCACTGCGCGCGAGCTGGTATCGGCCTTTGCGGCGGGAGAGAAGTCTTTTGCCGGCGTCGACGAGATGTCTGCCTATCGCCAGCTCGCGGCCTACCTGTTGACCATGCACGGCCGAGGAATCCTCTTCCGGGATCTTTCCGGCGGCAACATCCTGATCGGCAAGACGGGCGAGGGGCAGCTCGCCTTCTCGCTGATCGATACCGGGCGCATCCACATCTTCCGTGGGCCGCTCCCGCTACGCAAACGCTTTGCCGACCTGGCGCGTATCTGCAACAAACTGCACCGGGAAGGACGCGAGAAGTTCCTGGGTATCTATCTGTCGGCGCTGCGCAAAAAACTGCGCTGGTGGCATCGCTGTCCCTTCCTGGCCTACGACCTGAAGGTCGCAGCCAAGCGGCGTATTGGCCGCAAGGCATGGAAGCGCCTGTTTTCTGGAAAAAACCAGCGAACCTAACAGACTCAGTTTCAAGCTCTTTCGACACAGAGAACACAGAGACACAGAGGGCACAGAGGTAAAGCTCTGACTCACCAACTGGGTGAGTCGTCGTTTCAAGCGAACTCTCCGTGTTCTCTGTGCTTTTCTCCGTGTTCTCTGTGTTGAAGGCGGTTTTTAAGGTGAGCGAACGTCAGTTCGACGCCTTGAGAAGCATTTCACCGAAACGGCGATAGTCTTCAGCTTTCGGCGAACGCCAATAGCTGCGCAGCATGGCGCCGAGATACATCGGCAGGTGCCTCGATTCTTTCGGTTGGATTCGGCTCCAGAATCGCCGCAGATACCAGCGGAAATGCCGCTTCAATTCGCTTTCAGGAATCAGCCCGGGATTTGTCGAGATGAATTTCGCGTAGGTGACGAAGAAAGCGCCGAGCATTTTTTGCCGCTGGCGCAGCGAATTGCCGGGATGCTTGCGGTAGCTCGCCAGAACCTCCGGAACGCGAGCAATCGCGTAGCGGCTCGATAGCCGCAGCCAGCAATCGATATCCTCCAGAGGCAGCGAGGAATCGAAGCCACCAATCGCCAGAAAAGCGTCCCGGCGCAGTGCAATCGACGGATTTGAAATCAGGTTGCGCTGAAACAGCCAGCGGTAGGCGGCATGGTCGGGGCCCGGCGGCGCGTGCCGATCCGGCTTGCGTACCGGCCGTACCGTGCCGTTGATGTCAATGGTGTCGGTATCCGTATGCACCATCGCCAGGTCCGGAAGATTCCATTCAGCGATCGCAGCCTGGATGCGCGCCACTTTTTCCGGATAGAGCCGGTCGTCCGAGCCAAGCAAATGCACCCACTCGCCACTGCAGGCCTCGATGCAGGCATTCGAATTGGCGCTGACGCCACTGTTCTCTCTGCGCTGCAGAACGATGCGGCGAAAGCGGTCAGGGTGCGCTTCAAGAAAGCGCTGCGCGATGGCGAAGGTGTCGTCCGGCGAACCGTCGTCGATCAGCACCAGCTCAAGCTCGGGGTAGGTCTGGGCGCAAACCGAGGCCAGACATTCCTCGATGAAGGCGGCGTGCTTGTAGGCCGGAATGGCGATACTGACCAGCGGGAGTGTCTTTGTTTTGGGCGTGGACATTGTTTTCTCAACGCTTGCCGGCTTGTGACTGACCGGATGTCTCGCCGACCGGGAGAGTCGTATCCATGCCCCCCCCGACAACGGGCGCAGCAATGACTACGGCGTCCTTGCTCGGATGTTCAAAGCGCTGGACGACGCGCAATCCCGCACGCGCCAGCCAGTCGTCGAGCGGTGGGTCCTTGCGGGATATTTCCAGGACCAGAAGGTCATATTGCCCCTGGCGAATCTCAACCGCCAGCGCTTCCCGGCGACCTCGGTCCTCCAGTTTTATTTTGTACCAACCGGCGTAATGGGCGGAGCGGCCGCTTTCCACGTAAACCCGGGAAGTTTCTGCAGCATTGGCCATCAGCCAGTTTCCTGCCTGAACATAATGCGTCTTCGCTTGGCCGGTTGATACAACGTTGGCGAGCGCGGCGAGCACGGCAACGCCGACCATTACGTATCGCCAGCGCGGATAACGCCGCATCAACAGCCACAAGCCGGCGCCGACAAACGGCGCGGCAAGCAGCAGAACCAGACCGACGTAACGCCCGGCGAGGAACTGCAGGTCGATGACGAAAATCATCAGAACGAACAGATGAACGACGATGCCCCAGACAAAAAGCGGATAATGGGACAGGCTGGGGCGAAACTGCCGGTCGGCAATCAGGAAGGCCAGCGGGACAATAAACAGACCGATTTTCTGCACAAGTTTGATCGGAATCAGCGCCAGAGAACCAAACAGCAGAATGCTCCTCGCCTGACCGCGTGCGTATTCGATCAACGCGGCGGCAAGTGCCTGCGCCTTGGCGTCGAAGCGTGCGCTGCTGATCCGCGCAAACTCACCGGCCAGCCGGTTGCCGCTTGACAAATACCCGCCCAGATAGAGCGTCAGCAACAAGACACCGCCGACAACGGGAAGTCCGCCGAGCATCAACAGCCGCCGCCATTTTTCCGGACGCGGTGCGTCAAACAATTGCCAGACGATCAGCGCAGGAAACAGGGCCAAGGCTTCCGGGCGAAACAGGGCGCTGGCGCCCAGCGACATCTGCACGGCCAGCGCGCTCAGCCAGCGCGGCCGCTCCGCCCAGCGCAAGGCCAGCCAGAAGGTGAGCATGACAAAGAACCAGCAGCCAAACTCGCGCAGCAGCTCGTTGCGGTATTCGTTCAGTCCGGGAAGGGCGAGCGTTACCAGACAGACCGACCAGGCCACCTCGGGCTGCTTGCGGCTGACGCAGGCGACCAGAAGCGCGCAAGCGCCGGCCATGAACAGCGCGTTGAGCAAATGGCCGGCGTTTTCAATGCCAAGGCCGCTGACCTTCGCAACGATAGCCATCAGGATCGGCAGGAAGGGCCAGTTGAACAACTCCCGGGCGGCGTCAAAGCCGCCCTCAAGAAAGGCCTGTGACGTCCGTACGTAAAGCATGCCATCGCGGTTCAGCGTGCTGCCCAGGCGTGCCAGTAGCGAAAGCAGCAGGCTGCCGACGAAGGCGGCAACAACCGGCGTCAGCCAGCCCGGCAGCCATGCGGCACTCGAAAGATTCTTGCAACGGGTGCGTAGATCAGTCATTGCCCAGGTCTCATCCGCGTTGCAGCAGCGGCAACAACTGCTGTTCGATTCTGGCCTGCCAGGTGTGTTTCTGCAGGAATGCCGCATGCCCTTTTTCCGCGATGGCTCGTCGCTGATCCTCATGTTTCAGGTAATACGCGACCTTTTCCGCCAGCTCGCCGGCAGAACGGTAAGTTTCGATTTCTTCGCCAACCCTGAACAGGTCGGCGATCTCGTCGCAATGGTCGGTGAGCAGGAAGGAGCCGCCGGCCAGCGCCTCGAAGATGCGCAGGTTGACGCCGGTTTCAGCGCCGAAAAAGTCGGTGCGCGTGATGTTGAGAACGATTCTGGCGCTGCCCAGCAAGCGGTGCAACTCTTCGCCCCAAACCGGCCGATCGACAATGCGGCTGCGCAAGGCTGGCGAGATCAGCGGGTAGTTGCGCTGCCAGCGGTTGCCGCGCACCGTCACGTGGTCGCGGATGCCTTCGAGCAGGAAGATCCGGCGCAGATCGCAGCTACCGACAAAAAGCACGTCGATGGACGGTTCGCCGTGCGCGGTATCGAGCGGGAGCGCACCGAAAGGCAGGTGGGCGGCATCCAGGCCACAGGTATCGCGGAAGAAACGGGCGGTCACTTGCGAACACGAGAAAATACGGTCGTAGATCGGCAGCTCGTTCTCGATAAAGAAGACGAATTCCCGGCGCCGTGGGTAGAGGTTGCAGCTGTCGGTGTCGTAAAGGAAAAGTCCGCACTGGATCTGATCAGCCATCCGACGCAGGAACCGTGGGTCGTAGAACTTGTAGGCGAAGCCAATGACCAGAATATGGCTTGGTCGTTCCTGTGCAATCAGCGCCTGCAATTCCTTTTCGACGAGCTTTGGCAGGAAGCAGAAACCGTCACGGTCGGCGCGCCGGTTTTGTGCCTTGGCGTAGGCGGAGCGCAGCGCGTACAGCGGCCGGCGTTGCTGTTGCAGGCAGTCGAAGTGCAGCGCCTGGCTGCCGAGTGCCGCGAAGGTATCGCGGATTTCGCGGCCGAGCGGCACACCGCCGATCCCGTCGAGGATGAGGATCTTTTCGGGCAGCGCGCTCAAGGCAAGGACTCCAGCGCGGCGATGATGTCGGCCGGGCCGATGAAGGGCTTCCATAGCCGCCCCTTGATCCAGGGCAGCGTCAGTCGCGGACAGACGACCTTGCCCGGCCCCCAGGCCGGGCGCCAGTGGAAATTCGGGTTCTGCTTGCGATACAGGGTGACCACGGGAACGCCGAGAAAGGAAGCGAGGTGGCCATTCCCCGAATCGTTGGCGATCACCGCACCGGATTCGTAAAGATAGGCAGACAGCTGGCCGATGTCGTGAAACTGCGGCGTTTCGAAAAGTTTGCCGGCCCGCTTTGCCCAGCGTGCGTGATTGGCCGGCGCCACGACGATCTTCGGATCGTAGCCACGCGCCTTGAGGGCGTGGCAAAGACGCAGGAAGGCGCGCGGCGGCCAGTTCTTTTTCTCCGCCCAGGCCGAGTCCGGGCTGACCACAATGCGCTGGCGGTGCCGCCGGTGCTGCAGCCCGGCCGGCGGCGTCAACGCAACCTGCTTGTCTACGCGCGGTAAATGCATTTTATGGCGCATGTATTCGAGCGTGATATCGACGACGCTCTCATCGGTGAACTCACGGAAACGGATCGATCCGCTGCAGTCGAGCAGTCCGCGCAGCGCTTCGAAGGTCTGCGCATCGCATTCGCTGCGCATCCGCTCGGTGTGATCGTGCTGCCAGCTCGACGGGCACTTCTGGCAGATCAGCAGCCACTTTCGGCGCATTTCGGCAGTGCGCTGTTCGTCCATCCGGTCGCGGACAAACTGCGGCGGACTCATGATCACGAGGTCGTAGCCGGCCAGCGCCGCGTCGAAATTTTCCGGCGCAGGGTAGGGCTGGATAGCGAGTTGCGGCAGCCAATGGCGCATCTGGTAGGCGATGTTGCCGTAGCTGGTGACGTCAAAGCCGTTCTTGCGCAGGTTCTCGGCCATCATCAGATAGATCAGCCCGTCGCCCAGCGAACTGAACGCGACCAGCGCGATCTTCGCCTTGCCGTGCGGCATGGGCAACGGTGCGGTCGCGCTGTTCATCGGCTCATACTCCTTGCCCGTCCGCCATGACGCTGCGAACCATCGGCAGCGCGAAGAAACGGCGCCGTGCGGCTGCGTCGGAAAAGTCTTCGGTCAGGCAGCGTCCGGCAGCGTCGGCAAGATTTCGACGCTGCGCCACGTCGCCATCGGCGAAGAAAGCCGCCAGCTTGCGCGCCAGCCCATTGGCATCGCGCAGCCCGAACAGTTGCTCGGCGCGCCTGACGATTTCCGGCGCGCCGCCGCAGTCGGTGGCCATCACGGGAACACCCGCCGCCATCGCTTCGAGCAGCACCATGCCGAAAGGCTCATGATCGGAACTCAGAACAAAAAGGTCAAAGGCGGCAAACAGGCTACGTGCCTGCGGCACCTGGCCAAGAAAGCGGACGCGCTCGGCGATGCCGAGTTCCGCCGCCTGGGCCAGTAGCCGGTCGTGCAGTGGGCCGCTGCCGATGATGACGAGCAGGGTCTCCGGCGGCAGTTGCGGCAGCGCCCGGGCAAAAGCGCAAAGCAGCGTCGCCTGGTCCTTGTCGGCGTGCAGACGACCGACGTTGCCGATAACGCTTGCCTCCTGCGGCAAGCCAAGTGCCAGCCGGGCCGCTTCGCGCGGCACGAGCTCGGCGCGTGCCGCAGCGACGTCAAGCCGGTTGTGCAGCGTTTCGATACGCTCAGCCGACCAGTCCGGCAGGTGCTGGCGGAGGTCGTCACGCACGGCGTCGGAGACGCCGAGCAGCGCCAGACGTTTCCTGAAGGCGTTGGCGAACCAGCGGCGGGGTGCGCGCTGGTAGTCGCCGAAGGCGTGGTGCACGCCGATCACCGGCAGCCGGGTTGCCAGGCAGGCGATGTAGATCGGCTTGAAGCGATGCGCGATGACCAGCGCAAAGTCGCGGCTGGCGGCAATTTTCTGCAACGCACGGATGGCGGAAAACTTGAGGCCGCTCACGTCCCTGCTGCGGAAGTTCAGGAAGATGACTTCGTCGGAGGCCGATCCCGTTCGCGCTGCATCGCCTGGCTCGCCGGTCAGATAAACGGTGAGCACCCGGTACGGCCCGCCCTGGAAGAGCGCCGCGTACTGGCGTGCGACGTCGAGAAACGGCCCGTAATGGCAATGGCAGAACTGCAGTATCCAGCGTTCGTTCAAATCATCACTCCGCCGGGTTCGAGGCCTTCACCACCAGCACATCCTCCATGATCAGGTACTGCAGGTCCGATCCGAAGAACATATTCAGCGCGTCGGTCGGCGAACAGATCATCGGTTCGCCGCGCCGGTTGAGCGAGGTGTTGAGGACGACGCCGTTGCCGGTGAGCTTTTCCATTTCGCGCATCAGATCGTAGTAGCGCGGATTGAATTCGCGCTTCAGCACCTGCGCGCGCGAGGTGCCGTCTTCATGAACGACTTCCGGAACGCGTTTTTTCCATTCCTCGGCGACTTCGAAGGTGAAGGTCATGAATGGCGCCGGGTGGTCGCTGGCGAGCATCTGCGGACCGACGGTGTCGAGCATGCTCGGACAGAAAGGACGCCAGCGCTCGCGGAACTTGATCTGCTCGTTGATGCGGTCGGCGACGCCTGCCGCGCTCGGGCAGCCGATGATCGAACGGCCGCCGAGCGCGCGCGGGCCGAATTCCATGCGCCCCTGGAACCAGGCTACCGGATTGCCATCGACCAGAAGCCGGGCAACACGCTGCGGCACGTCGCTGATTTTTTCCCACGCCGGCTGCGCCGGGTGCCGGGCGCAGGCGGCGATCACGTCTTCGTTGCTGTACGCCGGGCCGAGGTAGACGTGTTCCATCTTCTCGACCGGTACGCCGCGCTGCACCGAAACGTAGGCGGCGGCGCCGATCGCCGTACCGGAGTCGCCGGAAGCCGGCTGCACGTAGAGTTCCCTGACGTCCGGGCGGGCGATGATCTTCTGGTTGAGCTTGACGTTGAGTGCGCCGCCGCCGGAGAAGGCCAGCTTGCCGGTCTCGCGCAGGATGTCGCCCAGGTAGTACTCGATCATCTGCAGCGCCAGATCCTCGAACAGCTTCTGCATGCTCGCCGCGTAATGGATGTAGGGGTCGTCGGCAATGTCGCCGGAGCGCCTCGGGCCGAGCCAGTCGATCAGCTTCGGCGAGAAGTAGAAGCCCCTGCTTTTTCCATTTTCTTTTTCCTTGTAGCGGCGGAATCCGATGACGTTGGCGTAGTCGGTATTGACGATCAGTTCGCCGTTCTCGAATTTCGCCAGGCGCGAGAAATCGTATTTGCTGGCGTCGCCGTAGGGCGCCATGCCCATCACCTTGTACTCGCCGTCGAGCATCTCGAAACCGAGGTATTCGGTGATCGCGCCGTACAGCCCGCCGAGCGAGTCTGGATCGTAGAATTCCTTGATCTTGTGGATCTTGCCGTTCTCGCCGTAACCGAAGAAGGTCGTTGCGTACTCACCTTTGCCGTCGATGCCGAGGATCGCCGTTTTTTCCGTGAAACCGGCGCAGTGGTAAGCGCTGGCGGCGTGCGCCAGATGGTGTTCGACGGGCACGATGTCGATCTTTTTCAGGTCGAAGCCGAGCTGCTGCAGACACCATTCGACGCGCTTTTTGTAGCGGTAGTAGCGGCGGTTGCCCATGAAGATCGCGTCGAGCGCGCGGTCGGGCGCGTACCAGTAGCGCTTGGCGTAATGCCAGCGCGCCTTTTCGGCGAGGCTGATCGGTGCGAAGGGGATGGCCACCGCGCTGACCTCGGACGGCTTGACGCCGGCAAATTCCAGGCAGAACTTGGCCGCCTCGTAAGGCATGCGGTGCTTGGCGTGCTTGTCGCGCACGAAGCGCTCTTCTTCGGCCGCCGCAACCAGCTTGCCGTCGATGTAGAGCGCCGCCGAAGGGTCGTGGCTGAGCGCGCCGGATAGTCCAAGTAGAATCAATGCCAAAGTTCAGCTCTCACGGAAACATGTGGCCGGTGCGGGCGAAAACAGGCGAACCCGTACCGGTAAAGCGCACAAGTATACCTGTCCACGCCGGATTCGCCGCCCCCGGGGCATCAGCCCCCTTCCACGCTGCTGCGGTGAGCGGCTTCAAGCATGCACCACTCTTCGGCCGACCAGATTTTCTGATGCCGTTGCAGCTGGTTGAGGTCGTGCGCGGCCGCCTTCCAGTGCAGGATCGGGCGGCGCAATTTCTCCAGGTCGATCAGCGCCACTTCCGGCCGCTCGCCCTGCCAGCGGACAAACAGGTGTTTGTCGTAGAGGCAGCTGTGCTGCCAGTGCGCGCGGTGCATGATGCCGAGCACACGGCCTGCCTCGGCGGCGAGCGCCTGCCGGGCCGCCGGGCTGAGGCCGGTCTGCGTATCGAGCGCGGCGAAACCGGCAAGTTCCTCGGTCACCAGGATCGCTTCAAAACCGTTTTCGCTGCGCCGCTCGCCATGAAAGACCGGCGTCGGCACACGCAGCCCGAGTGCCTGCAGGCGGCCGATATTGAACCGCTCGCGGCTCGCCGTCGGCCAGCCGAAAGGGTGAGCGAGCGTCCGGCACAGGTGGTTGCACTGCTTCTTGACGTAAAAAACCTGCTCGCCGATGCGCACGCGCAGCATGCCGCTCCAGCCGCTGCGCCGTTGGTTGGGTTCCTCGACCCATTCCCCTGACGCGCCCCACCAGCCTGCGAAGTCATCCGGCAGCGCGCTGCACGCCTGTTCGCTCTGCGTCATTTCTTCTTTTCCCGAGGTCATTTGGATTTTGCAGCGTAAGGGCGCGCTTCGCCGGGCGGGCGGGTCTTGAAGCGGCGGTGTACCCAGTAATACTGTTCGGGCATCGTGCGCACGACGCCTTCGATCCATTCGTTCATGCGCCGGGTGTCGGCTTCGACGTCGTCGGTCGGAAAATCCGGCCAGGGGTCGCCGATTTCGACGCGATAGCCTTGCCCGCCGGGCAGCATCCGCGTCACGCAGGGAACGACCGTCGCGCCGGCCAGCCGGGAGAGTCGCGACAGCCCGGTAATGGTCGCCGCCTGAACGCCGAAAAAGGGAACGAAAATCGAATCGCGGCTGCGAAAATCCATGTCCGGCAGGTAATAGAAAGGGCGGCCCGCCTTCATCGCCTTGACACTGGCGCGGGCGCCGTCCTGACGGGAGAGTAGCAACTGATCGCCGAATCGACTCCGTCCGCGGTAAAACAGGCGGTCGAAGACGACGTTCGACTGTTCGGCAAAAATGCTGACGATATCGAAACGCGCGGTGATTGCCGCGCCGCCGGCATCCAGCCCGACAAAATGCGGTGCCAGCAGCAGCACGGGACGGCCAGCTTCACGCAGGGCGTGGATTTTCTCCTCACCATCGACGCGGATCAGACGCGCCAGGCGTTCGCGGCTGCTCCACCACAACAGGCTGCGTTCCAGCATGCTGCGGCCGAGCGCCTGGAAATGCGCCCTGGTCAGTTCATCCTGCTGTGCGCCGCTCAACACCGGGAAACACAGCGCGAGATTAACCTGCACAATATGCCGACGTTTTTTTGCCAGACGATAGAACAGCAGACCCAAGCCGCGCCCGAGCGGCGCCAGAACGGGGAGTGGCAGCAAATGCAGCAGCCAGAGCAAGACGACAGCGAGGCGGCTCAGCATTGCTTGCGAAGCGTGCAAGGGTTCGCTTGCATCGAGTATTGTGAGGTGGCGTTCGGCAGGATCATGCTCAAGTAGTAATCCGGGGGCGATTGCTGGAGAATTCACACGTTTCACACGCGCACTTGAAATGGTGCAGGCATTGTACTTTCATTCAGGACAACGAGTTTTCATAATGATCAGCATCCACCCGGTTAAACCCGAAGACGCAGAAGCCATCATCCGACTTGCGCGCGTGGTCTGGCAAGACGCCTACCCTGGCATCATCAGCCAGGCGCAGATCGACTTCATGCTCGATCAGCGCTACAACGCCGCGCGTTTGCTTGATGAGTTGGCAGCGCCTTCCATCTGCTGGGATCAGATACGCGTCGATGGCACGCTGGCCGGTTTTGCTTCGACGCTGCTGACCGATACGGCCGGCGAAATGAAACTGGACAAGCTCTATATCGACCCGGCCCGCCAGCGTCTCGGACTCGGCGGAAAGTTGATGGCACACATTATTGCCCGCGCGCTGACGCTGGGCTGCCACACGTTGATTCTCGCCGTTAATAAACAGAACGAACGTGCCATCGCCGCCTACCGGAAAAATGGCTTCGAAGTGCGCGAAGCCGTACGCGTCGAGATTGGCAACGGATTCGTCATGGACGACTTTATAATGGCCAGATTACTTGCACCAGATCTCGGCTGAACAATCGATGAAACTCAAATTCTCCAAGATGCACGGACTCGGCAACGACTTTGTCGTGCTCGATGGCGTTCGCCAGTCGATCGCGCTGTCACCGGCCCAGTTGCGTCTGCTCGGCGAGCGTCATTTCGGCGTCGGTTGCGACCAGATCCTGCTCGTTGAAAAGCCCGGCCGCCCCGACGTCGACTTCCGCTACCGCATCTTCAATTCCGATGGCGGCGAAGTCGAGCAGTGCGGCAACGGCGCGCGCTGCTTCGTGCGCTTCGTGCACGACCAGGGACTGACCGACAAGCGCGAGATCCGCGTCGAAACGATGAGCGGCGTGATCGGCCCGCGCCTCGAAGACGACGGCAACATCACGGTCGATATGGGCGTTCCGGTTTTCACGCCGGAACAGATTCCCTTCATCAGCCCGAGCATGGATCTCATTCAGCCGCTGATGGTCGGCGACGACGAAGTGCTGATCACTGCCGTCTCGATGGGCAACCCGCATGCCGTGCAGGTCGTCACCGATGTCGATACGGCGCCGGTCGAGCACCAAGGGCCGCTGATCGAAGCGCATCCGCGCTTTCCGCAGCGCGTCAATGCCGGCTTCATGCAGGTAGTGGGCCGCCACAACATTCGCCTGCGCGTTTTTGAGCGCGGCGCCGGCGAAACGCTGGCCTGCGGCACCGGCGCCTGTGCTGCGGTCGTTGCCGGCATCGCGCGCGGGCTGCTGGACTCGCCGGTACGCGTGGCAACGCGCGGCGGCGAACTGAACATTGCCTGGTCGGGCATTGGCACACCGGTGCTGATGAGCGGCCCGGCCGTCACCGTATTTACTGGAGAAATCGAGTTATGAAATCGGATGAAATCGCGCACTACCTGCAAAACAACCCGCAGTTTTTCGAGGAACACGCCGACCTGATGTCGCGCATGGTCATCCCGCATCCGCATGGCGGGCGCACGATCTCGATCACCGAGCGGCAGATGCTGACGCTGCGTGACAAGAACAAGCTGCTCGAAGGCAAGATGGGCGAGTTGATCGAGTTCGGCGAAGAAAACGACACGATCAGCGAAAAAATGCACCGCCTCGGTGTTGCCATGATCGCCGCGGCGACTTTTCAGTCGGTGGTGCACACGCTGAACTTCCACCTGCGTGACGATTTCGCCATTCCGCACGTTGCTCTGCGGCTGTGGGACAAACCGCAAGACATCGAGGAGCTGCCAGAATTCACCGACGTCAGCGAAGAGTTGCAGGTTTTCGCCGAGACGCTGACGCAGCCGTACTGCGGCTCGACCGCCGGCTTTGAGACTTCATCATGGTTTGGCGAAGCATCGATGCACGTTCGCTCGCAAGCGCTGATCGCCATGCGCAACGGCGGCGGCACGATCGGCATGATCGCACTGGGCAGCGAAGACGCGCAGCGCTTCTACGCCGGCATGGGCACGCTTTATCTCGAACGCCTCGGCGAAATGGCCTCAGCGGCCCTGGCGCGTGTTTTACGCTGATGGCGACACTTCTGGGCTCGAAAAACAAAAGACTTACCGCAGAGGCGCAGAGGCGCAGAGATTTCGCAGAGAAAACCATTGTTTTAAAGCTTTTCTC
>JBIKLY010000053.1:0-24708 GCA_044359525.1 Rhodocyclaceae bacterium | reverse complement strand
AATACGGTGTTCTATACCGGCGTGCGTTACGACCGGGCAAAAGAGTTCGTCACCGACACCAAGAAGGTGCACCAGAAAATTTCGCTGATCGGCATCGAAGACCTGCAACAAGTGATCCCGCTTGGTTGCACACCGGTAGCCGTCGAACTGGTCAAGGGCGCAAAACCCTTGCCCGATTACACCCACCCTGAACGGGCGTTCTACATTTTCGGGCCGGAAGACGGGACGCTCGACAAAACGGTTCGCGCTTGGTGCGAGGACGTGGTGTATATCCCCACCGTCGGCTGCATGAATCTCGCCGCAACCGTCAACGTCGTGCTCTATGACCGACTGACCAAGGCAAGCAAGAAGGCCAAACCCGCCGAGTAAACAGCGGCGGGAGTGCCGTCAGCTCAAGCCCACAAAACACAAGCCCAAACCGCAGCCACATTGGCCAAGGCCAAAAATACGGCCGCACTGCCAATATCCTTGGCGCGCTTGGCGAGCAGATGATGTTCCAGCGAAATCCGGTCAACGGTGGCTTCAATCGCCGAATTGAGTAACTCGACCATCAGCACCAGCAGGACGCTGCCGATCATCAAGGCCCGACCAACGCCACCAACCGGCAAATAAATCGCCAGCGGAATGAGCACGGCCGCCAGATGCGCCTCCTGACGAAAGGCATCCTCACAGATATAGGCAGCGCGCAGGCCGGCGATCGAGTAACCGACGGCATTGCGCAGCCGGCGCAAGCCGGTTTTCCCCTTGAAGGGACTTTCAGTCATACCGGATACTCCTGAGGCTCATTTTTGAGGCGGTAGTATAACGCGAGCACCCCGCCGAGCATTAAGCTGCTGCTGATCAAACAAGAAACGCCGCGCAAAACCAGACCCGCTCCGCTAGAATGCAAACGATCAAGAACTTCAGACAAGACGGAAAATGACTCAGGACGAACTCAAACAAGCGGTCGGCCGCGCCGCGCTGGCCTATGTGGTCGAAGGTGAAATTATCGGCGTCGGCACCGGCTCCACCGCCAACTGTTTCATTGACGCACTGGCCGGAATGAAAGACCGCATCAAGGGCGCCGTGGCCAGCTCGGAGGCGACGAAGAACCGCCTCGAAGCTCACGGCATCAAGGTTTTTGATCTTAATGAGATTACCGACCTGGCAGTCTATGTTGATGGCGCCGACGAAATCAACGTCGAGATGCACATGATCAAGGGCGGCGGCGGCGCCCTGACGCGCGAGAAGATCGTCGCCGCAGTGGCGAAAAAATTCATCTGTATTGCTGACGGCTCGAAACTGGTGCCGGTGCTCGGCAACTTCCCCCTGCCGGTTGAAGTCATCCCGATGGCGCGCGCGCATGTCGCGCGTGAATTGGCAAAACTGGGTGGCACACCGGTATTGCGCGAAGGCTTCACCACCGACAACGGCAATATGATTCTTGACCTCAAGGGATTGCAAATCCTCGACCCGGTCGGCCTTGAAATGCGCATCAACCAGATCGTCGGCGTCGTCAGTAACGGCCTGTTCGCCTGCCGCCCGGCAGATGTCTGCCTGCTCGGCACGGCCGATGGGGTGCAAACGCTGAGCGCCGCCTGAAATATAACTGTAATCTTCGCAAGCTAAGCTGACAGGTCTTCTATCCCATGTCATACGATCCCGGAGCAAGTCGAATGAACGATCACACCTCAAAAAATTTCGACCTCGAACTCGAAAACCTGCGTAATCGCGTTTTGCAAATGGGCGGCCTGGTCGAACAACAAATCCGCAAAGCGATGGAAGGACTGTCAGCTGGTGACATCCCGCTACTTGAAGCGGTTATTCGCGAAGACCACCGCGTCAATCAGCTGGAAATCGAACTGGACGCAGCCTGTAACCAGGTGATTGCCAAAAGACAGCCGACAGCGATCGATCTGCGCATGATCATCACCGTGCTCAAAAGCACCTCCGACCTCGAACGGATCGGCGACAAGGCACGCAAGATCGCCCGCCTCGGCACGGTACTGCACGACCAGAACGCATCCGGCATTCCTGATGTCGAGCTCAGCCACATTTGCGAACTTTCACTGAAAATGCTGCGTACCTCGCTTGATGCCTTTGCCCGTCTTGATGTCGCGGCAGCGGCCGAGGTGATGCGCCTCGACGAAACGGTCAATACCGAATACCACGCGCTGGTCCGTCAGTTGATCACCTACATGATGGAAGACCCGCGCACCATCTCGCACTCGCTCGACATCATGGGTATCGCCAAGGCCATCGAGCGCGTTGGCGACCACGCGAAAAACATTGCCGAGTACGTCGTCTATATGGTCAAAGGCTTGGACGTCCGCCACTCATCGCCCGCCGAAGTCGAGCAGAAGATCGCCGACAACTGATCTACGCCAACGCAGCAAAAAGCCCCCCGGCTGGCCGGGGGGCTTTTTGCTTTTCAGGGTACGCAGCCGGTCAGACTTTGGGCGGAACGTAACCTTGCACCTGATCAGCACCGCCACCGAAAAAGTGTTTTTCAACCTGCTCGGCCAGATATTTACGATGCGCGGCATCGGCGAGATTCAGTCGATTTTCATTGATGATCATCGTCTGCTGACGAATCCACTGCTGCCAGGCTTCCTTCGATACGCTGGTAAAAATCCGCTTGCCGATTTCGCCCGGATAGGGTGGAAAGTCCAGCGCTTCGGCTTCTCGGCCGAGCTTGATGCAATTGACCATTCTTGCCATGACATTGACTCCATAATCTGTAAAACAACGCCGCGATTATAACGCGCAGCACACTGCTGGTAACTACAGCGGCTTGACCAGCACTTTCGAACGACGCTGCAGGTTGTACATCAAACGCTTCTCCGCGGGCAATTCCTCGATCGGGCGTTCGGCAAAGCCGCGTTCCTTGAACCAGTGCGAAGTGACGGTGGTGAGCACGAACAGACGCTTGATGCCGGCCGAACGGGCGCGTGTTTCGATGCGCTTCATCAGCTGCTCGCCATAGCCCCAACGCCGATAGTGCGGATGCACCGCCATGCAGGCCAGCTCGGCCTGATCCTCGCCATAGGGGTAGAGCGCCGCGCAACCGACGATCAGGCCATCGTGCTCGACCACCGAGAAACGCGTGATCTCGCGTTCGAGCAACTCGCGCGAACGGCGCACCAGGGCGCCCTCCTCCTCGAGCGGCTCGATCAGGGCGACGAGGCCGCTGATGTCGTCGGGGCGCGCGTCGCGCAGCTTCTCCAGCGACTCCCGCGTGATGATGGTACCCACCCCGTCGCGCGAAAACAGCTCGCGCAGCAAGGTGCCGTCTTCGTCGTAGCCGATCAGGTGCACCCGGCCGACGCCGGCGCGGCTGGCACGCACGGCACAGGGCAGGTAGCGCTTGAGGTCGGGCGACAACCACTCGCCGATCGTCATCAGGCGTTCGGCGGCATCGGCAGTCAGCTCGTCGAGCAGGGTACCGTCGATGTCGGTGGCGCCGTGGCTGTCGGTGAGGAAAATCAGCTTGTCGGCACCGATCGCGATGGCCGCCGACTCGGCGACCTCCTCCATTGCCAGATTGAAAATCTCGCCGGTCGGGCTCGACCCGATGCACGACAAAATGACGATATTACCGATTCCCAACTGGGCGCGAACGCCCTCGGCATCGATCTTGCGCACATGCCCGGCGTACTGCATGTCGACGCCGTCGAGTACGCCGACCGGCTTGGCCGTGATGAAGTTGCCGGCCACCACGCGGATCGTGCTGTTGGCCATCGGCGTATCGGGCAAGCCCTGCGAGAGCAGCGCGTCGATTTCGAGATAGACGCTGCCAACGGCGTCAATCACGCAATCGAGCGTCGCTGCATCGGTCACCCGATAACGCCCGTGATAGACCGACTCCAGGCCCTTTTCCAGCAGCTCCTCCTCGATCTGCGGCCGTGCGCCGTGCACCAGAACCAGACGCACGCCGAGGGCCGCCAGCAGATTGACGTCGTAAGCCAGCGTGCGCGCCAGCGGGCCGGAAATCGCCTTGCCGCCGAAAGCGATAACAAAGGTCTTGCCACGAAAAAGATTGACGTAAGGCGCGACCGAACGGAACAAGGCGACGAAATGTGACGAACTAAAGGCTTCTGTCATGGCCGGATCAATCCTTTTCTTTTCCCTTGGCCTTCTCGGTTTTCAGGGCTTTTTCAAGTCGTTGGCAGATCGTCTGCAGAATTTTCACGCGTGCGAAGCTCTTGTCGTTGGCCTCGACGATGGTCCACGGCGCCTGCCCGGTACTGGTGCGGTCGATCATGTCGCATACCGCCGTGTGATAGGCCTCACCCTTCTCACGGTTGCGCCAGTCATCCTCGGTGATCTTGAAGCGCTTGAACTCGATTTTTTCGCGCTCCTTGAAGCGCCGCAGCTGCTCCTTGTCGCTGATCTGCAGCCAGAACTTGATGACGAGGGCGCCGGCTTCCTCCAGCTCGTGCTCAAAGTCGTTGATCTCGGTGTAGGCCCGTAGCCAGTCGGCCTCGGTGCAATAGCCCTCGACGCGCTCGACGAGCACGCGACCGTACCAGGTGCGATCGAAAATCGCCACCCGCCCGGTGCGCGGCATATGCCGCCAGAAGCGCCACAGGTAGGGCTGCGCGCGCTCCTCTTCAGTTGGCGCGGCGACCGGGATGATCTGGTACTGGCGGGCGTCCATAGCCGCCGTGATGCGCCGGATGCTGCCGCCCTTGCCGGCTGCGTCGGAGCCTTCAAAGGCGATGATCAATGAACGCTTTTTGAATTCCGGATGACGCACCAACGCCGACAGCCGGCCCTGCCATTTGGCGAGCTGCGTCTCGTAAGCTTTGTGCTCGAGTTTTTGTGTCAAATCGAGCGTAGTCAGCACGTCGAGCTGGTCGATCTTCGGCGCCAGTGGCGGTGCCACCGGAAAATTCTGATCGCGCGGGTCGGCCAGGCGCTTCTGCAGCGCGTCGAGCACGACCTTGCCAACCGTCAGCGAGCGATAGCGGTCGTCGGTTCCTTCGACAACGATCCACGGCGCCCACGGCGTATTGGTCATGCGCAGGACGTGGCCGGCGGCATCCTGCAGCTTGTCGTAGGTTTTCAGGCGATCCCAGCTCGCCTTGGTCACCCGCCAGGCAGTCAGCGGGTCTTTCTCCATCGCCTTGAGGCGCGTGCGCTGGCCGTCCTTCGAGAGGTGGAACCAGAACTTGAGGACCAGTGCGCCTTCATTGACCAGCATCGCCTCGAAACGGTTGATCTGGTCCATGCGCTGATCAAGATCACCTTTGTTCAGCTGGCCGAGGATACGGTCGCGGATCGGATCCGAATACCACGAGCCGGCAAACACACCGGTCCGCCCTTTCGGTGGCAGGGCGCGCCAGTAGCGCCACATGTACGGGCGCTCGACCTCTTCGTCACTCGGTGCCGAAAAGGCGAGGGTCGACAGATAGCGCGGATCCATCCATTCGTAGAGCACGTTGATCGTTTCGCCCTTGCCCGAGCCATCGACGCCGCTGATCAGGATGACGACCGGGAACTTGCCGTTTTCGCGCAGCTCGAACTGTGCGTCGAGCAGGGCCGCGCGCAGCTTGGGGACCTCCTCGCGGAACGTTTCCTTGTCGATCGTGTGCCCGAGTTCTGCCGATTCAAACATGATCCGCTTTCATTTCCGATTCCTCTCTGAAGTCGCCCCATAAACACTGCATTGCCGCCAGTGCAGCCAGACCCGCCGTCTCGGTACGCAGGATGCGCGGCCCGAGACGAATTCCGACAAAACCGGCCACTGCGGCCGCCTGCATTTCCTCCGGCGCCAGCCCGCCCTCGGCGCCGATCAGCAACTCGATACGCTCGCCCGGTGACGGTAGCGGCAAGCTGGCCAGCGTATGCTGCGCACCCGGCGCCAGCATCAGGCGCCGAACGCCCGCTACCGGTGGTTTGGCCAGCCAGCGCTCCATGCCTTCCAGCGCAGCCACCTCAGGCACCCGGTTGCGCCCGCTCTGCTCGCAGGCCGACGCCACCACGCCGCGCCAGTGTTCGACCCGACGCAAGGCGCGCTCGCCGTCGAGGCGCACCACGCTGCGCCGCGAGATGAGCGGAACGATGCGCGCGACGCCCAGTTCGACGGCCTTTTGCACCGTCAGATCCATTTTTTCACCCGCCTGCAATGCCTGCACCAGCGTCACCGAAAGCGGCGATTCACATTCACGGTCGCGCCACGCCAGCACCTCGACGGCAACCCGCTCGCGCTCAATGCCGGTTATCCGCGCCGCATGCTCACCGGCCACCCCGTCGAACAGCGTCAGCGAATCGCCGATACGCAGGCGCAAAGCCTTCACCGCATGCCTTGCAGCGCCTTCGGGAAGATCAAGACGCAGCCCCTCGGCAAGCGGTATCGGGCAGTAAAATCGGGGAGCATTCATGATGATATTATAGGGTCATCACTGTCTTGTCGTCGCCTGCTGCACCAGGGTCATCGCATTTAAACTTCGAACCTTACCGCAGAGGCGCAGAGACGCAGAGACGCAGAGGCAACGCAGAGAAAAACAAGAATCCTCGATGTTTTCGCTCTTCTCTGCGTTACCTCTGCGAACCTCTGCGCCTCTGCGGTAGGTTCTAAAATCAAGTGCAATCGCCCTGCCTGCCGCATCCATTGGAGGCCTACCCATCATGGCGAATAATCATGGCAATTGAGACACCCCTCTGCGATTTCGGCTGGAAGGCCGTTGATTTCACGCTCAGCGACACGGCCGGCAAGCCGCAGTCGCTGGCCTCCGTACGCGGGCCGAACGGGCTGTTGCTGATGTTCATCTGTAACCACTGCCCCTTCGTCAAGGCGGTTATCGACCGCATTTGTCGCGACGCACGAGCGTTGCAGACCCTCGGCATCGGCGTCGCCGCCATCATGAGCAACGACGCCGTCGAATACCCCGAAGACTCCTTCGACAACATGCGACGCCTGGCCGGCGAACTTCAATTCCCTTTCCCCTATCTGCACGATGCATCGCAGGAAGTGGCGCAGGCCTATGGCGCCGTATGCACGCCGGATTTTTTCGGCTTCAACAGCCAGCTGGAATTGCAGTATCGTGGCCGCCTCGATGCCAGCGGGCGCGCACCGGCTGCGCCCGACGTCCGTCGCGAGCTGTTCGAGGCGATGCGCGAAATTGCGGCGAGTGGCCAGGGTCCGCGCGAGCAGACAGCCAGCATCGGCTGCTCGATCAAATGGCGGGACTAAGCCGCCAGTCATCATGCCTATCCACCCGAAAAGCAAGCCCCAGGCGACGCTATACGTCGTTTTTGCAGCGCTCATGCTGGGCATCGGCACGGCAGATTATTTTTTCTATCGCGACCAGACGGAAACGATCAAGGAACAGGCGCAACAACAACTCTCGACGATTGCCGACCTGAAAGTCCAGCAGATCAGCAACTGGCGCAAGGAGCGCCTTGGCGACGCCTACGTCTTGCGCGAAAACATTTTTCTCAGGGCTGCCGTCGCTGACTGGCTTCGCCTCGGACTCGATGCCGAGCAACAAGGGCAAATCAGGCAATGGCTACAAAGCTATGTCGTTCGTTTCGACTACCGCGAGGCGCTCCTGCTCGACCCGCAAGGGAAAATACTGGCGGCCACGCCGGACTCGCTGCCGATCGTTGAACCGACCCTCCAGCTCCTGCGCAACGCGACCGACAGCCGCGCCCCGGCCTTTGGCAACGTGCATGAGTTCGCAGGCAACGGCAGTTACATGGAACTGGTGACGCCCTTATACAACCTGGGCAACCAGCGACTGCTCGGCTTCGTCGTTTTTCGCATTGACCCGCAGCGCTTCCTGTTCCCCCTGCTCCAGTCATGGCCCGTACCCAGCCAGTCGGCCGAGACACTACTCGTCGAGCGGCAGGGCGACAGCATTGTTTATCTCAACGAGCTTCGTCACCGCAAGGGCACGGCGCTTCGTCCGGTTCTTCCGGCTGACCAGGAAGCCTTGACTGCAGCGCTCGCAGCACGCGGTGGAACCCGGATCATGGAAGGCCAGGACTACCGTGGCATCAAGGTGCTGGCCGTAAGCCGGCCGGTCCCCGAGACCTCCTGGTCAATGGTTGCCAAAATCGACATGAGCGAAGTCAGGGCGCCACTACTCGACCGCTTCTACTTCCTCCTTGCGATCAGCACTGCTGCTCTGCTGGCAGCGCTTGGCATGACGCTCTACCTGTCCCGGCTGCAACGCCGTGCCGGCTGGCAGCAAGAGGCGGACGAACGCAAGGCGGCGCGCGAAATGGCCCGCGCTCACGATCGCCTGGTCGCCGCCCAGGATATTGGCCGGATCGGCAGTTGGGAACGCGAAATCAACAGCGAGAAGTTGTGGTGGTCGGAAGAAATCTACCGGCTGTTTGACTTCCCCCTAGCCAGCACGACGCCAACGCTTGATCTTTTCTACGCGCGCATCCACCCGGATGACCGTGAAATGGTTCGCCGCACCATCACCGAAAGCGCGGCACAAGGCAAGCGCTACCACATCCCCTATCGCGTCATCCTGCCTTCAGGCGAAACCCGTTGCTTTGAAAACACCAGCCGCATCGTGAGCGATGCCGCCGGCTACCCGATCGCCATCGCCGGCACGACACAGGATGTAACAGAGCACCGTCGTATCGAGGAGCAATTACGCAGGCAATCGGTGCAGCTCACGGCAGTCCTTGAAAACATGCCGATGGGAATCAGTGTGTTTGATGAAAAACTGCGCCTGCAATTGTGGAATCCGAGCCTGATCGACGTGCTTGGCCTGCCGCCGGAACTGGTCACACCGGGTGTGGCTTTCGAGGATCTGGTTCGCTACCGCGCCCGAATCGGCGAATACGGGCCGGGCGACCCCGAGGAACAGGTGCGTGAGCGCGTCAATCTGGCACTCGGCTTTGCGCCGCACCGCTTTGAGCACACAAGGAGCAACGGCCGAACCAACCTGATCCAGGGCCGGCCATACGATATTGACGGCCAACTCGCCGGCTTCATCACCACCTATACCGACATCACCGACCGCAAACAGGCCGAAACCGAGCTGCAACGGCAACATACGCTGCTCAACACCATTATCGAAAACATACCCAGTGGCGTATCGCTGATCGATGGCAATCTCGGGTTTGTCGGTTTCAATCAGGAGTTCTGCCGGCTGCTTGATTTCCCTGCCGAGCTCATGACAAAGAAACCGCTGTGCATGCGCGATATTGTTCTCTTCAATGCACAACGCGGCGAATATGGCCTCGGTGACCCCGAAGCCCTGGCCGATGCCCTGATCGACAAAGCACGCGATCCGATTCCGCACCATTTCGAACGGGCAAGGCCAAACGGCACGATTATCGAGATCCGCGGCACCCCCTTGCAGGATGGCGGCTTCGTCACCGCCTACACCGACATCACCGCACGCAAACGCGCCGAATTGGCATTACAAATGATTTCCGAACGACTCACCCTGGCCACCTCGGCCGCCGCAATCGGCATCTGGGACTGGAATCTGGCCGGCGACACGATGATCTGGGATGCCCGCATGTTCGAGCTCTACGGCATCGACCCGCAGATTAACGACGACGCACACCGGCACTGGATGAAGCAGGTGCATCCGGACGACCTGCCGCTGGTCAACGCGGCCCTGCACGCCTGCCATGCAGGAGGATCCGACCACTTCGATATCGATTTCCGGATCATCCAGCCCAACCGGCAGATCCGCTACCTCAATGCGCAAATCCTCGTCGAGCGCGACGGCAATAAAAAGCCGATGCGCATGGTCGGCGCCAATATCGACATCACCAAGCGCAAACAGTCTGACGAACGCCTGTTGCTGGCCGAGAAAGTATTCGACAACAGTCCCGACGCGATCATGATTACCGATCAATACAATCGTATTGTTTCGGTCAACGCTGCGTTTGCCCTGATCACCGGCTATACACCGGCAGAAGTGCTTGGCAAAGACCCGCGTATCCTTGCTTCCGGCATTCATGATGCAGATTTCTACCGCAAGATGTGGGAAGCGCTGCAGCGCTACGGCCACTGGGCGGGTGAGATTACCGACCGCCGCAAGAACGGCGAAACCTACCCGAAATGGATGACCATCAACGAAGTCACCGATGCGCCGCGCGGCAAGCTGACCCATTACGTGACGATTTTCTCCGACATTACCGAGCGTAAGAGCGCCGAAGAGAGAATTCACTATCTCGCCCATCACGACGCACTGACCGCACTACCCAACCGCTTCTCGCTCGAATCCCGGCTTGAGCAGGCCTGCCTGGACGCCCGACGGCACCACTGGGACCTCGCCGTACTGTTCATCGACCTTGATCGTTTCAAAGTCATCAACGACACGCTCGGCCACCACGTTGGTGACCAGTTATTGATTGAGGTGGCAAGGCGATTGACTGCCGCCGTGCGCGAATCGGATGCGGTTGCACGCCTCGGCGGCGACGAATTCGTGATCGTCCTGCCCGACATGAACAGTCCGAATGATGCCGCCGGCGTCGCCGCCAAAATCGTTGCGGCGCTGAGCGAACCGATCCTTATCGACAATCAGCAATTACACACCAGCCCGAGTATCGGCATCAGCGTTTACCCAACCGACGGCACCGACGCCGACACAATCATGCGCAACGCCGACACGGCGATGTATCACGCCAAGGCGCTCGGCCGGAACAACTTCCAGTTTTACGCCGAGGAGATGAACCGCAACGCCAGCGAGCGCCTCGACATCGAAAGCCGTTTGCGCCATGCACTGGTGCGCAAGGAGTTCGAGCTGCACTATCAACCGCAACTGACAACGGAAGTGACCCAGGTCGTCGGCGTTGAAGCACTGTTGCGCTGGAACCCGGCCGACGGGCGCAGCGTGACACCGGCACGCTTCATCCCGATCGCCGAAGATACCGGCATGATCATCGCCATCGGCGAGTGGGTCCTGCGCACCGCCTGCCTGCAGATTAAAGCCTGGCTCGACACTGGCATACCGCCACTGCGGCTGGCGATCAACGTCTCGGCACGCCAGCTGCGCAAACAGGATTTTCCCGACATCGTCGCCAGTGCATTAAGCGAATCCGGGCTGCCGGCGCATCTCCTGGAAATCGAGATCACCGAAAGTGCGGTCATGGAAGAGCCGGAAGAAGCGCGCCTGATTCTTGAGAGGCTCAAGGAAATGGGCGTCACCCTGGCAATCGACGATTTTGGTACAGGCTATTCATCGCTCGCCTATCTCAAACTTTTCCCGATCGACAACCTGAAAATCGACCGCTCCTTCGTCACCGACATCGGACGTCACGCCGACGATGCGGCGATTGCCATTTCGACCATCGCCCTGGCCCATAGCCTCGGCATCAACGTCATTGCCGAAGGCGTCGAGACCGACACCCAGCTCGACCTGCTACGCACCCACCACTGCAACGAGTTCCAGGGCTTCCTGTTCAGCCGCCCGCTACCGGCAGCCGATGCGCTGGCGTTTCTGCAGCGGGCGGCGAATCAATCCTGAACTGAAAAGCAATCACCACGGAGTGCACGGAGCACACGGAGAAGATAAAAAACTTTGCTTTGTTTCTCTCCGTGAGCTCCGTGCGCTCGGTGGCCATCCGCTTTGTTCGGCTTAAGCCGATCCACTCACGGTAAAATAGCTCTTGATCCTCGCCCTTCTTCCCTGACCAACCCCCATCAAAGCCGCCGGAGATTCACCCATGCGTCGCATTACGTTGAGCCGCTACCTGATCGAAGAACAACGCGAAAAGGGCAAGATCAATGCCGATCTGCGCCTGCTGATTGAAGTTGTCGCCCGCGCCTGCAAAAGCATCGCCATCGCCATCGGCAAGGGCGGGCTTGGCGGTGAAGGCGGCATCCTCGGCGAAGCAGGTAGCGACAACGTACAGGGTGAAGCACAGAAAAAACTTGATGTACTCTCCAACGAAATTTTTCTCGAAGCCAACGAATGGGGCGGCCATCTGGCCGGCATGGCCTCCGAAGAAATGGAGTTGCCACACGCCATTCCGAACCGCTACCCGCAGGGCGAATACCTGCTCCTTTTCGACCCGCTCGACGGCTCAAGCAACATCGACATCAACGTCTCGGTCGGCACCATTTTCTCGGTACTGCGCTGCCCGGAGGGCGCCGATCCAACGCAAGCCGATGCGTTCCTGCAGCCGGGCACGCAACAGGTTGCCGCGGGCTATGCCGTCTATGGCCCGACCACCCTGCTCATTCTGACCGTTGGCGATGGCGTTGTCTGCTTCACCCTGGACCGCGAATTCGGCGCCTTCGTGCTGACCCAGGAGAACATGCAGATCCCGCCCGACACCCGAGAATTTGCCATCAACATGTCGAACATGCGCTTCTGGGAGACGCCGGTAAAACGCTATATCGACGAACTTCTGGCCGGATCGGGCGGCCCGCGCGGCAAGGATTTCAACATGCGCTGGGTGGCATCGATGGTCGCCGACGTGCATCGTATCCTGACGCGCGGCGGCATTTTTCTTTACCCGCTGGACAGCAAGATTGCCGCACAAGGCGGCAAGCTGCGCCTGATGTATGAAGCCAATCCGATGGCCTTCATCGTCGAACAAGCCGGCGGCACGGCAAGCACCGGCCTGTGCCGCATCATGGACATCCAGCCCGACGGACTGCACCAGCGTGTAGCGGTAATCCTGGGGTCGAAAAACGAGGTGGCTGTGGTCACCAGCTACCACCAGCAGCACTGAGATCAGCCATGTCGGTTCGTCACCCGATCATCTCCGTAACCGGTTCGTCCGGTGCCGGCACAACCAAGGTCACACGGACCTTCCAGCAAATATTCTGGCGTGAAAACGTGCGCGGCGCCTTCGTCGAAGGCGATAGCTTCCATCGCTATACGCGCGCCGACATGGAATGCCAGATCCTGGCTGCCGAACGCGACGGTCGGCCCGTCCCCTCGCACTTCGGGCCGGAAGGTAACGACTTCGCCAGTATCGAAAAGCTGTTTCGCGAATACGGCGAGACCGGCAGCAGCCGTTTCCGGCATTACATTCACAACGAAGTGGAGGCCGCCGAACTGGGTGGTGAAATCGGTACCTTCACCGACTGGCGGGAGATCGAGCCTGACACCGACATCCTGCTTTATGAAGGCCTGCACGGCGCAGTCAAGACCGATACGGTCGATGTCACGCGCTACCCCGACCTGATCATTGGCGTCGTGCCGACCGTCAACCTCGAATGGATCCAGAAGATTCATCGCGACACGCGCAAACGCGGCTATTCGCTCGAAGCGGTGACTGACACCATCCTGCGCCGTATGGCCGACTACGTGCATTACATCACGCCACAGTTTTCGCACACGCACATCAATTTTCAGCGCGTGCCGGTGGTCGACACCTCGAACCCCTTCATCGCCAACGACATCCCGAGCCAGGACGAATCCTTCGTCGTCATCCGCTTTGCCAACCCGCGCGGCATCGACTTCCCCTACCTGCTGACGATGATCGACCAGTCCTTCATGTCACGCCCGAACACCATCGTCGTTCCCGGCGGCAAGATGCCGCTGGCCATGCAACTCGTCCTGACACCGATGATATGGCGAATGATGGAAAAACGAGAGGCTGCCGGGCAAGAATCAAAAACTGCCAATGCCGGCTAAATACAAATAGCCTTCTATGCATTTTGTCTTAGCCCATTCGGGCTATTGCCTTGAGATAACGAATAAGTTCTACTGTGTATTGATCCGTTCCAGATTTAACTTAAGTTGCTCCTGTTCATTTTCGCGGCAACATTCAATGTAACTTTTCAGGAAGACAATAATGAAATTACTATTTTCAAAAAAATCGATTTTGCTCGCCTTGCTTTGCGCTGCCGGTGTCGCCAATGCAAATACCTACACCTTCAACGATGGGGTGCTGGCATCAGGTAACAGCTATACACAATCCGATTTCACTTTGTCGGTCACCGCCAGCAACGGCGGTGTTCTGAGCCATATTGGTTCAGGGCAATACGCCGGCCTGTGGCTGGGCACGATGACAGCCAGCTTTGGTTCGTATCAATTTGCATTTTCAAAGAACATCACGTCGATTTCGATCCAGTTTGATGCGTTGAGCTCAACAGGCGGCACACCGGTTGAAACCATCGGCAATTTCGCCAGTTCCAATGGCGCCGCCACGATCAGCTACACCAACCTGAACGGCACCACATTCAACGGCAACACCATATTTTCAGAAACCAATGATGGCCGTGGCCTCATCACTTATAGCGGCCCGTCATTTTCGAACTTTTCATTTGACCACGCTCAAAACCCAAGCCAGAACGGATTCGTGATCGAACAAATCGTCATCCAAACAGCAGTCCCTGAACCAGAAACCTACGCACTGTTGATGGCTGGTTTAGGTCTGATGGGAGTCGTTGCCCGTCGCCGCAAGGCAATGCAAGCCTGATTGACTGAATTCTGTTTTATGAAAACGGGAGCCTCGGCTCCCGTTTTCATTTACACAACGCCCCAGCCCCAACCGAAGCGCAAAACAAAACAGCATTGGGCTTAAGTGTTCTTTAAGACTTGGTCCGTACCATCCAGGAATCCTCTGCCTTCTCGGCAGCCAGAGTCACTCTTAGGGAAAACAGAAATGCCCTGGAAAAACACCCCGCAGCGCTACGGTTCGCTTTCGATCGGTTTGCACTGGCTGATGCTGCTGTTGTTTATTGCGGTCTTCGCCAGCATCGAATTGAGCGGCGTTTTTCCAAAAGGCAGCGATTCGCGGGCCGGCATGAAAGCATTGCACTTCAGCTTTGGCCTGCTGGTTTTTTTCATGGGCTGGCTACGCCTGGCTATGCGCTTTCTGTCACCCGTGCCGCGTTTTGACCAGACGCTCCCACGCTGGCAGCAACTGGCCGCGCGAGTAACACATGTGATGCTTTACGGCCTGATGATCGGCATGCCGCTGCTCGGCTGGTTGGCGCTCAGTGCCGCCGGCAAACCGATTCCTTTCTTCGGACTGGAGTTTTCGTCGCTGATCGCCGAAAACGACAGCCTGGCAAAACCGCTCAAGAAATTGCACGAAACCATCGGCAGCGCGGCTTATCTGCTCATCGGCATGCATGCTGCCGCCGCCCTCTTTCATCACTATGTCCGCGGCGATGACAGCCTGCGCAAGATGCTGCCGGAGCGCAGCTGACTACGCTGGCCGGACTTCGCACGCGTAGCGACAGCCTTCTACTTTTTCAGACTGTCACGAATCTCGCGCAATAGGAGGACATCTTCAGCCGGTTCGGCAGGCGCTTCCGGCTCGGCAGCGGGCGCCTCTTTCTTCAGACGATTGACCTGTTTGATCATCATGAAAATGATGAACGCAAGAATGACGAAGTTGACTAGAATCGTGATGAAACTACCGTAGGCAAATACCGGCACCTGCGCTTTTTTCAACGCATCCAGGGTCTGCGCGGTGCCAGGCGGCACGCTGCCAAGCACGAAGAACATCCCGGAAAAATCAAGTTTGCCGCCCATGATCCAGGCGATGATCGGCATGATCAGGTCAGCGACGACCGAGTCGACGATCTTGCCGAATGCCGCGCCGATAATCACGCCCACGGCGAGATCCATGACGTTGCCCTTGACCGCAAACTCCTTGAATTCCTGGACCATTCCCATCGCGGCTCCTTTACTGTTGTTGAAAATATTTTTTCGATTATGCCAGCGACGGCAGATCGACGTTGAGCAGTATCACACCTGCCGAAGTTTCTCTCCGGCGGCGGCAAGCGTCGCCTCCTGCTTGGCAAAACAGAAACGTACCACGCGGTCATCATGTCCGTCATGCGAAAAAGCAGAAACCGGGATCACCGCCACGCCGACCTCGCGCGTCATCCATTGCGCGAACTCGCGGTCAGGCATTTGAGAAATAGCCGCATAGCGGGCCAGCTGAAAATAGGTGCCACGACACGGCAGCAACTCGAAGCGTGAACCTGCGAGCTGGCTACGGAAGAAATCGCGCTTGCGGGCATAGAATTCGCTCAGACCGAGATGGCGCGAGGCCTCGCGCATGTAATCGGCAATACCGATCTGACAGGGGGCATTTACCGTGAATACGTTGAACTGATGCACCTTGCGAAACTCGGCCATCAGCGCGTGCGCCGCGATCACGTAGCCGATTTTCCAGCCGGTGATATGGTAAGTCTTGCCAAACGATGAAACGATGATGCTGCGCGCGGCCAGTTCGGGGTAGCGGGCAAGGCTCTCGTGTCGCGCATCATCGAACACGATGTGTTCATACACCTCATCCGACAGCACGACGATCTGCGTGTCACGGATCACTTCGGCAAGCATCGCCAGATCAGCCGCATCGAGCAGGCTGCCGGTCGGGTTGTGCGGCGAATTGATGATGATCATCCGCGTGCGCGGCGTAATCAGCGCGCGCACCTCGTCCCAGTCGGGCTTGTAGTCGGGGAAGCGTAGCCGCGCATGGACGGCTCTGCCGCCGACTGTTTCAATGGCCGGGATATAACTGTCATAGACCGGCTCGAAAACGATCACCTCATCGCCAGCGTGAACAAAAGCGGCAATCGCCGTGAAAATTGCCTGGGTCGCGCCGGCCGTCACGGTAACTTCCTGCTCGGGATCATAGCGGGCGCCGTACAAAGCCTCGATCTTGTCGACAATCGCCTGCCGCAGTTCGGGTACCCCGCTCATTGGCGGATACTGGTTGCGGCCCGCCTGCATGGCGCGAAAAGTCGCTTCAAACAAGGCCGGCTCCGCCTGAAAATCGGGGAAGCCCTGCGACAGGTTGATCGCCCCGCAATCGGTGGCAAGCTTCGACATTACGGTAAAGATTGTCGTACCGACCGAAGGCAATTTTGAATCAATGGCAAGCGTTGATTGATGCATAGGATTCCACAAAACAGGATCAATGTCAGAGCAAACTGCACTTTACGGGGGTGCTCCCGGAGAAACAAGCGGCGCAGCAAAAACACCACCGGGCCCGCTGGCACGAGTGGTAACATCGGCGCTCAAATTTTCAGGCGATATCGTCATGATGCCCATTGCCAAATGCTTGCTGACACTAAGCACCGTACTGATCGTGACCGGTGCGGCAACCCCCGCCAGCGCGGCAGCAGAACTGCCGGCGCTGGGCGCCGAACTGCAGGGACTGACCGTCTCCGGCGTTTCATCGGGCGCTTACATGGCAGTGCAGTTTCAGGTGGTTCATTCAAAGCTCGTACGCGGTGCCGGCGTCCTGGCCGGTGGCCCGTACTATTGCGCGGAAGGCTCGACCTGGCGCGCCCTGAGCAATTGCATGTCGCCCTCAGCATGGTCCCCGCTGCCCTCAACAGCCCAGATGAAAGGCCGGCTGGAAACGCTCGCGCAATCGGGACGCATCGACCCGCTGATCAATCTGCGCGACGACCGGGTGTGGCTGCTCTCCGGCGGCCAGGACCATACCGTCGAAACACCGGTCATGGACCTGCTGGCCACCTTTTACCGCGAGTGGCTACCGGCCGGCGCCATTCATTACGTCAAGCCCGCCGATGCCGGCCACGCGATGATTTCAACGGCCGATCCCCACCCGAATGCCTGTAACACATCGGAGCCGCCTTTCATCAACCGCTGCGGCGAGTTGGACGCTGCCGGCGAGTTGCTCAAACACCTGCTCGGTACGCTGCATGCGCCATCGAACAGTCCGCAAGGCGAGCTGATCAGTTTCGACCAGCGCCCCTTTGTCGACGGCAAGCCGATTGACGCCAGCCTGGCCGACGAAGGTTATGCCTATGTACCCGCGCCTTGCCGGAGCGGCGCCTGCCGGGTGCACGTCGTTTTTCACGGCTGCCGGCAGAGTGTCGCCCAGGTCGACCGCCGCTTCATTGAAGGCGCTGGCTACAATACCTGGGCCGACAGCAACCGCCTGATTGTGCTCTACCCGCAGACGGTAGCGCGCAACGGCGTGGCCAGCGGATCATGGAAATGGGTGTACAACCCGAAAGGCTGCTGGGACTGGTGGGGCTATTCCGGGATTGATTACCATACCCGTGACGGCGTACAGATCAAGGCTGTACGTGCAATGATCGAACGCCTGGGCAAGCCGGCACGGTAGCGCTCAGGCCGGAAGGCCGCTAGGATGGCCGTAGTACAATAAAAATCGCAAGAAATCCCCGCAAGAAATTTCCGCAAGACAAGATGAACAACACCTACACCGACGAAGAGATTGAACGCTGCACGCTGACCGGGCGACGTGAAATCGCTTTTCTGTTACGCGAATTGATCCGGCGTGGCGAACGCATATCGGTCACCTTCGATAGCGGCAAACAAAGCTTCCTCACCGTCCTGATTGATCTTTCTGCGGACGAAAAAAATCTTTATTTTGACATCGGCGGTAGTGACGAGACCAATCGCGCCTTCCTGCGCGCCGGGCAATGCATCTTCACCAGCGTCGTTGACGGCATCCGCATCCAGTTCGCGGCAGCCCAGGTACGGGAGACCTTGCTGCACGGCGAACAGGTATTTGCCGTACCCTGCCCGGAGCGCCTGCTCCGCCTGCAACGGCGTAATACCTTCCGCATACAGCTGCCGAGCAGCAAACCGTACATCTGCCGCATCCGCCGTGGTTCACCGCAAGAAAAGGCGCTACCGCTGCATGACATTTCACTTGGCGGCATCGGCATCCTGTCAACCGAGATGCTCGAATTCGAGGCAACCGAGGTGCTGGAAAACAGCTGGATCGACCTGCGTGACAGCGGCGCCCTCGCCCTCCGGCTCGAAGTACGCTACGTCACCGCGCTGGAGAGCCGCACCGGGAAGCCACTCTGGCACATGGGCTGCCAGTTCCTGAAACTCTCCGCATTGAACGAAACGCTCATTCAACGCTTCATGGCCCGCGTCGAAGCCGAGCGTCGCGCCCTGCTCGCCGGCTAGACTGCAGCACATGACCGCCCGTGCCGGCTGTTAAAATAGCCGGCATGAACGTCAATAACACCCCCACGCGCACGATCTGGCCCGTCACGCAGCAACGCGCCGTCGACATCATCGACCAGAGCGCACTGCCGCACGAATACCGCACACTGCGCCTGGCCACCCTCGAAGACACCGCACACGCGATCCGCAGCATGCAGGTGCGCGGTGCGCCACTGATCGGCGCGACAGCCGCCTACGGCGTGGCGCTGGCCTTGGCGCAGCGGGCCGACGACGCGACGCTGGCCGCCGCCGTCGCCACCCTCGCTGCGACCCGTCCGACGGCGGTCAACCTGCACTGGGCGCTGGCGCGCATGCAGGCGTTTCTGGCGCCTCTCGCCCCCTCGGCACGCGCCGACGCGGCATGGATCGAGGCGGGTGTCATCGCCGACGAGGATGCCGCACAATGCCGGCGCATCGGCGAACACGGCCTGCAACTGCTGCGCCCGCTTGCCGAAAAGCGTGGCCGGCTCGACCTGATGACGCATTGCAACGCCGGCTGGCTGGCCACCGTCGATTACGGAACGGCGCTGGCGCCGGTCTATGCGGCCTTTGAAGCCGGCATCGACGTGCGCGTCTGGGTTTCTGAAACGCGACCGCGCAACCAGGGTCTGCTCACGGCGTGGGAGCTCAAGCAGCATGGCGTGGCACACACCGTCATCGCCGACAACGCCGCCGGCCTGCTGCTGGCGCGCGGCGAAGTTGACGCGGTGATCGTCGGTGCCGACCGCATCGCCGCCAACGGCGACGTCGCCAACAAGGTCGGCACCTATCTAAAGGCGCTCGCGGCGCGCGAAGCCGGCGTTCCCTTCTACGTCGCCGCGCCGCGTTCGACCGTCGATTTCGCCTGCGCTGATGGCGCTGCGATCCCGATCGAGGAACGTGCCGGCGATGAATTACGCGTGGTGCATGGCCGCGATGCGGACGGTCATCCCAGCGAAGTACGCCAGCTACCGGCCGACCAGGCGGTCGCCAACCCGGCTTTCGACGTCACGCCCGCAAAATTTGTCAGCGCGCTGATCACCGAACGCGGCAGTTGTCCGGCCAGTGCCGAAGGCCTGCTCACACTCTACCCGGAGATGCGCCGTGCCTGAACTACGTCAGCAACTGATCAACACTGCCTTGCGCATGAGCGCAGCCGGCCTGAACAAGGGTACTGCCGGCAACCTCAGCGTCCGCGCTGAAGAGGGCTTCCTGATCACACCAACCGGCATGCCCTACGAGGCGCTGACGCCCGACGACATCGTCTTCATGCGCCTCGACGGCACGCATTCCGGAGCACGCAAGCCCTCCTCCGAATGGCGCTTCCACCGCGACCTCTACGCCGCCCGCCCGGAGGCCGGCGCCGTGCTGCACGCGCACTCGCCGTTCGCCACCAGCCTCGCCTGCCTGCGCCGCGATATCCCACCCTTCCACTACATGATCGCCCGCTTTGGCGGCAACACCCTGCGTTGCGCCGCCTACGCCACCTTCGGCACGCAGGCGCTATCTGACGCAGCAATCATCGCCATGCAAGCACGCCGCGCCTGCCTGCTGGCCAACCACGGCATGCTCGTTTTCGGCAAGGGCCTGGCGCAAGCGCTCGACCTCGGCATCGAACTGGAAACGCTCTGCGAGCAATACTGGCGCGCCTGCCAGCTCGGCGAACCGGTGCTGCTCGACGCAACGGAGATGGCGACAGTACTGGAGAAATTCGCCGGCTATGGGCAGCAGGACAATGCTGCCGCAATTGCCGCTTACAACGAACGCATCGAACGCGAAGGCCTGTTCGGCGAAGAACACCGCAACTTCTGACGTTCATCCCTCCGACTCAAACCAGCAACAGGACGCCATGCTGCGAATCACCGAACTACGCCTGCCCCTCGAACACGCACCCGACGCGCTTAACGCAGCGATTGCCAAACGTCTGAATATCCCGGCCAGCGACATCGGGACCGTCACGCTGTTCAAGCGCAGCTACGATGCACGCAAGGCGAGCGCGCTGATGTTCATCTACACGGTGGACATCGAAGTGACGAACGAAGCCGCACTGTTCAAAAAGTTTGCTGCCGATCCGAAGATCACACCGACGCCGGACACCAGCTACCACTTCGTCGGCCAAGCACCCTCCACGCTGCTGAGCCGGCCGGTGATCGTCGGCTTCGGCCCCTGCGGCATCTTCGCTGCGCTGATTCTGGCACAGATGGGCTTCAAACCCATCGTGCTCGAACGCGGCAAGGCCGTGCGCGAGCGCACGCAGGACACCTGGGGCCTGTGGCGCAAGAACGTGCTCAATCCCGAATCGAACGTGCAGTTCGGCGAGGGCGGTGCCGGCACTTTCTCGGACGGCAAGCTGTACAGCCAGATCAAGGACCCGCGCCATCTCGGGCGCAAGGTACTGGAGGAATTCGTCAAGGCCGGCGCGCCGGCCGAAATCTTCTATGTCGCCAAGCCGCACATCGGCACTTTCCGTCTGGTCGGCATGGTCGAAACAATGCGCCGCGAGATCGAGCAACTGGGCGGCGAAATCCGTTTCCAGCAACGCGTGACCGGGCTAAACATCGAGCAGGGCAAAGTGCGCGGCGTAACGCTTGGGAGTGGCGAGGAAATCGCCACCGACCACGTCGTTCTGGCCCTCGGCCACAGCGCGCGCGACACCTTCGAAATGCTGCACGCGCAAGGCGTGTTCATGGAAGCCAAGCCCTTCTCGGTCGGCTTCCGCATCGAGCACCCGCAATCGCTGATCGACCAGGCACGCCTCGGCCCGAACGCCGGCAACCCGCTGCTCGGTGCCGCCGACTACAAGCTCGTGCATCACGCCGCCAACGGCCGCGCCGTGTACAGCTTCTGCATGTGCCCCGGCGGCACGGTGGTGGCGGCGACCTCTGAGCCGAACCGCGTGGTCACCAACGGCATGAGCCAATACTCGCGCAACGAACGCAACGCCAACGCCGGCATCGTAGTCAACGTCTCGCCGGAAGACTTCGGCGGCGACGCCGAACACCCGCTGGCCGGCATCGAATTCCAGCGCCGGCTCGAATCACGCGCCTTCGAACTCGGCGGCGGCACCTACGAAGCGCCCGGCCAGCTGGTCGGCGACTTCCTCGCCGGCCGGCCGTCGACGCAGCTTGGTACCGTCCAGCCCTCGTACAAACCCGGTGTGCATCTCACCGACCTCGCAACGGCACTGCCGCCCTACGCCATCACCGCGATGCGCGAAGCGCTGCCCGCCTTCGGCCGCCAGATCCGCGGCTTCGACATGAACGACGCGGTGCTCACCGGCGTCGAAACGCGCACCTCGTCGCCGCTGCGCATCACGCGCGGCGAGGATTGTCAGAGCGTCAACGTGCAAGGCCTCTACCCGGCCGGCGAAGGCGCCGGTTACGCGGGGGGCATCCTCTCTGCGGGAGTGGATGGCATCAAAGTCGCTGAGGCACTGGCGCTGGACATCCTGAAGAACTAAAAAACTGCTCACCACAACGTGCACAACGAACATGCCGCGAAGCAAATCCCATGGGACAACGAGAATCAAAAATGGGGTATCCGTATTCCGTGATTGAAATCGCGTTGTACGCAACAGCATTCTGAATGCATATATTAGGATTGCCCGTTACCGGCCAACTGCGGTCATCCAAGAAATCGCTCCATAGCCGCCATTTACGGCTGAGATTGCCGCCACGTCGCACACCAATGTCATCCTGCCCGTATTATCATTACATATGCGGACAGGTGGGTCCGTTGAAAAACTGTTAGCCTTCTCACCATTCACCTATCTGACCGAGAAATCACGAATGAATAATGTTGCAGTCCAGCACGCAAAGATGATCTTCAACGCCGCAACTCTGGTAATCAAGATATTCGGTGTAGGCGGCAAACGCTGGAAACGCAACATCGCGAAAGGCGCACGCATCGGCCCTTGGTTGCAAGGCGACTACGAAATCGTAAATGAGTCAGCGTGGCATAGCAAAGGCGCATGCCTTTACATGGTTCAAGCAAGTGACTCTGTAATTCGATATGTCGGCATCTCACGTAACGGCCTCAAGCATAGATGGCGCACATCTCCAGCTTACGATGCAGAAACAATGTTCAAACTACCAAAAAATCAGCTCTTTCATAGCCAGTGTTGGAAACATATCGAATCAGAGAGCAGTGCAAGCCCCGGCATTACATTCGAAGTTCGGGCTATTTCGGCAGAGAGTCTTGTTCCTGTCCTTGAGCAGATCGGCGCCCCTCTCTCCGCATTCGTCGTGCTGAAAGATGATGGTGAGAGTGTTGTCGCTGGCGTAGAAAGGTGGCTCTGCAATAACAGTAGCAGCCAGCTTGTCTCGTGGAACGTCGCGATGACAGGCAAATGAAGAAAGCCAACCCAGCAATCGAGAGGGCCGCCGTAAAAGCGGCTTCTCTCCGAACAATCAGCCGCGCACGGCACCCATCATTTTTGCATTGGGCATCATCAAGGGATGGCTTGTGAGCCTACTTCACGAAATCCAATCCGCAGTGCTCCAGGACGGAACCGACCTTGGTCCGATCCTTCTTAAGCTTCGGCTCTTGGCTGCTCGGATCGGAAGTCAGCCGCTCGCAGAGTGGGTACGACATGAGTCGGAAGGCTACCCGCGCGATGCGGAGTTGCCGGACTATCGATTTATCCCGGTCAGCTATACAGCCAGTTTCTCCGGACCGTTTGGGTCTGGGATCAATAACGCGCCCATTTCGCCCTACTTGGTTAAGAAGTTCGCCGGGGATCATTGGGTGAGGCATGCGATGCGGGAGAGCATCGCCGCCGTGGACGATTTACTGGGCACAGCCGAGAAAGGTGGTCATCTAGGAATCAATGCTGCCGACCTCATCCTTCTACTTCAGGGAAAGGTCTATTCGGACTATGCTTGCAACTCGGTCACTGGGAGCGTTGCACGCTCATCGCTTGCGTCTATTCGCCATGCCGTGCGCAGTCGCGTTCTCGAACTCACTCTTGAACTCGAGAAGTCTGTTCCGGACGCCTCAGCGATCACAATCGGCCCTGCTGCTTTGCCATCGGCACCTAGTTCGGCTGCGGCCACGCAGATTGCTCAACAGATCATCTACGGGAACTTCACGTCAATTGCAGCCACTGGTGATGGAGCTACGATTCACGTAGCAGTAGCGCCGCATGACACAAATAGCTTGGCACAGTTTCTGGCCAGCTCGGGCATGGCGGAAGAGGACGCCCAAGAGCTAGCGCGTCTCGCGGCATCAGAGAAGCCGGATAGCAGCGCCGAACCGATGGGTCCTCGCGTGCGTAGTTGGTTCGTTGAGAACCTTAAGAAGGCTGCGTCTGGCACCTGGAAGATGGGTGTTGCAGTCGCCACGGACGTCGTAAAGGAAGCACTACTCAAGTACTACGGCCTCAAGTAGCAGGGCCTCGTCCACATTCTCGCCGCTCCACCGTCGCCTTTGGGTCAATTGTGTTGGTTAAAACAGAAAGAAAGCCGGCAGTCTCGATGACAACACTTTTTATACAGCTTCGTTAGCCACTTCTCATATGATCTCTGAAGATTGCTCTCGCCCTTCGAGACTATATCGGTATGGTGAATACCGGTGGAACATGAAGTCACTATTGGCCGGCGAGTTTAGGCTTGTTCCTGCAAGTGAATATGGTGAGATCAAAAATGATATGGCTCGCCAAGACAACGAGTTGGTACGTGAGCAAGCTCATTCAGGCAAGAACGTTACCGTTACACATGTCGCAACGGGTAAATGCATTTCAGTTTTTGGTGACATAACGTACCGAGATGAAATCGGTACCGACTACTACACTCTCTGCCTTTCGAGCACGTGGGACCCCCTTCTTTTTAACGAATTCAATGGCTCAGACTCCTGCTTGGTTATTCATAAACCCGAAGAATTCTGCGAA
>JBIKLY010000117.1:0-7216 GCA_044359525.1 Rhodocyclaceae bacterium | reverse complement strand
GCCTACTCGCGTCAGGTCAACCTGCCGTCGGGTGGTGCCATCGTCATTGACCACACTGAAGCGCTGGTTTCGGTTGACGTTAACTCGGGGCGTTCGACACGCGGTGCCGATATCGAAGAAACGGCATTCAAGACCAACCTCGAAGCAGCCGAAGAAGTGGCCCGTCAGTTGCGTCTGCGCGACCTCGGCGGTCTGATCGTCATCGACTTCATCGACATGGAAAGCACACGCAACCAGCGAGAGGTTGAAAACCGTCTGCGCGACGGTCTGCGTTTTGATCGGGCGCGTGTGCAAACGGGCAAGATCAGCCGCTTTGGTCTGATGGAACTGTCCCGTCAGCGCCTGCGTCCGGCACTCGCCGAAACCAGCTACATCCCCTGCCCGCGTTGCTCAGGCACAGGCCATATCCGCAGCGCCGAGTCCGCCGCATTGCACATCCTGCGCATCCTCGAAGAGGAAGCAATGAAGGACAACACGGCCACCGTGCGTACGCAAGTACCGGTTGATGTTGCCACCTTCCTGCTCAACGAAAAGCGCGCTGACATTCAGGCCATCGAACTGCGGCACAAGGTCAATATTCTGTTGATTCCGAACGTTCACCTCGAAACGCCACAGCACAGCATCATTCGCCTGCGTCACGACGAACTGAACCAGGACGACCTGCAACAGCCATCCTACAAGATGGTTGACATACCGACCGAGGACGACAGCAAGCAATCCGCCTCCGGTGCTGAAGCCAAGGCGCCACGCCAGGAAGCAGCCATCAAAGGCATCACGCCGGCGCAACCGGCACCGATCGTTGCCGAGAAACCGAAGGCTGAAACGGACAATCCTTCCGCAGGCAGCAAAGGTTTCGTTGAAACCATTCTCGCGTGGTTCCGTAGCACACCCGCTCCCACCCCAGCTCCCGAGCCAGCCAAAAAGCCGCGCAGCGCAAATCCACGCGAAGGACAGCGTGAGGGTAACCGCGGAGGGCGCAACAACCGAAACAGCGAGACAAGGGAGGGTCGTGAGCCACGCGGCAATCGCGAACAAAAAGAGGCTCGTGAGCCGCGTCCGGGACAAGGGCGGGATGAGAATCAGAAACAACGTGAGCCGCGCGAACCGCGCGAAACTCGTGAGCCACGCCGCCAGCGCGGTGAGCCACGCCCTGACCGCAAAGATCTCGCTGCTGCGGTTCCGGCAGCAGAAGCCAGAACTGACTTGCCACCAGTCGTGGTCTCCGGCATAACGCCAGGCATACCTGAGCAGACGACCGAAGAAGGCAGTAGCGGCAATGCTCGTCGCCGCGGCCGTCGTGGCGGTCGTCGTGAGCGAGGGGAGCCGCGTGAAAATCAGCTCACTGAACAAAACGGCGAAATTGCACCGGCACTGGCCAGTACGGAATTGATTGCTGAACCGGCCGGAGAACCAGGCGCTGGAGATATCAACAACGCTGCTTCAACCGGAGAAGTTTCGCTTCAAGTCACGAGTGATCAATCTGCTGTCGAGATTTCGATAGCTGCCGAAGCCCCGGCTATGCAAGCGGCAGTAGTTGAGACCCCGGTAGCAGCGGTTGAAACCATGGTGCAGGAAATCATTGCACCTGCGCCTGCACCGGTCGTCGTTCCTGTTGAGGAACGCTCCGTAGCTGTTGCCCCGGCGGAAAGCAAGTCGGTAGAACAAAAACCGGTCGCCGCAGCGGTTGCCGTGATTGATATCGATAAAGCGCTCGAACAGAGTGGCCTCGTTATGGTTGAAACGAGCAGTGACAAGGCGCAATCCTGGCAACCGGAAATCACGGCGAGTGAAGCCGCCCCCCGACGCAAACGCCCTGCCCCCGCTGTTGTTTCGGATGAGCCCTTGATGATGGTTGAAACACAGAAGTAAGCCGTTGGATGCTGTAACAAAAAAGGGGGGCGCTGACAGCGCCCCCCTTTTTGTTTGTATGTGCAACTAACTTCCGACAACCTGCTTGCGCGATAACCCGGTCGAAACGGGTGCAGGCGAAAGACGCTTCTCAATGATTTCAAGCAAGCCATTTGCCGCATCTTCGACCATGTCGAGCACAAGATCGAAACCATGACCCAAACCGTAGTAGGGATCAGGAACCTCGTCGTCGTCAAAGTTTTTTGAGTAGCTCATGAACAAACCCAGCCGATCGTACTTCTCTGGCGGACAAATACGCTTCAGAACTTCCAGATTGTTATGGTCCATGGCAAGAATCAAATCGAAGTAATCGAGATCCTGTGGTGCCACCTTGCGCGCGCGCATATCCGAGAGGTCGTAGCCACGGCTTGCTGCTGCACGCTGGGTTCGTTGATCAGGTGCCTCGCCAACGTGGTAACCATGCGTACCCGCAGAATCCACCTCAACACGGCCATTCAGTTTTTTCTCATTGAGTAAATGACGAAACACGCCCTCCGCTGTCGGCGAACGACATATATTCCCCATACAGACAAACAAGACTTTTATCATCCGCTCACCGTTCGATTAAGTTGTAACCTGCGGCCAACCGACTGGCAAAAAACAGGGGAAGCCGCTCGTCGAAGAGTGATAAACACACAACCAAAACATCAATGATCAAATATTACCTGCTTGTTGCGTCGGCTGAAAGACTGCCAAAAGTACTAGACGCGAACACTCAAGCCACCCCCTGCCCGAAATGCTGGGCATTCTCAGTGTCGTGTATTGCAGCCCCGAAGACCTGCGCCTTGATACGAAACAATTCATCACGTGCTGCCGCCGCCTTTTCAAACTCCAGGTTTTTTGCACATTCAAGCATCTCTTTTTCCAGACGCTTGAGTTCGCGCGAAAGTTGCTTCTCACTCATCGCAACATAACTCGCCTGCTGCTGAGCAGCCTTGAGTTCCCGATGCGCACTTTCAGAATCATATATTCCATCAATGATATCTTTGATGCGCTTCGTGACACCAGTCGGGATAATGCCGTGCGTTTCGTTGTAGTGAATTTGCTTGATGCGTCGTCGCTCGGTTTCCGCCATGGCGCGATGCATTGAGTCAGTAACCCGGTCCGCATAGAGAATGGCGGTGCCGTTCAGATGGCGTGCAGCACGACCAATAGTCTGAATCAAGGAACGTTCGGAGCGCAAAAAGCCCTCCTTGTCAGCATCCAGAATAGCAACCAGCGAGACCTCAGGAATATCGAGCCCTTCGCGCAAAAGGTTGATGCCGACCAGTACATCAAATTTCCCGAGGCGCAAATCCCGGATGATTTCGACCCGTTCAACCGTATCAATATCCGAGTGCAGATAGCGAACGCGAATATCATGCTCTGCGAGGTAGTCTGTCAAATCCTCCGACATCCGCTTGGTCAGGGTGGTTACCAAAACCCGTTCTTCGAGCGCCAAACGCAATCTGATTTCAGACAGCAGGTCATCAATCTGTGTTGACGCCGGGCGAACAATGATCACCGGGTCAATCAATCCGGTTGGCCGGACAACTTGCTCGACGACCTGCCCCTGGTGCGTTCTCTCATACTCGGAAGGTGTAGCCGAAACGAAAACCGTCTGGCGCATCAAGGCCTCGAATTCCGCAAACTGCAAAGGTCTGTTATCGAGTGCAGAAGGCAGGCGAAAACCATAGTTCACCAAATTCTCCTTGCGCGACCGGTCACCCTTGTACATTGCACCCACTTGCGGAATCGACACGTGCGATTCATCGATAAACATCAACGCATCGGTCGCGAGATAATCAATCAGTGTCGGTGGCGGCTCACCCGCCTGCCGCCCTGACAAATAGCGCGAGTAATTCTCGATCCCCTTGCAGAAGCCGACCTGATCAAGCATTTCCAGATCAAACCGTGTGCGTTGCTCGATGCGTTGCGCTTCGACCAGACGGTTCTCCCGATGGTAGAAGTCGACGCGCTCACGCAACTCGTCCTTGATCGAATCCAGCGCGCGTAAAACTGTTGCGCGCGGCGTAACGTAATGCGACGAAGGAAAAACAGTAAAACGTGTGAGCTTGGTCTGCAAATGCCCGGTCAACGGGTCGAACAGCTGCAAACCTTCAATCTCATCATCAAAAAGCGATATGCGGATCGCGTGCTCGGCGTGCTCGGCAGGAAAAACATCGATTACGTCACCACGCACGCGGAAGGTGCCGCGATGAAAGTCGATGTCATTGCGCTCGTACTGCATCTCGACCAGACGCTTGATCACATCACGCTGTGCCATGTGATCGCCAACACGCATGATGAGAATCATCTTGTGATACTCATCGCGATCACCGATGCCGTAGATACAAGATACTGTTGCGACGATCACGCAATCCCGGCGTTCGAGCAGGCTTTTGGTCGCCGAAAGGCGCATCTGTTCGATATGCTCGTTGATCGACGAGTCTTTTTCGATGAACAGGTCGCGTGCCGGAACATAGGCCTCAGGCTGATAGTAGTCGTAGTACGAAACGAAATACTCGACAGCATTCTCGGGGAAAAACTCACGAAATTCCGAGTACAGCTGTGCCGCCAGCGTCTTGTTTGGTGCCAGTACCAGCGCCGGACGCCCCGTCCGGGCGATGACGTTAGCCATGGTGTAGGTTTTTCCCGAACCGGTGACGCCCAGCAGGGTTTGATAGGCAAGTCCATCCTCCAGCCCCTCGATCAGACGGGAAATTGCCATCGGCTGATCACCAGCCGGCAGGAAAGGCTGGTGCAGGCGAAACGGGCTACCTTCAAAGGTAAGGAGCGCGGTATTTTCGGGAGAATGCAAAGAACTCACCATGATAGAATTATAAGTTGTTTCAAAGCTGATCATTACCCAGCAAGACGTCAATTCAGCCGTTTGGGTGGACGATCAAATGGCTGATTGGTTCGCTTTTTTCTTGTAACTCGCGGCGAGAAGCGTAGCGTTCATTCGTTACGAAAAACGCGCCGCACCGACCTGCAAACTTAGGGACTGCCCATGACCTCTTCGATCTTCGCCGCTGTAGAAATGGCGCCACGCGACCCCATTCTCGGCCTGAACGAATCCTTCAATGCCGACACCCGCACCACCAAGGTCAATCTTGGCGTTGGCGTCTACTTTGATGACAACGGGAAAATCCCGTTGCTCGGCGCCGTCAAGATCGCCGAAAAGAAACGACTCGAAGCCATGCCGCCGCGCGGCTACCAACCAATTGAAGGCCTGGCCGCCTATAATCAAGCCGTGCAGACCCTGCTCTTCGGCAAGGCGTCCGCATTGCTTGCCGAAGGCCGTGTCATCACTGCAGAGGCGCTTGGCGGCACCGGCGCGCTCAAGGTGGGGGCGGACTACCTGAAGCGCCTGCAGCCGGGCGCTACCGTCTATATCAGCGATCCGAGTTGGGAGAATCACCGCGCCCTGTTCGAATCCGCCGGGTTCCCGGTCGAAACCTACCCCTATTACGACGCCGCCACGCGTGGCGTGAATTTCGATGGCATGAAGGCCAAGCTGAATTCACTGCCAGCCGGCTCGATCATCGTCCTGCACGCCTGCTGCCACAACCCGACCGGCGCCGACCTCTCGGAAGCACAGTGGCGCGAAACGATTGATGCGATTCGCGCACGCGGCCTGATCGCCTATATTGACATGGCCTATCAGGGCTTTGCCGACGGCATCGCTGAAGATGCCTTGGCGCTCAATCTGTTCGCTGCATCGGGCCTGCAATTCTTCGTCTCCAGCTCGTTTTCCAAATCTTTCTCGCTTTATGGCGAACGTGTTGGCGCGCTGTCAATCGTGACTTCGAGCAAGGATGAAGCCGCACGCGTGATGTCGCAGGTCAAACGGGTCATCCGCACCAACTACTCCAACCCGCCGATTCATGGCGGCGCCGTCGTCGCAGCCGTGCTTGCCGACCCGGAACTTCGCCAGATGTGGGAAGATGAACTGGCCGGCATGCGCGATCGTATCCGCGCCATGCGCGTCAGCCTGGTCGAGAAATTGAATGCCCGGGGTGTTGCCCAGGACTTCTCCTTCGTCGCCAAGCAACGCGGTATGTTCTCCTACACCGGACTCAGCGCCGAGCAGGTTGAACGCATGCGCAGCGAATTTGGTATCTATGCGGTTAGCACCGGACGTATTTGCCTGGCAGCGTTGAACACAAAGAACATCGACTACGTAGCGGATGCCATCGCAGCAGTGCTTTGAAGTTATTCAGCATAGAAAACGCCGGCTTGAAGCCGGCGTTTTCTATGCGTGACTGAAAACCGATCAGCGCTTTGCTGCCTGCAGTGACGGCGTCTTGAGCGGGCCGCTGATCAATAGCGGCATGCGCAGCTTGTTGACCGTACCGCTCATTTGGACTTCAATCCGGCCGTTCAGCTGTAAATCCCGATTTATATCGACTTGCCCGAAGGACTGCATCAGACCCGAGGTCAGCACCAGGTTCGAAAACCGGTAGCCGGACGGTGCAAAACTAAACACACCGGACAGCTGCTCAAAACGCGTGCTACCGCCCTGGATGGGCGTCGTCGACGCGCGGCGCGCTGCCTCGGTCAGATCGATAGCACCAAGGCCGCCACGGCGCATGCTGAACTCTCCGTTCGCGTTTGTTGCAGAAAAGATGTCAGGCCAAGCATCCGCCGTTGCGGAAAGCATCATTTTTCCAGCCATTTCGCCCTCAAATTGCGGCCCTATCCCGACGAACTCACCCAAACGCTTGGCATTGATCCGTTCAAAAGAAAGTTGCCCCGTGATTTCCGGCTGCTTTTCGGACCGGAGTATGGCAACACCATCGACCAATCCATCAAAAACACGCATATTCAGCTTTCGCAACGTGAGTTCGCCACCATCCAGATTTCCTTGCACCGTTGCAGAGTCAACCAGCAAAAGCGAAGCGGGTGACGGTCGCCACGCATATGCCTCCAGATTGATATCGATACCCTTGGCAGAAGGCTTGGCTTCGATCTGAACGCTCCGGTTTGGAGAGTGCATCGACAGCATCTGAAAACGGCCGTCGGGTGTGAGTTTGACTTCGCCATTCAACTCGGAAAACCCGAGTCCTCGAAATGAAATGTCGGTTTTTTCAAGAATTACGTTCCGCACGCTAGCTTTGGCCGACGGCTGAGCCGCAGACTCGAAAATCCCAACCAAGCCGGCGAGTGCTTCGGCGGGCAGTGTCACACCAGTCAGCACCGCTTCAGAAAATACTTTTCGTGGCGCCATCACTGTACTTGGCAGCGGCACCAATCGAACCTCCATAATACTTATTTCGCTACCGGTAGCAGCGTTTCCTAACCGGACGTTATTCAGTATCAAGCC
>JBIKLY010000052.1:0-25752 GCA_044359525.1 Rhodocyclaceae bacterium | reverse complement strand
TAACGTCAATGGCGTTCAGACGACTGCCAGCCAGCGCTACAGCGAATGGCGCGCGGCGCTCGAACGTCCGCTGCGCCTGCCCGGTAAGGCGGCCATCGACGCCAGAATCGGCGCACAAGGGGTAGTCCAGGCGAACGCGGCGTTCGGTGACGCACTGCACGAAACGGCGCGCAGCCTGCTCAAAACCTGGTTTGTCTGGCTACGCGAAAAGGAAAGTGCGCGCCAATGGGCTCTGCAAAGCGAATCTCTGACCCGCCAGCAACAAGCCACCGCGCGCCGCGTGCAGCTTGGCGACGCTCCGCGCCTTGAACTGATGCAGAGTGAAGCAGCCACTGCATTGGCGCAGGCAGCATTCGAGCAAGCCCGGTTGCGCGTCGCCGTTGCGGTCGCCGAACTCGGCGCCCGCTTCCCGGCGCTCAGCCTGCCCGCCGAAGTCATCCTGAGCACGCCACAGCCGCTGGCCGGCAGCCTCGCCGAATGGCGCGAACACCTGCTCGAACACAACCATGAACTCCTGCTCGCCCGCTCGGACAGCCAGCGCGCCCGACTGGTTGCCAGCCGTGCCGACGCCGAGCGCACGCCCGATCCAACCATCGGCTTTCACGTCGGCTCGGATCGCGGCGGCGAAGAGCGCCTCACCGGGCTCAGCCTGAGCATCCCTTTTCCCGGTCAGGCACGCGCCGCCAGCGCCCGCCGCGAAACGGCGCTGGCCGGCGCATCAGCCCAACGCGAAGCCGCGACGATGGCCAAAATCAATGCTGAAATTGCAACCGGCTTTGTCTCCGCACAGGCGTCCTACGAATCCTGGCGGCGCGCCGAAGATGCCGCACAACGCATTGAACAGGCAGCCACACTGACCACCCGCGCCCGCACGCTGGGCGAAGCCGGGCTCAGCGACGTCCTGCTCGCCCAGCGCCAGGCCAACGAAGCCCGCCTCAGCGCCAACAGCGCCCGACTCGACGCACTGGAAGCGCGCTACCGGCTTTACGTCGACACGCACCAGCTATGGCCCTATGCAGACGAAAGCCACGCAAACGACGAGTAGTTGCAGCTCACTGGCAGAAAATGGATCAAACCAGGTAAGCGCCGTTAGCCGGATTTTTTGCCGCACGGCCCTATCGCAAAGGATAATCACGCCATGCGCCTCCTCCTTGTTGAAGACGACCCGCTGCTCGGCGACGGCATCCAGACCGGTCTGCATCAGGCTGGTTTTACCGTCGACTGGGTGCCGGACGGCCGGGCAGCCCAAACGCTGCTGCGCGCCGAAGAATTCTCTGCGCTCGTGCTTGATCTCGGCCTGCCCGGCGAAATCGACGGGATGTCGCTGCTCTCCTGGCTGCGCAACCGGAAGCAGGCATTACCGGTGCTGATCCTCACCGCGCGCGACACAGTTGCCGACAAACTTGCCGGGCTGGATGGCGGTGCCGACGATTACCTGGTCAAACCCTTTGACCTCGACGAACTCGCGGCCCGCCTGCGCGCACTGATCCGCCGCAGCCACGGCCGGCAATCCGCGCTGCTTACTTATGCCGGCCTCACGCTCGATCCGGCGGCACACAAGGTGAGCGTTGACGGCCAGACAGTCGAACTCTCGGCCCGCGAATTCTCACTACTCGAAGCGCTGCTCGAAAACAGCGGCCGCGTACTCGCGCGCAGCCAGCTCGAGCGCCTGATCTACGGCTGGAACGAGGAGCCGGAAAGTAATGCCGTCGAAGTGCATGTTCATCATCTGCGCAAGAAGCTGGGTAGCGAACTGATACGGACAGTACGCGGCATCGGCTATACGATTGGCGCGACGACATGAAGGCGCAAATCACGCCCGGCTACTCGCTGCGCCGCCGCCTGCTCTGGCTGCTACTGAGCACCATTGCCTTCCTCTGGCTGGGAACCGTCGCCACTGTTTTTGTGCGCGCTCACGACGTGGCCGATCGATTATTCGACGCGCAGATCGAACAACTGGCGGGCAGCCTGCTGGCTACTGCGGCCGCGCACCCGGAAGGCCCGCCGCCTGACCTTGAGGCAAGCAACGCCGCACCCGCGCAGAATTTTGTCTTTCAGGTCTGGCGACGCGAACAGGCCACCCCGGTGCTGCTGGTTCGCTCGGCCGACGCGCCCGAAGTGCCGCTAAGCGACATCGACGGTTTCAGCGAGCGCCTGTGGAATGGCAAGTTGTGGCGTTTCTACAGCCGCTGGGATAAATCGGTGCACTGCCAGGTAAAGGTGGCACAACAACACGACGTGCGCTATCAGATGGCGCAGGACGCATCGTGGCAAATGCTCGTACCGCTTCTGGCCGGGCTGCCGCTGCTCGCGCTGGGCATCTGGTTTGCGGTCGGCAGTGCGCTGCGCCCACTGCGCGCGGTGACGAGGGAAGTTCAGGCGCGTCGGCAAGCAGTACTCGAGCCGCTTGAAGTCACCCACCCGCCGCAGGAAGTGGCGCCGCTGATCGACGCACTCAACGAACTCTTTGCGCGCATTCGGCAAACGCTCGACCATGAGCGGCAATTCACCGCCAACGCCGCGCACGAACTGCGCACGCCGCTGGCGGCGTTGAAGACGCAGGCGCAGGTCGCCCTGCGCGCCGACGCCGAGGGGGGCAGAAATAAGGCGCTGATGCACGTGATTGAGGGCGTCGACCGCATGACACGGTTGACCGAACAGCTTCTCATGCTGGCCCGCCTCGACCCGGAGAATACGGCGCTGAAACAGCAGCCGGTCGATCTAAAGGCACTGGCGACGCAACTTGTCAGCGCGCTGAATGCGGCCGCTACAGCCAGGAATATTCGACTGAGCATCGCCGCAGCGAGCAACGCCAGCGTCGAAGGCAACGACGAACTGTTGCAGGTGTTGCTGCGCAACCTGATCGACAACGCCATCCGCTACACCCCGCCGGGTGGCTCGGCCACGATCTCGATTGAAACAACGCATGACCATGTTCAACTCACCGTGAGCGACAGCGGGCCCGGCATCCCCGAAGCCCAACGCGAACGCGCGCTGCGTCGCTTTGAGCGCCTCGGCAACAGCCGCAGCGAAGGCAGCGGACTGGGGCTTTCCATTGTTTCGCGAATCGCCGAACTGCATGGTGCAACACTTTCTCTGGCAAGCACAGCAGAGGGTAACGGCCTGACGGTTGCGATTACCTTTCCCGCCACCCGCTCTTAAGAAAACCTTAAGTGCCGCCTGTGATACTGTGCAGGCCAATCCGGCACATCGCACTTTCACAGGAGGGCTTATGCCTGCACCGAAGCAACTCGAAAAACTGATCGCAATTGCCGGCGTGGCGCTAGTGCTGAGCACAGGCAGCCTTTACGCCGCTGAACAGGCCACGCACAAGCATGGCCATGAGCACGCAAGTGCACCCGCCAGCATGGTGCTGAATGAAGGCAAGAAATGGGGAACCGACGAGGCGCTGCGCAAGGGCATGGAAAACATCCGCAACTTGATGGACGCTTCACTGCATCAGATCCATGAAAACAAGCTATCCAATGCCGGCTATGCGGCGCTGGCCAGGAAGCTGAATGACGAAGTTGGCGGCATCGTTACCAATTGCAAGCTCGACCCGAAAGCCGACGCACAACTGCATCTCGTCATCGCCGACATGGCGGATGGAATCGAAACGATGGAAGGCAAGGCGAAGAAGACAAAACGCCAGAGCGGCGCAGTAAAAATCCTTGGCGCGCTGGAAAAATACAGCACGCACTTCGACCACCCCGGCTGGAAGGCGATCAAGCACTGAGCGTTCCGCCGAACTGACACGCGCACGACAGAAAAACGTGCGTGTGTCAGTTGCTGATTACGCCTTGCCGAGTATCCAGACCACCACCACCAGCCAGCCGACAAACGCACCGAGCAGGTGATAGTCGCGCAGCAAGGCCGCCGCGGGATCGCCGCCGCCACCGCGTCGATGGAGAAGAAAGAGATAGCGGAAGATGCCGTACATCACGAACGGCACGGTGTAGATCAGGCTCGTCGTGGCATGCATGGCCAGCGTCTCGGCGCTTACCGTGTACAGGCTGTAGCTGACGATGGCGCCGGATGCGCAAATACCGATCAGTTTGTCGAGCAAGACCGGATCATAATCGTCGAGCACCTTGCGATGACTGCCGCCGCGCCCGGCCATGGCGTTGAGTTCAGCACGCCGCTTGGCAAAGCCGAGAAACAACGTAAGCATCAAGCCGCAGAGCAACAACCAGTGCGACGGTGCAATACCGACGCCAAGCGTACCGGCAAGAATACGCAGCATGAAGCCGGCTGAAATGATGAACACGTCGAGCAGTACCACATGCTTCAAGCCCATCGAATAAGCCACGTTGAGCAAGACATAAACAACGACAATCGCCAGCACCGTATTCGACGCCGCCTGCGCCAGCATCAACGCCGTTAGCATGCACACGCCAGCCAGCAGCAGCGCCTGCGTCACGCTCACCGTACCGGCAGCCAGTGGCCGGTGACGTTTCTCGGGATGCTCGCGATCGCGCTCACGATCAGCCAGATCGTTGATCACATAAACTGCTGAAGCCGCCAGCGCAAAAGCTGCCGCCGCGAGCAGAACGCTCTGTACCAGCGGGGCCTCATGCCAGGCATGGCCAAACAGCAGGCCGACGAAGACAAAACCGCTCTTCACCCACTGATGCGGGCGCAGGAGTTTGAGATAGGGCTGAGGTCCGCTCATTGTTCGTTCATTTTCCGATGCCTTCATTCGCAAACGGGTCGCGCATGACGCCGGCGACCAAAAAAACGTCTTGATTAGCCACAATGTTCAGCCGACATTTCCCGGCACGAACTGACCTTGCCCTTCCCCTTCAGGCGCGAGCTGGAGGGAGAGGGAGATTCTGTATGGATGAACATTGTGGCAAATCAGCAAAAAAATGATCTGCTTATCGTCTGGCGGCCGCTTTATATACGGCGCTACGCTCCCGTTTACCAACCGCAACGACCACCACAACCATCTGCTTATCGCGCACCTCGTACACGAGACGATAGCCGACACTACGCAGCTTTATCTTGTAACGATCCTGATGCCCGCCCAGCTTTGCTGAGGGCATACGTGGGTTATCGAGCCGTTCGCCAAGTTTCTTCTTGAATTGCTCGCGGATACTGCCATCGAGCTTTTGCCATTCCGCCAGCGCATCATCAAGGAAGCCCAGCTCATAGCTCATCGAGCTTTACCTTGGTGACTCGCTGCCCTGCACGAGCATCGGCAATGGCATTGAGCTCCAGATCTTCGAGCTTGTCCATCAACGCTTCATAGGCTTTGGCTGGCACACAGTAAAAAGCCGGCGCATTTCGATTGAGGATCGCCACAGGAAAGCCGTCACCGGACGCAACCGTGCCCATTGGATTCTTTTTCAGCTCGGATACGCTTGCTGAAGTTTCTGCCAGTATCCGATGTGACATGACGCCCCCTAAGACCTGTTAAGAGCACCAATAATAGCACTCGAACCAACCCTCATCAACGTCACTTCAACGTCACTTCAACGTCACTTCAACGTCACTTCAACGCCAGCTCTTTGCTGCCTCGTCCGGAAAATAGCGCTCGCAAAATTCGCAGCCGCGCTGCGGCAACCAGGCCGGTATGCGGTAATAGCGATCACGGATATTGCGCAAGATGCGTTCATGATAAACGGCGTAGTTGAAGCCCTGCCCGAGCACAAGGTTGAACTGTGTTCCCAACAGGTCGAATGTACGAAACTCCACGTGCCTGAAATACGGCAAATATTTATCTGCATCCGGCGGGTTTCGGCGCAGGATCAGAATATTGCGCCCGTCCTGCGCACGCCAATCGGTCAGGAAGTCATCCTGACGACCGTGAAACGAGCCTCTGCCAAACACCAGGAAGGGGCGCCTCGCTTGATAGGTCATGGTTGCCGCGCTCGAATAGCTTTCCATGGCAAAACTGTAGTCCGCTGCGTAGGGCTGCAAGCTTGTCAGCAAATCATCCGGGCGCACGGCAAGAACAATATCGTTGTAGTTCGCATTTTTTTCCCAGGCATCAAGCGGCGTTATCACAACGACAAGAATCACCAGCATGTGCAGCGCAGCAAATCCGGCAGACCACCTGACAAGCCGCGTCAGAACATCCTGCGGCAGGGCAATTGCGGCAAGGACAAAAAGCAGGGGAATGAACGACGCCGGCCAGTGCAGGCCGATTGAACGGGTCAAGGACATGGCGGCAAACAGGCCAAACGGGATGATCGTCAACCACGCTGCGGCGCTTGCTTCGACACTGCCCTGCACTGCCTGGCGTAGTGTGCTGCGATGGCACCACAGAGCAATCAGCAGCCAGGGCGTTGCCAGATAGACCAGCGAACCGATATAGGACAAGGGGTTTTGCCAGGACAGTCCGGCATCGCCATGGCGATTGATGAAATTGAAAAGCACATTCACCCAGCAGTGGCTGCTGTTCCACCACAGGTTATAAATCGGCGCCGGCAGCGAAGCGGCCAGGAGCACAGCAAATCCCGACCAGCGTCCGGCGTCACGGCGAACCAACAGGACATGCGCCAGATAGGCGAGACCAAGCAGTCCGGCAAAATACTTCCCGAGGAAAGCCAGACCGAGCAAGGCACCGGCCAGCGCATAAAAGAACAGAGAAGCCCGACGCTGCGCAGCGACATAGGCCAGTACGGAAAGCATCGTAAACAGGATCACTGGCGTATCGGTCGTGATCAGCACATTCCATACGCCAAGCGGTGCAAGAAGCACGAGCAGCGCCGCGACACGGGCGCGTTCGGCGCCATGCGGACGCACCAGCCACCACGCACCGCCGGCCAGAATCAACGGCAACAGCAGGGCAGGCAGGCGCAACACCCATTCAGCACGGGAAATGGCAAGCAGTGCGCTGAGCCACCAGCCGACCATCGGCGGATGATCGTAGTACCCGCCCGCCGGATGCTCGCCCCAGAGAACGAAATAAGCCTCGTCGCCGGTCATCGGCAAGACGGCGGCAAACCAGAAACGAAAAACAAGGAGAGCGAGCAGGCCAGCCCAGAGCAGGCTAACGGAGGAAAGGCGACGCACTTTCAACATGCCCCGAAGGAAACACCCTTGGGGTGCAGAGAACACGGAGGCACAGAGAGCACAGAGAAATGCAAAGCGAAAAACCTTATTGGTTTTTCTCCGTGTTCTCTGTGCCTCCGTGTTCTCTGTGTTGAAAGCGGTTTAAACACTACGACGCCGCTTCGACCAGGCGACGTGCGCGCACGCCCTGTGCGAGGATTTCCAGCACCGCAAGGGTATCGTCCCAGCCGATGCAGGCGTCGGTAACGCTCTTGCCGTGTTCAAGCGGCTGGCCGGGAACGAGGTCCTGACGCCCTTCGACCAGATGCGACTCGACCATGACGCCGATGATGCGCTCTTCGCCTGCGGTGAGCTGAGCTGCCGTGTCCCGGGCGACGTCAACCTGGCGCTTGAACTGCTTGCTGCTGTTGGCGTGTGAAAAATCAACCATCAGACGCGCGGCGAGGCCTGCCGCGGAAATTTCCTTGCCCGCTGCATCGACGTGTGCGGCATCGTAATTCGGCGCCTTGCCGCCACGCAGGATGACGTGGCAGTCCTCATTACCGGTGGTCGACACAATGGCTGAATGACCGGCTTTGGTCACCGAAAGAAAGTGATGTGGCGATTGCGCGGCGCGAATGGCATCGATCGCGATGCGGATGTTGCCGTCGGTCCCGTTTTTGAAACCGACCGGACACGACAGGCCCGAGGCCAGTTCACGATGCACCTGCGATTCGGTGGTACGTGCGCCGATGGCACCCCAGGCGATCAGGTCAGCGGTGTATTGCGGCGTAATCGTATCGAGGAACTCGGTCGCACAGGGCACCCCGAGATCGTTGAGTTCAAGCAGCAGACCGCGCGCCAGCCGCACCCCCTCGTTGATGCGGAACGAGCCGTCAAGACGCGGATCGTTGATCAGCCCCTTCCAGCCCACCGTGGTGCGCGGTTTTTCGAAATAGACACGCATGACGATCAGCAGATCACTCTCGAAACGACCAATTTCCTTGTGCAGCTTTTTGGCGTATTCGATTGCCGTATCGACGTCGTGGATGGAACATGGCCCGATCACCACCAGCAGGCGGTCATCGGCGCCATGCAGGATGCGGTGAATGGCCTGCCGCGCGTTATAGGTCGTCTGCGCCGCGCGTACGCCAACCGGAAACTCGCGAAAAACGTGGGCCGGTGGAACCAGTTCCTTGATTTCCTTGATGCGAAGGTCGTCGGTACCGGGCTTGCTCTGCAAGGTCATGATGCATCCTCTGGCTTGTTGGCATGATTCGAAAGGGGCTTGATTCTACGCGAAAAATCGCATGATTTGTGCGCCGCAAAATCCGGCAACCATCCCGCAAATAGCCATCAAAAACCGAGGGGCCCGCAGGAAAAAACTACTTGCCCAGTTTTTCGTACATACCCACGACATTGTCCATCACTTCAAGGATACGTTCGCTGGTCGTCGCAACGTTCAGGCTATTGGTTTTCTTTTCCTTCTCACTGCCGCCGAGCGCGTTGTCGAAGAACATCCACTGCTGCTTGCCCAGTGCCAACTCATCCTTGATCGCCTGTGTATTGCTCGGCGCGGCAGCCAGTTCGTCGAGCTTCTGCGTGAACTCGGCCTTGTCCTTGCTGATCTCGGCCTGCGCATTGGCCGGCGCAACGCCCCACGCCACCGCCTGCGAATACTTGGCGAGGCGCTGCGACAACATGCGCTGGCGACCGGAGACGTTCACCAGCACACCCTGGGTGCTGCCCGAAAAAGCGGCCAGCTGGCCGGTCGCCTTGTTGGCGATGGCCACCACTTCGTCGCTTACCATGACCACCTTGCGACCGTTCTCCTGACTCGGTTTGGTGCCGACCAGCAGATCCTTGTAACCGCCCCAGGCTTTTTCCAGCGCGACGTAGGTTTCCTTGATCTCGGGCGTCGGCGAATAGTTTTTCAGTTCGACGACGCGGCGGTCATACAGGGCAATCGCACTGTCCAGCGAACGCTTCGACCGATCGACATCGACGCCCATGCCGATCTGGATATAGGCTTTACCCAGTCGATGCGCCGTGTAGCGCAAGGAGCCGGCTTTGTTGATCGCGTCGTTGATATTGGCAACCTGCGCCTCGGCTGCACTGGCAGCCGAGATGAGAAGCAGTAACAAAAATGTGCGAAATACAGCGGAAAATTTCAACATGCTTGAACGCTCCTTAACAGGCCGGTCTTCCGCCGGCTGATTAGATAGACCCTACGAAGCGTAGAAGTTTAGTTCGGTCGTTTGCTGCAAGGTATGATCTGCATCAATCCGTCAGAATCTATCAGGCGGTCCCGCCGACCGTCAAACCATCAATGCGCAAGGTCGGCTGCCCGACGCCCACCGGCACGCTTTGCCCTTCCTTGCCACAGGTACCCACACCGGGATCAAGCCGCATATCGTTGCCGATCATCGAAACACGGTTCATCGCCTCCGGCCCGTTGCCGATCAGCGTGGCACCCTTCACCGGATGGGTCAGCTTGCCGTCCTCGATCATGTAGGCCTCGGACATCGAGAAAACAAATTTTCCATTCGTGATATCAACCTGACCACCGCCGAAATTGACAGCATAGATTCCCTTCTTCACCGACTTGATGATTTCTTCCGGGCTCTTGTCGCCGGCCAGCATGGTGGTGTTGGTCATGCGCGGCAAAGGCAGATGCGCAAATGACTCACGCCGGCCGTTACCGGTCGGCGCAACGCCCATCAGACGGGCATTCAGGCTGTCCTGCATGTAACCCTTGAGGATACCGTCCTCGATCAGCACGGTACGCTGCGTCGGATTGCCTTCATCGTCAATATTAAGCGAACCGCGGCGGTCGGCAATCGTACCGTCATCTACCACGGTCACGCCTTTCGAGGCGACACGGCTGCCGAGCCGCCCGGCAAAAGTGGAACTGCCCTTACGGTTGAAGTCGCCCTCCAGACCATGCCCGACCGCTTCGTGTAACAGGATACCCGGCCAGCCGGAACCAAGAACCACACTCATGGTGCCGGCCGGCGCGGGGCTGGCGGCCAGATTTGTCACCGCCTGATGCACCGCCTCGCGCGCATAGGCGCGCAACATGGCGTCGCTGAAATAGCTGTAATCGGTACGCCCGCCGCCGCCGGAAGAACCCTGTTCGCGCTTACCCTCGTCGCTTTCAACGATAACGGTGAGCGAAAGCCGCACCAGGGGACGGACATCGGCGGCCAGACGGCCATCGCTGCCGGCAATCAGCACCACTTCGTACTCGCCGGCGATGTGTGCCATGACCTGCGTAACCCGCGAATCCTCAGCGCGCGCGTAACGCTCCAGGCGTTCGAGCAGTTTGACCTTGGCGGTTGCATCCAGGGAAAGCAGTGGATCACGCGGCACATAAAGGTTGTGCCCGACGCGCTTCTGGCTTGCCGGAACCCGGCGCTGCTGGCCGGCCGCGGCAATCGCGCGAACTGCCGCGGCTGCATCGCCAAGGGCCAGCGCGCTGATGTCGTCGGAATAGGCAAAAGCGGTCTTCTCGCCCGAGATGGCACGCACGCCGACGCCCTGATCAATATTGAAGCTGCCCGACTTGACGATCCCTTCCTCCAGGCTCCACGCCTCGGAACGGCTGTACTGGAAGTAGAGATCGGCGTAGTCGACATCGTGCGCCATGATCGTTCCAAACACCTTGTTCAGATCCCGGGCATCGAGACCATAAGGCGTAAGCAGGGTTTTTTGCGCCTGCACGAGCAGGGATTGAGCTTTTGCGGTCATTGGTTTTCCGATAAAAAATACAACTCTTTCAACACAGAGTGCACAGAGGCACAGAGAACACGGAGAAATACAGAATCGAAGCCTGTTCTTCTCTGTGCACTCTGTGTCTCCGTGTTCTCTGTGTCAAAAGCGCTTTCATACAGTCTCACATCACCCGATGCTTCAGCGCCGGCAAACTGGCGCGAATTTCGGCGATGCGGGCGTGATCCAGTTCGCCGATGACGATCCCCGGCCCCTTCAGCTTGCGGTCGAGAACATCGCCCCACGGGTCAATCAACATACTGTTGCCGTGCGTCTCACGGCCATTCTCGTGCCGGCCGCCCTGCGCTACCGCCAGCAAATAGCACTGATTTTCAATGGCGCGGGCACGCAGCAGAATCTCCCAGTGCGCCCGACCGGTGGTCTCGGTAAAGGCCGCGGGGATGACCAACAAGTCTGTGACACCCAATGCGCGATAAAGCTCCGGAAATCTAAGGTCGTAGCAAATCGACAGGCCAACGCGCCCGAACGGCGTATCAAAAGCCACCGGCAAACTACCCGCTTCTATCGTTGCGCTTTCGTTGTAACGCTCGGCACCTTTCTGAAAACCAAAAAGATGAATCTTGTCGTAACGGGCGACACGCTCACCCTGCGGGCTGTAGGCGACGCTGGAATTGAGCACCTTGTCCGGGTTGCCCGCCATCAGCGGAATCGACCCGCCGATCAGCCAGATGGCGTGCCTCTCTGCCGTTTCGGCAAGAAAATCCTGAATCGGCCCACGGCCATCAGACTCACGCACCTTGACCTTGTCGCCTTCGTTCATACCCATAATCGGAAAGTATTCAGGTAAGGCAACCAGCTGGGCACCTTGCGCCACCGCTTCGGCAACAAGACGCGCTGCGCTGCGCAAATTGTCATCGACGCGCGGCGTCGAAATCATCTGCACAGCAGCGATGCGGGCGTTTTTCGGCTGCTGCACAGGATCACTGCGGTGAGGTGTCATTGGCAGCTCCGGTCGGGTTGGACAGGTTGGGCAGGCGGGGGACTGATGACGGCGAGAGGTTGGTGCGCGTCGCTTTCTCGACCTTGGGATCATCCCACTTGCCGGTGACCAGATAGTCGAAACCGAAAATCTGGTTCAGGGGATTCTGCAAAATCTTGTGCGCCAGCAGTGTGGCCACCCCGGCCAGCGGATTAAGCAGTGCCACGCCGAGCGCCGCACCACCGCCAAGATCGGGCTGCACATTGACTTCAAGACGTTGCGTCTCGTGCTGCAGATCGGCTTCACCACGGATCACAACGCGCGCGGCGGGGCCGTCAATCTGCAGGCGATCAGTACGCATCAGCCCATTGCTCATGCTTACCTTGCCGTTGATGCTGTCAAAAGCAAAACCGTCACTGAAAACATCGCGAAAATCGAGCGTAATCCGGCGCGGCAACGATTGCAGACTGAGCAAACCGAGCAGCTTGCCGATACCGGGGTCAAGCTTGACGAACTGCCCCTTGCCGGCCTCGACGACCATCTCGCCGCTCAGCGTCGCATAATCAAGATCGACCGGCGGGCCATTCCAGCCGATCTTGCCATCCAGTTGCGCCGTACCGGCACGCACGGCGCCGGGGGAGCCGAGGCGATCAAGCAACTTGCCGACGTCGCTGCTCTCGATCTTGAAATCAAGCTGCGTACGATTGCCATTGCCAAACTGCCAGCGACCTTTCCCGGACAGATTGCCGTAGGGATTGGCAAGCTGAATCTTGTCAAGTTGCCAGACCCGGCCTTCATTGTGCGCGATCAACTCAAGCCGTCCGAAACGACGCGCCCCGACGGCAAAATCATCGGCGACAACATCGAGCGCCGGCAATTCTTCGACAACCTCTTCGTCCAGCTGCCCCTGCGCAACTGCAGTAGAAGGCTCCACCAACAGTTTTTTCAGACGCGCCGTCAGCTTGCCGCGTCCTGCCCCATCCCAGTGCAGATCACCCACCGTCTCACGCGAAGCCAGACGAACCTGCCACTGCGCCGCATTCGCCGAAGCATTCAAATCAACATCGTGAAAACGATGCCCGAGGATGCCCACATCGGCCACCTTGAGATCGATGCTGGAAATCAGCGAAGGCTGTGCTACCGCAGCATTGCTGGCGCTACGGCTGGGTTTGGCCAACAAAGCCTGTCGCCAGAAATCGAAATCCAGCTGTTTGCCCGTCAGCGCAAACAGGACGCCACGCTCCGGCAATTGCAGCGGCCGGCCGACAGCAATCGCACCACGCTCCGCTACGTAGCCTTCGGCCTGCTTGCGCCGGATCATCTGTACGGCCATGGCATTACCGAGCGAGGCACTGAGTTGATCGCGCTGCACAGGTGCACCACTGGGCGGCGTCACCGTTGGCAACAGTACTTTTTCGAAACTGAAAGGCATCGCCTCGGCAGCCGTCTTGTTGAAAGGCTCGGGCAGGCTGGAGGCCAACCCGACCAGATTCGAATCGATCACCAGATCAGCGCTGCGTTTCCTGACGCGCACCTCACCACGGTAGTTAACCGTCCCCGACAGGCTGTCGAAGATCGGCAAATTCGCCTGCTTGCGCAACTGCCCGACACTGACCGAGCCGTTGGCCGTAATCAACACCTTGCCGTCGGACTGGGTGCCGCCCTTGATTTTGAGTGGCCCGCCAAACAGCGTGGCGTTGATTTCCGGCACCCGCAAATCCTTGTCACTGAATTGCAAGGTGCCATTCACCTGCTCCAGCGCAGGCAAACCAGGATCAACGGTGACTTCGTTCGCCTGAAAATGATAGATGCCGTTGGTCTTTGACTCGCCAAGACGCGCTTCTTCAAGCGGAATAACCAGATCCAGATCCAGATAGCCATTGCCTTTTGCCTGCATCTCTTCAGTAAAGTGATCGATGCGTTCGCCGACCGGACTTTGTTCGATGAACTTCAGGAATTCGGCCGTCGGCCCCTCGGCCCGGCCCTTGAGCAAGAGCATGCTCACCGGCGCATCGAAATCGGGAATTTCGGCACGGGTCTTCGCCAGTTGCGCGCCGAGCATCATGCCGCGCCGTACATCAAGAACCATGCCGGCACCCTCGAAACGTAAATCCGCATAAATTCCCGTGATCTTCGGCCAGCCTTTTCCATAGTCAAGTGTCACGTCGTTCGCTTTGAGCGTGACGAGAAACTGCCCGTGCCGCTTGTCGAGAAAAGGATAATGCGCAAGATCGCCCTTGAGCACGAGATTCACGTCGCTCGCCATGCCACTGATCAATGAATCACGCACCCAGTAGCGCGCCGGCGCATTGACCGCATGCGGCATATAACGCCAGACAGCACGCCCATCAGCTCGCGATAACGCGGCCGTGAGATCGATGCGACCCGGGCCGTCACCCGTGTAATGATAAGTACCCTGCGCCGTCCCTGCAGCCTCCGGCCCGGCAAATTCAACATGCGACAGCTCGGCATCTATCGTGCCCTTGCCGATCTTCCACTTGGCCTGGGCACTCAGTGTGTCCAGCACGATCAACGACTCGGGAAGAATGCTCGGTAAATCAATCGTTGGCTTCTGTGAACGAAAAACTGCGCTACCGCCGCGTTCGTTTGCCTCGATTGTTCCTGAAAGCCCGGAAACCCCGGGAAAGTAGCCCTGCGCCTTGTGCGCCATGTCGTCAAAGCGCGCTTTCAGGGAATACGACTGCAGCTGCTCAGTATCGCCGCGCCAGGCAACACGCAAGTCGCTGACCAAACCGCGCGGATCGTACTCCAAAAGCATTTTCCGTGATTGGGCATCAAGCGGCAGATACTCGGCCAGACTGGCCAGCGCGGACAAATCAAGGCTGTTGGCGGTCGCACTCCCGCCGGCTGCCTTGCTGCCAGCGGCGGGCTGCCAGTCCACATGAAAATCGGTCGGTGCAATGCGTATGATCTCACGCGCGCTGCCTTTTCCAAGTGGCTGCGCCCGGGTGAGCAACTCGATACGCCAGCCATTGACCTCAAAGCCCTTCTCTGAAAACTTCGCGCCAAGCCGCCCTGCCAGATGATCAAGTTCGATGCCCGGCAAATCAGCCGAGAGACGCAGGCTGACATCCTGCAGCGAAACATCCGCAGTGACTGCGTTCAGGCTGCCATCGGCAAACCCGGCCCAGGCACGCACTGCACCTCGGCCATGCGGCAGCGCCACAGGGTAGTCGATCCAGTTACGCCAGACAGCGAGATCAGCATAGTCAATCTCGGCATAGACCCGCCCCTTCCAGGAGTCGAACAGATCCAGATCGCTGCCGCGAAAATCGCCACGCAGATCAATCTTCGATGCCAGATCGGAAGGTGGTAATGCGGTCAGGCCAAAACGATGACTACGCCCGTCGTTATCAAGCGCAAAGTTCAGATCTTCGAGCACCAGTGGCGGCGCCTTGCGCTGCTCGTCTTCCCAGACCAGCGTAGCGCCGGTGATGCGGATCCGTTTCTGTGCCAGCACCCAGTCGGTAACTGCCCCATCGCTACGCTCCTGACTGAGCGGAATACCAGCAACGGAGATGCGGCCGTCGGCATCACGCCGCAGGTGCAGTGTGGGCTCGTCAATGCGCAGCAGGCGCAACTGAAGCGTGGCGGTCGGCACCGACCACCACGACAAAATTGACTCGACACTCGAGAAAGCCAGCGCCGGCCGCCCCTGCGCATCGGCAATGCGCACATCGAACAGCGTCAAATCCGGGTTGATACCGGCCCAACTCGCCTCGATGCGGCCAATACTGACCGGCTGGCCAAGTTCCTGACTGGCAATCCGCTCGATATCGCCACGATAGTTTTCAATGTTAGGCAGAATGCTGTAGCGCAGCGCCAGCACGAGCAGGACAAAGCCGAAGTAAATCAGCCAGAAACCCCAGACCAGCGCCCGCCAAAGCCCATGCGCCGCCGGATGCGCGAGAAAAGGCAGCAGCCGGTGAAAGCGATGGTAAAGCGCTGGACGCAACTCGTTCTGACGCATCAGGAGCCGGTATCCCGTGAGGGGTTTTGCACAATTTTGCGAAGCGTCACTAGAATGGCGAATACACGAGTAGATCGAGAGCTCAATTGTAACGGCTTTGCCCACCGCAAATGGCGCAAGCAGTGCAAACAACAGGGTGGCTGAATTTGACAACGACAAAACCGGCAGCATGGCACGCGGCCCTTGCCCACAGTCGCTATCTGCGACAACTGCTCGAAGCGCGCCCGGAAATCGAGGCCTGGCTGACAACACACGCCAGCCGACCGGTTAGCGCGGCATTGATGCACGAATTTCTCGCAACGGCCGCACCGATCGACGATGACAGCCTGAAACGCTGCCTGCGCCGGCTTCGCCAACAGGTCATGGCCGCACTCATCGTGCGCGACATCGGCGGCGACGCAACGCTGGCCGAAGTCGTCGAGACGATGACCCTGCTTGCCGACATCACGACCAACTTCGCCCTCGAACACGCCCACCAGCAGTTGGTGGCGCAATTTGGCGAACCGCTGGACAGTCAGGGCCGAGCACAGAAACTGATGATTGTCGGGATGGGCAAGCTTGGCGGACGCGAGCTCAACGTCTCGTCGGACGTTGATTACATTTTTATCTACCCTGAAGAAGGGCAAACAGCCGGTAGCGCGGATGGCGGCAGAAAAATCGACACTTACGATTTTTTCGGACGCCTCGGCAAACGCCTGATCGCGGGGCTCGGCGAAGTCACCGGCGACGGTCAGGTATTCCGCGTTGATATGCGCCTGCGCCCGAATGGCGACTCCGGTCCGCTCGCCTGCTCACTCGATTCGCTGGAAAACTATTTCATTACGCAGGGGCGGGAGTGGGAGCGCTACGCCTGGATCAAGGCACGTGTAATGAACGAAAGCAACAACCTCCAGCCGGAATGGGTGACTGCGCTCGAAAAAATCTCGCGCCCTTTCATCTTCCGGAAATATCTCGACTTTGGCGCGATCAATGCAATGCGCGACCTGCATGCCCAGATCCGTCGCGAGGTGGCGCGCAAGGATATGGTCGATCACATTAAACTCGGCCCCGGCGGCATTCGCGAAATCGAGTTCATGGCGCAAGTTTTCCAGCTCATTCGCGGCGGTCGTGATCCGGCCCTGCAGATCCGGCCGACGCTCAAAGTACTTGGCCTTCTTGGCGCACGCCGCCTGCTGCCGGACGAAAGCGTGCAGGAACTTGGCGACGCCTACGAATTTCTGCGACGACTCGAACACCGTCTGCAATACGTTAATGATGCGCAAACGCACATGCTGCCAACCGGCGAGGCAGAGCGCAGGCAGGTCGCCGTTTCGATGAATTTTCCCGACTGGCCGGCGTTGCTCGCTATTCTCGATGCGCATCGCACAAAAGTCGCCCGGCATTTCGAACAGATATTCTCGGAGCCGCAGGAAGGCGTTCACCGGCTGGCTGGCTTGTGGTGCGGCCAGACCGAAGGCGACGACGCACTGGAAATCCTCTCGGCACTGGGGTTCCGTCAGCCGCAGGCGATGCTGCAACGGCTTCAGGGGTTTCGTGAGAGCAGTCGTTACCTGCAACTCCCGGCGACCAATCGCGAACGGCTTGACGCGCTTGGCCCGCGCCTGATCGATGCAGCAGCAGCCACACCGACACCGGACGCGACCTGGCAGCGCGGCCTTGATTTTTTTGAAACGATCAGCCGTCGCGGTGCCTACCTCGCCCTGCTGCAACAACACCCGCAAGCACTGATGAAGGTTGCCGAGCTGATCGGCAGTTCATCGTGGGCAGCCGCCTACCTGACGCGCCACCCGATCCTGCTCGACGAATTGCTCGACCCGCGCATCTACGAACTCGATATCGACTGGCCACGTTTTCACAACGATTTGCGCCAGCGCCTGGCCGAACATCACGACGATGCCGAGCGGCAAATGGACATCCTGCGCGAAGCCCATCACGAGCAGGTTTTCTGCCTGCTGGTGCAGGACCTTGCCGGACTGCAAACGCTTGAACATCTTTCCGACCATCTCGCGATGCTCGCCGACATCATGGTGCAGACGACACTGGACCTGTGCTGGAGCAAGCTGCGACAACGTCATCCGCACCCGGAAAACCCGCCCCGTTTCGCAGTCATTGGTTACGGCAAGCTTGGCGGCAAAGAGCTCGGCTTCGCCTCCGACCTTGATCTCGTTTATCTGCACGACGACCCTGAACCGGGTGCGGGTGAGCTCTACGCTCGACTGGCGCAGCGGATGAATACCTGGATGTCGAGCCAGACTTCGGCCGGTCTGCTATTTGAAACGGATCTGCGGCTGCGTCCGAATGGCGACGCCGGCATGCTCGTCTGCCCGATCGAGGCCTTCCGTGACTATCAACTGAATAACGCCTGGGTATGGGAACATCAGGCACTGACGCGCGCCCGCTTCTGCGCCGGCGACCCGGAGGTTGGCGCCCAGTTCGAAGCGATCCGCATCCGCATCCTTCGCCAGCCGCGCGACCTCGTCAAACTCAAGCAGGAAGTATTGGCCATGCGCCAGAAGATGCTTGACAGCCACGCCTCAAGGAGCCCCGATTATTTTGACCTCAAACAAGACCCCGGTGGCATCATCGACGTCGAATTCATGGTTCAGTACCTGGTACTCGGCCATGCCAGCACCTACCCCAGGCTGTGCGGCAACGTCGGCAACATTGCATTGATCCGGATCGCCGCGGAACTCGGCCTGATTCAGGAATCGCTTGCCGAGCCGGTAGGTAACGCGTACCGTGAATACCGCCGCATGCAGCATGCCATCCGCCTGAGCGAAAACGCCAAAGGACGGATCGAACGTGCTGCGGTGGCAGGCCGTATTGAAGCAGTGCGCGCCCTGTGGGACGTTCTGTTTGAACCAGAGAGTAATTGCACACGCTGATTGCATGGAAGCATTCCCGACGCACTACTTTGCAATTTCACCCCAAGGAGAAATCTCATGAAACGTACTGCCCTGACCGCCCTGCTCGCCGTCGCACTGCCTGTTTTTCTGCCCGTTTCACCCGCGCTTGCCGATTCGCCAACGATTGAAAAAATCACCGCCGCACCCTCGCCAGCCAAAGTCGGGCAGCCGGTGACGATCACCATCGACGCCCAGAATGCTGCCGAAAGCATGTGTGGTCTCGACCTGAACTGGGGCGATGGCAACCGGGAGAAGCCAAAGAAAGTCGGCGGCAACCACAAGCCCTTCCCGCTCACTTTCCAGCACACCTACAGCAAACCAGGCACTTACGAAATCAAGGCCGACGGCAAGCGCGCCGAAACCTACCTTGGTTGCATGGGCAAAGTTAAATACATGATTACGGTTGAAGCAGCCGCCGCCGCCGCAACTGCCGCGATGCCAGCAAAACCTGCTTGCCCGGTCGATTGGGCGCTGAAGGGCAAAGCCGCGAAAGACGGTAGCTACACCTGCACCCCGAAGAAAAAAGGCGCGGCCAAACCGGAGAAGGCAATCGACTGTCCGGCCGGCACCAGCTACTTCATGAGCAGCAAAGCGCTCGGCTGCGAAAAGGCCAACTAGCCATTAAACAGGCAGAAAAAAGCCGGGCCGTGTTTTTTCACGGGCCCGGCTGCTTGATCTGATCCATGAGCACAAGTTCGACGTCAACGAACGCGCCGTCGATAGGCACATGAAAAATCCACACAGGAAACTCGCCTTGGTGCAACCCGAGCGCGAAATCATCCGCCCGATTTACGGCGTAGGCGTTATCTTCGAGGCGTGAAGCACCCGGCGTCAGCCAATCGTATAGCCGCCATCAATCACGATTTCCTGACCAAAGATATTTTTTGCCGCATCCGACGCGAGGAAAACCGACATCTGCGCGATATCCTCCGGCAGGCCAAATGCACCAGGCATCAAACGGGCAGTGACATTTTGCGCAACGACATTCAGCACATCGGGCGGCAACCCGACCGTACCCCAAAGTGGCGTCCCGATCGGGCCGGGCGCAATCGCATTGACGCGAATGCCCTTCGGCGCCAGCTCGGCCGCCAGCGTCTGCGAAAATGATTTGAGCGCCGCCTTGCTGGCGCTGTAGATCGATAGGCCAGGGAAACCGACTTGAGTCAGGAAGGTGGTAATAAACTGAACAGAGCCGCCCTTGCGGATGTGCGGCAAAAACAGCCGTACTGTCTCGATGGCCCCAAACAGATTCACCGAAAATTGGGTGTGACAGGCTTCTGCAGTGCTCTCCTCAAAAGAAACGACGCGCGCAATCCCGGCATTCGGAACGACAACATCAACGCCACCGTAGGCCTCGACGCTTGTCGCAACCAGGCGCTGCAGGTCATCCGCGCTGGTGACGTCGCCGGCGACGGCCAGCACCCGGCCCGGATGCGCGCCAGCCAGTTCGTCCAATGCCGCAACATTACGGGCAAACGCCACCACGGTTGCGCCCTCAGCCACATAATGTTCGACGATGGCGCGGCCAATCCCGCTGCTGGCACCGGTCACCACCGCAATTTTTCCATCCAGTCTTTTCTGCATTTTTTGTCCTCTAAAATCAAATTCCAGCACGTTCCATGATCGCACAAGTATCCGACCAAATCCGTCAACTTTTATTGACCAGGATCAAAGTGAGGCTTTGACCGCCCATCGGCAACGCCGCCCGATCGGTGATAATCAGCAACTTTCTGCCCTCCTGAAAACATCATGGATCCTCTGACACACGCACTACTTGGCGCAACGGTTGCTCAAGCCGCACTGGGGCCGCGACTGGGGCGACCGGCCTGGATGATCGGTGCACTGGGCGGTCTTCTGCCTGACGCCGACATCCTGATCAGAAGCGCAGCCGATCCTTTGCTGGCGATTGAGTATCACCGGCATTTCACGCATTCGTTTGCCTTTATTCCGATCGGCGGCTTTCTGGCAAGCCTGCCCTGGCTGGCGCAAAAGCGCTACCGGCCAAACTGGCGGGCGCTCTTTGCAGCCGGCAGTCTCGGCTATGCGACGCACGGCCTGCTCGATGCATGCACCAACTACGGAACACATCTGCTCTGGCCTTTTTCCCCGCTGCGCGTATCGTGGCACTGGGTAACCACCGTCGGGCCGCTACTTACCCTGCTGCTGCTCGTTGGCCTCATCGTCTCGGCACGCCGGACTTCGCGGACGCCAGCCCTGATCGCGCTCAGCCTTGGCTTCGCTTACATCGGCGCAGCGGCCATCCAGCGGGAACGTGCGCTGGAGATACAGGAACGCATTGCCAGCGCACGCGGACACCCGATCGTCCGGGCCGAGATGTTCCCGACGGTCGGCAATCCCTTCATGTGGCGTTCGACCTACCAATCAGGCAACACGCTGCACACGGATCGCATCCGGGTGACCGTAAACGACAAGCATCGCTGGAAACCAGGCGGCACCGTGACACTGCTCGACGAGCAGGATCTCCCGGAGACGCGGACAAATGAACGCATACGAGACGACTTCCGGCGTTTCAGCTACTTTTCCGCGGGCTGGGTGGCGCGTGCAGCGGACGATCCGACGGTGATCGGTGACGCCCGTTATTCCCTGCGAACCGATCGTTTCGAGCCGATCTGGGGGGTGCGCTTTCATCCCGACGGCCCGCTGCCAACCGAGTGGGTCGACCGCACCATAAAAAATCGCATCCCGATCCGTGATCTATGGGAAGAGATCAGCGGCACCGCGCCGGGTTACCGCACCGTTGACTAAAGCGATACCCGCTTCCCGAAAACGCCAAATGCATTAGTCCTATCGGACTATTGCAAAGATGAATCACAGGCCTAGAATCGACGGATAGGAATTCCTGTCCGCCATCCCTGAGGAGCGTCCATGATCAAAAAATTGCTGGCCATCGCACTATCCGGCCTCGCCCTGTCGGGTACGGCCCAGGCGGCTGCCCACAACGGCCTGCTGACCTTTGATGAAGGCACATCCTGCGTTACCTCGTGCAGCAACTACGGCCTTCTTTCCCAGGCATACGGAGATGTGGCCGGGGTAGTCGATATTACCTACATCGATGTACTCAATGCCAACGACACCCTGCGCTGGTGGGACGCGAACTACAACGACCTCAAAAGAGTTGCTTGGGCCAACGGCTCAGACGCCCCGGGCGGTTCGCACGGCAGGATCGAGGTCAAGTCGCTGAATGGCGAAGCGGTAACGCTGAACAGCATGGATTTCGGCGCTTATTCCGACACAACCCGCAACACGAACATCCGGGTTACCGCGATCGGCGGTGGCGCAGCACTATTCTCTTACTCGGGCGCCGTCGGATTCGGCACAACAGCCCATAACACATTTTTACCCGCAGTCAGTTCAAACAGCGGGCTATGGATCGACTGGTACGACACGGCCTATAACGTCGGCATCGACAACGTAAGTTTCCGTATCGCGCCTGTTCCAGAACCGGAAACCTATGCCATGCTGCTCGCCGGACTGGCCTTGGTGAGCGGCATTGCGCGGCGCCGGAAGCAGATCCTAACTGCCTGACCGGTGCCCGCACCAATACAAGACGTAGTTTTTGCATAACCCTTAAAACCGACAGGAAGGCGATTTAAATGTTCAACCCAAAAATGCTCGGCGGACTGACCCGCAAAATTTTTATTTCTCTGCTGTTCGTTTGTGCCAACGCCTTCGCGGCGCCCACGCAGTACCTGATCACCGGCACAGGCTCGGGGTCGCTGGGAGGGAGTTCTTTCGACAACCAGGCATTTAGCATCAGCATGATCGGCGACCCCTTTGCCAACCCGATGATTATCGACCCTCTCGGCAGCGCTCAGGTGAGCATTACCGGTCTGGGAACCACAAGCCTGTCCTTCTCGACCCGCCTGGGACTAAATAGTGGAAACAACGTCGTGTTTTTCTCCCGCAGCGGCGGCGGTGGACTGGACCTTTTTGACTTCTACGTCACCCCAGGCAGCCTGACGAATCTGGTTGGCCCCTTCGGTCCGCTGACCGGAACCAACATTTTCGCTCTGGAGCAGTTCCAGAATGTCGAGAGCTCCCTTGGTTCGCTTTCATTCAACAGCGCCTCAAATGTCGCTTTTCAGGCACTTGCCGTTCCGGAACCGGAGACCTATGCCATGCTGATGGCTGGACTGGGCCTGCTGGGTTTCATGGCACGACGCAAGAATAAGCACAGCGCCTGATTCGGCCCTGATGCCTCAAAAAAGCGGGAGCTGCGGCTCCCGCTTTTCATGGCAGGCGGATGACGATAAAAAAATTCACCCCGCCCCGAAAATTACCGGCGTACCGCCACCCGCTCCCTGAGAACTCGCGCATCACTTTTCACCAGCCCAGACGCGGATTTCCTTGCTGCAGAAGCAACGACCATCCCGAATATTTTTCCCGGATCGCATAAAACGCATGGCACTCAGGTCGACTCGGCCAGACCCCGCCCCGCTAACACTGGAAAAAAGCCCTGTTTTGGCGGATAATTTCGCCCTTCCTCAGACTTTTCCTGATCGGCAAACCCATCGTGTCCGTCGCTTCCAACGCCTGCTTTACCCCGCTGACCGGCGCCATTCGCGCTCTTGCCATGGACTCCGTGCAGAAGGCCAACTCCGGCCACCCCGGCGCGCCCATGGGCATGGCTGAAATTGCTGAAGTGTTATGGCGCCGCCACCTGCGCCACAACCCGGCCAATCCGCAGTGGGCCGACCGTGACCGCTTCGTGCTTTCCAACGGCCACGGCTCGATGCTGATCTACGCGCTGCTGCACCTGACCGGTTACGATGTTTCGATCGACGACCTGAAGAATTTCCGTCAGTTCCGCTCGAAGACACCGGGCCACCCCGAAGTCGGGCACACGCCGGGCGTTGAAACGACCACCGGCCCGCTTGGCCAGGGCATCGCCAATGCCGTCGGCTTTGCGGTCGCCGAGAAAGTACTGGCTGCCGAATTCAATCAGGACGGCCACGAAATTGTCGATCACTCGACCTACGTGTTCCTCGGCGACGGCTGCCTGATGGAAGGCATCTCGCATGAAGCCTGCTCGCTGGCTGGCACGCTCGGCCTCGGCAAGCTGATCGCTTTCTACGACGACAACGGCATCTCGATCGACGGCCATGTCGAAGGCTGGTTCACCGACGACACGCCAAAGCGCTTCGAAGCCTACGGCTGGCAGGTCATCGCCAATGTCGACGGACACAACGGCGAAGCCATTGAAAAGGCGCTGCTCGCCGCACGTGCTGAGAAGAGCAAACCGACGCTGATCTGCTGCAAGACGACCATCGGCATGGGCTCGCCGAACAAGGAAGGCACGCACGACGTGCATGGCGCACCGCTCGGCGCTGATGAAATCGCTGCGACCCGCGCGCGCATCGGCTGGAACCACCCCGCCTTTGAAATTCCGGACGACGTTTACGCGGCATGGGACGGCAAGGCACGCGGCTCGTTTTTCGAGAGCAACTGGAACACGCGCTTTGCCGCCTACCAAGCCGCTTTCCCCGAGCTCGCCGCTGAGTTCAGCCGGCGCATGGCGGGTGAACTGCCCGCCGAATGGTCTGCCGGTGCCGCTAAAGCAGTGGCAGAAATCGCCGCCAAGGGCGAGAACATTGCGACGCGCAAAGCTTCACAAAACGCCATCAACGCTTTCGCACCGCTGCTGCCCGAACTGATCGGCGGCTCGGCCGACCTCGCCAGCTCCAACCTCACCCTGTGGAAGGGCTCGAAGGGCGTCAGCAAGAGCTCCGGCGGCAATTACATCTATTACGGCGTGCGCGAATTCGGCATGACGGCAATCGCCAACGGCCTCGCGCTGCATGGCGGCTTCATTCCCTACACCGCCACCTTCCTCGTTTTCTCGGATTACGCGCGCAACGCGATCCGCATGGCGGCACTGATGAAGCAGCGGCAGATCATGGTCTATACGCATGACTCGATCGGTCTTGGCGAAGACGGCCCGACGCACCAGCCGGTCGAACATGTCTCCAGCCTGCGCCTGATCCCCGGCGTCGATGTCTGGCGCCCGGCCGATGCAACCGAAACCGCCATCGCCTGGCAGGCCGCCATCGAGCGCACCGATGGCCCAAGCGTTCTCGCGCTATCGCGCCAGAACCTGCCGACCGTGACCGGCGCCATCGCTGCTGACACGATCCGGCGCGGCGGCTACGTGCTGTCCGATGCGGCCAATGCGAAAGCGCTACTGCTTGCCACCGGCTCCGAAATCAAGCTGGCGCTCGACGCGCAGAAGGCGCTTGCCGATGCCGGCATTGCGACGCGCGTCGTCTCGATGCCCTGCACCGACGTTTTCGACCGTCAGGACAAGGACTTCAAGGAATCCGTATTGCCGCGCGGCATCCCGCGTATCGCCATCGAAGCCGGCGTGTCCGACTTCTGGCGTAAGTATGTTGGCGCAGTTGACAGCAATCAAGGCGCGGTGATCGGCATCGACCGTTTCGGCGAATCGGCACCGGCCGGCGAACTGTTCAAATTCTTCGGTTTCACGGTTGAGAACGTGGTCGCCACCGTCAAAGAAATTCTGTAAATAAAGGGAGTTTTCAAATGAGCATCAAGATCGCCATCAACGGTTACGGCCGCATCGGCCGCTGCACCCTGCGCGCCATCTGGGAATACGGCCTGCAGGACGAATTTGACGTGGTCGCCATCAACGCCTCGGGCGACATCGCGACCAACGCCCACCTGACCCGCTACGACACGACGCACGGCCGCTTCGCCACCCCGGTCGAAACCGATGGTGAAAACTGCCTGATCGTCGGCGGCAAGCGCATCCCCTTCTACTCGACGAAGAACCCGAAGGAAATCAACTGGGCCGACCACGACGTCGACGTCCTGCTCGAATGCACCGGCGCCTACACCTCGAAGGCCAAGGCGCAGGTCCTGCTCGACCAGGGCGCCAAGCGCGTGCTGATCTCGGCGCCAGGCGGCGACGACGTCGATGCGACGATCGTCTATGGCGTCAATGAAGAGATCCTGACCAAGGCGATGACCGTCGTCTCCAATGCCTCGTGCACGACCAACTGCCTGGCGCCGGTCGCCAAGGTGCTGCAGGACAACATCGGCATCAAGCAGGGCCTGATGACGACAATCCACGCCTACACCAACGACCAGGTGCTGGTCGACGTGCG
>JBIKLY010000051.1:0-25758 GCA_044359525.1 Rhodocyclaceae bacterium | reverse complement strand
ATTTTACTAGCTCATGAAATCGTGGCGCGAGCGAATTTCCGCTTGCCGACTTGCAACACATAACTTCCAGGAGCACACAGAACAAGGCTTTTATCCTCAATTTTCGTACCATCAACTTTTACGCCGCCCTGATCAATCATGCGTAAAGCTTCCGATGTACTAGCCGTCAGGCCCGCCAGCTTGAGTAACTGTGCAATAGCCATGGGCTGACCGGCATTATCCAGCGCCACGTCAGGAACGTCGTCCGGAATGGCCCCCTGACGAAAGCGCGTCTCGAAATCTGCCAGCGCATCCACTGCAGCACCATGCCCATGAAAACGAGCAACGATCTCTTGCGCCAGAAGCACCTTGACATCGCGCGGGTTGCGCCCGGTCGATGCCTCAGCCTTGAGCCTTGCCACCTCGCCAGCACCACGAAACGACAGCAGATCGAAGTAACGCCACATCAACTCGTCAGACACCGACATCAACTTGCCAAATATCTCGCGTGGCGGCTCGTTGATCCCGACATAGTTACCAAGAGACTTGGACATCTTATTGACACCGTCCAACCCTTCGAGCAGCGGCATCATCAACACGCACTGCGGCGACTGGCCATAATGCTTCTGCAACTCACGACCGACCAGAAGATTGAATTTCTGATCGGTCCCACCCAGTTCGACATCCGCTTTCATGGCCACAGAGTCATACCCTTGGCAAAGGGGGTAGAGAAATTCGTGAATAGCGATCGGCTGACCGCTGCTGTAACGCTTTGAAAAGTCATCCCGCTCCAGCATCCGCGCTACAGTATGCAACGCCGCCAGACGGATCATCCCCGAAGCACCCAGCGGCTCAAACCACGCTGAGTTGAAACAAACCTCCGTCTTCTCAGGGTCGAGAATCTTGAAGACCTGTTCCTGATAAGTTCTTGCGTTGTCCAGTATCTGCTCACGCGACAGCGGAGGTCGTGTTGTGTTTTTCCCGGTTGGATCACCGATCATGCCGGTAAAGTCACCGATCAGGAACATGACGTGATGACCAAGATCCTGAAAGTGCCGTAATTTGTTGATCAACACCGTATGCCCAAGATGCAAGTCAGGCGCGGTGGGGTCAAAACCCGCCTTGATACGAAGTGGCCGCCCGCTTTTTAGGCGATCCAGCAACTCGGACTCCACCAACAGCTCATCTGAACCGCGTTTGATCAGACTCAGACTCTCTTCAACACCAAACATTCAAGCCTCTAGGTTTCTCTCCCCGGGGTTCTTGCGGGAGCTTTTTTTTGTTAGACTGCGACAAGATTTTTTCCTGCCGGCGGACTATGGATAATCAGAAGACCAGAATTCTAGCGCATTCCCACCCCGCGATCGAACGCCTGATGCGCCACCGCTGGGCGACTGTGGGCGTCGGAGGCTTTTCCCTGCTTGGCATGGTGGCGGCATTTGCTATCGTTCCAGCGACCCAAGGTAGCCGCATTCAATTGCAGACCGTGCTGGAGCAGCTACAAACACCGACCAGCACATTAATTCAGGCTGTCGATGCCACCTTCCTCCGCGAAGAGCGTGTATTACGCTCTGATACGGTGTCCAGCCTGATGAACCGACTCGGCATTACTGATCGTGAAGCCTCCGAGTTTATTCTCCAGGACAGCGCGACCCGGGCCGTATCCCGCCAATTACGCCCGGGAAAGATTGTTACTGCGATTACCGGCGAAGGTGGAGAGCTGCGGTCGCTATATTTCCCACTGAACGGCAAGGATTCAATACTTGTTGTCGAACGACGCGGCAAGGCTTTCATTGCCGGCGAGCAAACCCTGAAACTCGATGTGCAGACTGTCATTAAATCAGGCGAAATTCGCAACTCCCTGTTTGGCGCGACAGACGCAGCCGGCATCCCGGATGCCATCGCTACGCAGCTGGCCGAGATTTTCGCTGGCGATATTGATTTTCACCGTGACCTGCGTAAAGGCGATCGCTTCTCGGTGGTCTACGAAATTCTCAATCACCGTGGCCAAGCGGTCCGCAGCGGTCGAATCTTGTCAGCCGAATTCAACAACAATCAAAAGACATTCCATGCGCACTGGTTTCAAGCCGAAGAAGGCAAAGGTGGCTACTACACTGCTGACGGCAAGAGTCTGCGCAAGGCGTTTCTGCGCTCACCGCTCGAGTTCTCTCGCGTTACATCAGGATTCACCAGTGCTCGCTTTCACCCGGTACTGCAAACCTGGCGAGCGCATAAAGGCGTGGACTATGGCGCACCTACCGGCACCCGCGTTCGCGCCGTAGCCGACGGGACGGTTGAAGCTGCGACAAAACAGGGCGGTTACGGCAACCTGGTAATTCTCCGGCACCAAGGCACTTACTCAACTGCGTATGGACACTTGAACGGATTTGGCGCGGGCATTCGCAAAGGCACACGAGTCAGCCAGGGCGACACGATTGGCTACGTTGGACAAACCGGCCTAGCGTCCGGTCCTCATCTGCACTACGAATTCCGTGTCAACAATCAACAGGTCAATCCTCTGGCGGTCACGCTACCTACCGCAATCCCCCTTGAAGCGAATCAGATCAGCCGTTACAAAGCCGCCATCGGTCCATTGAAAGCACAACTCGAGTTGGCCAGACAGATCCAAGTTGCCTCAATAGAATAACCCAATACATCTTTCAATGGAAAAAGGCGACCCTAAAGTCGCCTTTTTCGTTGCTTGGCTGGCAGGATCAAGCAGAGAAAGATGATCCACAGCCACAAGTTGATGACGCATTAGGGTTCTTGATCACGAACTGTGATCCTTCGAGGCCCTCGCTGTAATCAATTTCGGCGCCAACCAGATACTGATAACTCATCGGGTCGATCAGAAGTGTCACACCGTTTTTCCGCATCGCGGTGTCATCTTCATTCGCAACCTCGTCAAAGGTAAAGCCGTACTGAAAACCTGAACAGCCGCCGCCCGTTACAAAAACACGCAGCTTTAGCTCAGGGTTACCCTCTTCTTCAATCAGCTCCTTGACCTTGTTAGCCGCATTATCGGTAAAGACAAACGGCAAAGGTATCTCGATTTCGGTCGCTGCATTCATTACTTAATCCTCCACAACCCAGTATTTTGAACCAATCCCGACGGGATCACTTGCTTGAAGCCAGCTTCAACTCAACTGTCTTGGCACTAGTCTGATGCACCAGACGCCCCTGAACCACCGCCCCCTGCTGCATTTCGAGCTGATGATATTCAACATCCCCTGTGACACGCGCATTGGGCAGGAGTTCCAACGATTCGCCAGCGAACACGGGACCAATCACGGCACCATTGATCACTACATGACCAACAGATATCTCTCCTTCAACACTGGCCTGCTCGCTGATCACCAACGTGCCTGACTGCCCTTTGTCGCTACTGATATTTCCCCGGATTTCACCGTCAACACGCAAACCACCACTGAAACTGATATTGCCCTCGATACGCGTACCCACACCGATCAGGCTGTCGATGCGATTTTGGGGAGCGCTATTTTTTTTGCTGCCAAACATGATTACCTCTCCGTCTAGATGGTTACGGACTGTCGCGCTCGCACCACGCCATCCTGCAGTAAACGCGCCTCCACACTTTTCACCACGGCGCCTTTCTGAATCAGGAAAACGCCTTCAGCTCGCTGAAAGTGCTTGATTTCAATATTAAATTTTTCTAACCCTTGGTCCGCTTCGGATGGGATGGTGATCATAACATCTTTGCCGGCCTGCTGCACTTTCACTAAAAACTGGAGAGTTCCGTGAAATGCTTTCGCCTGCCGGCCGCCATTGTGTACCAGCAACATGCGATAACGATACTGCCCCCCAGCGCTCTCGGGCTCAATACGCAAACGACTGATTTTGACGCCAAGCTCACCGCCCGACTCTGAAGCCGGGATCAGCCCTTCAAAAAACGCGAGATCCTGCTTAAGGCCGGCATTTTCCGACTCCAGTATTTTTACCTGCCGGACCAATTGCTGCTGCGCGGCGCGCTCAATCTGCAAACTGCTCTCGCCCGAGCCAGCAATACTTCGTAGTTTGCCAAGTTCCTCATCAAGCTCTGCAAGGCGATCCTTGAGTGACTGAATTTCGCGACTGGACTCGCCGCTCTGAAAACCAGCGATGCTTCTACCAGCGTCATAGATCCAGGCCGCGACGGCGAAAGAAACAGAGAGCACAGCGACCGTCGCCAAAGCACGCCAGTGCCAGGCAACATGCGTGCGGATCGAGAGCCTCGGCGCGTTGATACCGAACCGCTGCCGCAAACGCTTGAGCTTTACGGAAGTACCGGCAATTGCCATAGCCCGTCGGTTTCCGGTCGATCAAACATAATATTCATATTCTGTATCGCTTGTCCCGCGGCACCTTTGACCAGGTTGTCGATAACCGACAGGATCACCAACGTGTCACCGCCTTGCGGCCGATGTACAGCAATCCGACAAACGTTGGATGCCCGGACCGAACGCGTATCAGGATGGGATTTTGCGGGAAGCACATCAACGAAGGGCTCGCCCGCATAACGCCGCTCGTAGACGGACTGAAAATCTGCTTCAATCTTGATCCTTGCATAGAGCGTCGCATGGATTCCACGGATCAGCGGCGTCAGATGCGGCACAAAAGTCAATCCGACCGCGTGATTCGCCATCCGGGAGAGCCCCTGTTGAATTTCGGGGAGATGGCGATGCCCGGGAACCCCGTACGCCTTGAAATTATCTGAAGCTTCCGAGAACAAGGCCGGAATTTCCGCTTTTCTGCCCGCCCCGGAAACACCGGACTTGGCATCCGCAATCAGACAGTCCAAGTCCACCAGACCGGCCTCCACCAAGGGCATGAAACCCAACTGGACAGCGGTTGGATAGCAGCCGGGATTAGCGATCAGACGAGCGCTCCGAATCGCTGAGCGATTGACCTCCGGCAACCCATAAACAGCCATCTCGACCCACTCAGGACAGGCGTGCTTCATGCCATACCATTTTTCCCATTCAGCAATATCGCCGATACGAAAATCTGCCGCCAGATCGATCACCTTGACGCCAGCATCGAGCAAGGCTCGCGCCTGCTGCATCGCGACGCCATTCGGCGTGGCAAAAAAAACCACATCACAGGACTTCAAGTCAGCTGCGGCAGGGTCTTCGAACTTAAGGAGCACCCGTCCACGCAGACTCGGAAACATATCCGCAACCAGCATTCCCGCGTCGCCGCGTGAAGTAATGGCGACTATCTCCACCGCCGGATGCTGTGCGAGCAAACGCAACAACTCCACCCCCGTATAACCCGTACCCCCTACGATTCCAACCTTGATCATGAGTCACTCCCAATGAATCGCGCAATGATAGTCTGCAGGCCGAAAAAACACAAAAGCCGCCCAAAGGCGGCTTTTGTAGGACATCGGATTCCGATTAACGCTTGGAGAACTGCTTGCGACGACGTGCTTTGTGGAAACCGACCTTCTTACGCTCAACCTCACGGGCATCACGAGTAACGAAGCCTGCTTTCGACAACGATGGCTTAAGTGCGACGTCGTATTCGATCAAGGCGCGCGTAATGCCATGACGAACGGCGCCAGCCTGGCCGGACTCACCACCGCCAGCAACGTTAACCAGAATGTCAAAAGCTGCAGTCTGCTCGACCAATTCGAGCGGCTGGCGAACGATCATACGCCCGGTAACGCGCGAAAAATATTCGTCGACCGGTTTGCCGTTAACAACGATGTTACCGCTACCGCGCTTCATGAAGACACGGGCTACGGCGCTCTTGCGTCGGCCGGTGCCGTAATAGGAATTTTCAGCCATATCGACCCCTTAAAGTTCCAGAACTTTCGGCTGCTGGGCAGCGTGCGGATGAGTTTCACCCGCGTAGCACTTCATCTTCTTCAGCATAGCGTAGCCGAGCGGCCCTTTCGGGAGCATGCCCTTCACAGCCTTCTCGAGAACACGCCCCGGGAAACGTTGCTGCATCTTGGTGAAGTTCGTTTCGTAGATACCGCCAGGATAACCTGTATGGCGGTAGTACTTCTTGTCTTCAGCCTTGTTGCCGGTCACGCGCAACTTATCCACATTGGTCACGACGATGAAATCGCCGGTATCCACGTGCGGGGTGAATTCAGGTTTATGCTTGCCGCGCAGGCGACGAGCAATTTCGGTGGCGAGGCGACCAAGCACCTTGTCAGTGGCATCAACCACAAGCCAGTCGCGCTTCACCTCATGCGGTTTGGCGGAGAAAGTCTTCATTTAAAACGCCGTCCTTTTATGCCAGATCACGGAAAGCCGAGCATTTTATTTTAAAGCCACAATGCTTGTCAATCGATGTTTTCGAACTTGCTATTTTGACCAAAAAAAAGCGCGGCTCGTGAGAGCCGCGCTAAATCCACACCAAAGGAGGAGGGTGGAGGAGACAACGGTAAAAACCGGAAGTGCTAAAACAGCAAATTACTTAACCTGAGACGGATTTTACGCAGTTTCCAAGAGAAATCAAGAGTTATTTGTGCGTTGCGTCATTTGTTTTTTATAGCGCAAAATCCCGTCGGAAACTACGATATAAAAACCATGATAATCATACAATTAAGCATTATAAATAAAATTATTTGCATAAAACGTAATCTACAATCGATGGCAAAAAACTAAATTTACCGTCGGTTTTGCTGCGTCGCAACATTCTTCACGGCAATAAATCTCGTCACCGTTGCGGCTAGAATGGCGTCTTTGAAAAATGAGGCCTGTATGGACTGCAAAGTTAAATGGACCGGCGAAGGAATGGCGTTTCTGGCAGAAACCGGAAGCAAACACCTGATCACGATGGACGGCGCACCAGAGGCTGGCGGACAAAACCTGGCGCCGCGGCCGATGGAGCTACTGCTTGCCGGAACAGGCGGCTGCACGGCCTTTGATGTGGTCCTGATTCTAAAAAAGGGGCGCTACGAGGTCACCGGATGCGAAGTCAGCCTGCAAGCAGACCGAGCAGAAACCGAGCCGAAAATATTCACCCGGATCCACTTCCATTTCCGTGTCAGCGGCAAAAATCTAAAGCCGGATGCTGTCGCGCGGGCAATCACCCTGTCCAAGGAGAAGTACTGCTCGGCCTCTATCATGCTCGGGAAGACCGCAGACATTACACACGATTTCGAGATTATCGAGGCTTAGACGTAGTAGGCGGTGCTTGTCATCACCCCTGACGTCATCCTCATCAAGGCCTTTGCGGACGGCGGCAATTCCCGCCCGCCAAGCCGGACAGCCGTTTCGGCATGAGCGATTTCGTCGAGCCGCATCTGCTCGACAATCGCGCGCGACTTGAGATCAGACACCGGTAATTTACCCAGATGGGAATCAAGATGAGCCTCAACCTGTCGTTCAGTTTCTGCAAGGAAACCTAAACTCCAGGCATCGCCAAACTTGCCGGCAAGCAAGCCCATTGACAGCGCACCAACGTACCACAGAGGATTGAGCAGGCTTTTGCGCCCACCCAATTCCTGAATACGGCGCTCGGTCCACGCCAGATGTTCCGTTTCCTCGCTAGCAGCATGCGCCAGGGTTTGCCGAACTGTGGAACTGCGACAGGTTAGCGCCTGCCCCTGATAAAGCGCCTGGGCGCACACTTCGCCAACATGATTAACCCGCATCAGCCCAACGGCTCGCGTTTTTTCGCTGACGGACAAGACTGCGTCCGGCTGATGCTCAGCCGGCACAGAGCGCACGGTCGACGCCTTTGCAAATACAGTGCGCAATGCCTTATCGAACTCGACAATGAAACGATCTGTATTCACGAAAGCCTCCTGGCCGCTGCTGTCAGCAAATCAATGAGAGAAAGATTCAGCGGCGAGCCCTCGATGGGTGGCCGCCTGAACGCAAAGCCATCCGGGCCTCTTCAGCATCGAGCACCGCGCTTGCGTAGGGGCAAAAGAAATCAAAGAAAAGCGCTGCATGGTGCCGATTAAGCGTACTTTCCTGAATTTTGGTCCATTGATTGAGACGTGCCTTGGACCATGTCTTGTCAGAGCGCCCGAAAGCATAAAGTCGCCGCTCTCCGGTGGCGCAACGCAGGCCGTCGTAACTGATGTTCTGCGCACCCGACGAACTGAGCACCACGAGTGTGTAACGCACCACCCCGTCTGCACCGACAGAAATTGACTCCCGATCAACCATGAATTTGTTGTCGGTTGTCGCGCTGACAAAAAAAGAATCTAGATTCTCCGGCTTTGGGAAAGGGGGAAGCCGTGCTTCGATCTCTTCCCATTTTTTTTCCTCGTACTCGCTGTCGAAACCGGCCGCCAGCAAACCCGTCGAAGCACAGGCGAATACAAAGCCGACGGATGCTACGAGAACAAGACGATCAATCATCGGAACCGGCGTCCTTGCTGGATGTAGAAGCAATCGGCGCACACCATTCATCGCCAGACCCTTCCTGCGCGATAACTTCCTCACCTTGTTCGGCCGGATTTCGGCAGCGGCGGCGATCAGCATCAAGGAAACGGGCGAGTTCGTTCAGCGCCTGCTCATAGACCCCGCGCTTAAATTCGATCACTGCATCAAGCGGAACCCAAAAGTGGTTCCAGCGCCAGGCATCGAATTCGGGATGATCGCTGGCACGCAAACAGACATCACTGTCACGACCCGTTAATCGGAGCAAAAACCAGATCTGCTTCTGCCCCTTGTAACTGCCGCGCCATTCGCGCTTGACCCAGTGTGTCGGCACATCGTAACGCAACCAGTCCTTGGTTCTGCCGAGAATGCTCACATGCTCGGCCAGCAAGCCGACCTCTTCGTGCAACTCCCGGAACATCGCCTGCTCGGGGGTCTCCCCCTTCTTGATGCCGCCTTGTGGAAACTGCCACGAATGCTCGCGGATACGCTTGCCCCAGAAAACCTCGTTCTTCGCGTTACAGAGAATGATGCCGACGTTCGGGCGATAGCCTTCACGGTCGAGCATTTTTAGAACCTGCAAAATTGTTGGATTGAATGCATTCTTCCATATTTCAAAAGGCTTGGAAAGGACGTATCGATATCAGACCAGCAATATGTCCATCATTCCGCACAGGAAAAACAATTGAAGTCGCACTCCAGGCATCCGTCTTGTAAAATTAAAGTTTGACCTACACAAAGATTCTCATGCGCACTTCGCAATTTTTTCTATCCACACTTAAAGAAGCGCCCTCCGACGCTGAAATCGTCAGCCACAAACTCATGCTGCGCGCCGGGCTGATCAAAAGACTCGCCGGCGGCATTTACACGTGGATGCCGGTTGGCTTGCGCGTCTTGCGCAAAGTGGAAAACATCGTACGTGAGGAAATGGATCGTGCGGGCGCAATTGAGCTGCTGATGCCGGCAGTGCAGCCGGCCGAACTCTGGGCGGAATCGGGGCGCTGGGAAAAATACGGCCCGGAGTTGCTGCGCTTCAAAGATCGCCATCAACGGGACTTCGTCATTGGACCAACGCATGAAGAAGTAATCACCGACGTCGTTCGCAAGGAAATCAAGAGCTACCGGCAGCTACCGGTGCACTTCTATCAGGTGCAAACCAAGTTTCGCGACGAGATCCGGCCGCGCTTTGGTGTAATGCGTGGCCGCGAGTTTTTGATGAAGGATGGCTACTCTTTCCACACCAGCTTCGAAGACCTGCAACGCGAGTATCGCAACATGTTCGACACGTACTCGCGAATCTTCACCCGCCTGGGGCTTGAATTTCGCGCGGTCGCCGCTGACACCGGTTCGATCGGCGGCACCGGATCGCACGAATTCCATGTTCTGGCGGACTCCGGCGAGGACGCACTGGCCTATTGCCCGAACTCGGAGTACGCGGCCAACGTCGAGCTTGCTGAAGCACTGGCGCCTTCAGCAGCACGTAATGCAGCCTCCGCCACCATGCAAAAAATCGCCACGCCGGGCAAGATAAAATGTGACGAAGTTGCCGCCTTCCTCGACCTGTCCGTCACCAGGATGGTCAAGGCCATTGCGATCATGCGAGAACTTCCGGATGTTGGCGGGCAAGCCTTTGCGCTGATTTTGTTGCGTGGTGACCATGACCTGAATGAAATCAAGACTCAGAAAATCGTCGGTGAATTCCGCTTCGCCCGCGATGAAGAAATTGTCACGGCACTTGGCTGCAAGCCCGGTTACATCGGACCAGTCGGCACTTCCGGCATTCCGGTCTTCGCCGACCGCAGCGTCGCCGCAATGAGTGATTTCTGCTGCGGCGCCAACGATGCAGGATTTCACCTGACCAGCGTCAACTTCGGTCGTGACCTGCCCGAACCGGCAGCGATTGCCGACCTGCGCAACGTCGTCGCCGGCGACCCGTCGCCGGATGGCAAAGGGGCGCTTGAGCTTTGTCGCGGCATTGAGGTGGGGCACATTTTCCAGTTGCGCACCAAGTACGCCGAAGCGCTCAAGTGCACCTTCCTCGACGAAAATGGACAGGCACAAGTCATGGAAATGGGCTGTTACGGAATTGGCGTCTCGCGTATCGTTGGCGCCGCCATCGAACAGAACCATGATGAGCGCGGCATCCATTTCCCGGCGGGCATTGCCCCATTCGAAGTATGCATTGTCCCCATGGGCTACACCAAGAGCGAAACCGTCAAAACGGCCACCGACGCGCTGTACGCCGAACTCAAGGCGGCCGGGATCGATGTCCTGCTTGATGACCGCAATGAACGTCCGGGCGTCATGTTTGCCGACATGGAACTGATCGGTATCCCGCACCGGGTCGTTGTTGGCGAACGAGGCCTTGGTGAAGGAAAACTTGAATACAAAGGACGCACCGACGCCGACGCGCAAACGATGCCGGCAGGCGAAATCAGCGCCTTCCTGAAAGCCAGGCTGTGCACCGCCTGACACTGCTCATCGCACTGCTGCTGTCGCCGGCTGCTTTTGCCGGCGCACAGAAGTACGAACCGCTATCAGCCAGCGTACAAGCAGCGCTATCACGCAACGTTTCGGATCGAGCGCCGCCCAAAAGTGCATTTCAAAATTCGATGGAATCGATCGACTGGCTGACGGAAATGTCACGCCGCTTGGAAAAGCGCATCCCGGACCGGGAAACACGGCTGGACTTTCTGCGTTCGGTGCACTACGAGGCAACACGAGCCGGGCTTGACCCGCAACTGGTACTCGGGTTGATCCAGGTGGAGAGTGGATTCAAGAAATACGCCGTCTCATCATCGGGCGCGCGCGGCTACATGCAGGTCATGCCGTTCTGGGCCCGGCTGCTTGGCCACAGCGATGACAACCTTTTCCACCTGCGCACCAGCCTGCGTTACGGCTGCACGATCCTCCGCCACTACCTCGATATCGAGCAGGGTGATCTATATCGTGCGCTCGGGCGATATAACGGCAGCCTTGGCCAGGCCGAATACCCCAACCTGGTGCGCGGCGCCTGGCACAACCAGTGGAGCTACACACCCAGCCGCATCGCCGCGCGCTGACTGCAGCACAAAACCCGTCACATCCCCGGCAACATGCCCTTCATGCCACGCATCAGCTTGGCCATGCCGCCCTTGGCAAACTGCTTCATCATCTTCTGTGTCTGCTCGAACTGCTTGAGCAAGCGATTAACTTCCTGCACCTGAACACCGGCGCCCGTCGCAATACGGCGCTTGCGCGAGGCCTTGAGTAATTCCGGTCTGGCGCGCTCAGCCGGGGTCATTGAATTGATGATGCCTTCAATTCGTCCCACCGCCTTGTCCTCGGTGCCGGGCTGCATCTGGCTGGCAGCCTGGGCGAACTGCGCCGGCAACTTATCCATCATCGACGAGAGGCCGCCCATTTTGCGCATCTGGCCGATCTGTTCCTTGAAATCGTTCAGATCAAAGTTCTTGCCCGACTTCAGCTTTTTGGCGAACTCAACCGCCTTCTGCTCATCGATCCCTTTTTTCGCATCCTCGATGAGCGACAGCACATCGCCCATCCCCAGGATACGTGAGGCCATTCGCTCGGGATGGAAGGGCTCAAGTCCGGAGAGTTTCTCGCCAACGCCGGCATACTTGATCGGACAACCGGTGACGTGGCGCACGGAAAGTGCAGCACCGCCACGGGAATCACCATCCAGCTTGGTCAGGATGATACCGGTCAGCGGCAGTGCCTGATTGAAGGACCTGGCCGTATTGACGGCATCCTGACCGAGCATGGCATCGACAACGAACAGGGTCTCGATCGGCTGAAGCACCGCGTGCAGCTCGGCGATTTCCTTCATCATCAGCTCGTCGATCGCCAGACGACCTGCCGTATCCACCAACAGCACGTCATGATAGTGACGCTTTGCCCAATCGACCGCATTGCGGGCAATATCGACCGGCTTATCCGTCGGCGCAGAAGGGAAAAAATCGGCTCCGGCCTGCCCGGCAACGGTTTTCAATTGCTCGATGGCAGCGGGACGATAGACGTCACAGGAAACGACCAGTACTTTTTTCTTCTGTGTCTCACGTAGCAGTTTGGCCAGCTTGCCGACCGTGGTTGTTTTACCGGCCCCCTGCAAGCCCGCCATCAGGATGATTGCCGGCGGCTGAGTAGCCAGATTCAGGCCGCTGTGCGCCTCGCCCATGATCCGGGTCAGCTCGCGATGCACGACACCAATCAGCGCCTGGCCCGGACTCAGCGAGCCAATAACCTCCTCACCAACGGCTTGTGCCTTGACCGCGGCAATTAATTCCTTGACAGCGGGCAGGGCAACGTCCGCCTCAAGCAGCGCAAGGCGCACCTCGCGCAAGGCATCGGCGATATTGTCTTCGGTCAGGCGGGCTTCACCGCGCAGCGTCTTCATGACGCGGGCAAGGCGTTGAGTCAGGTTGTCGAGCATTTGGATTCCGGCTTGGTGTAAACTGAAAAAATGTCAGCCATTCTACTTCACCTTCTGCCCCACATCGCTTCCAGCCTCCTTTACGCGGCGCTCGGTTTCCATTTCTGGAATACCCGCTGGCGCGAAACCGACAAGCCATCTGCCGCCCTGCCGATGGACCGGCGGGAGCGTGGCGCTATCGCCGGCATCCTGCTCATCCATGGAATCGCGCTCTACGACGGACTGTTTGGTGCCGGCGGCATGCGCTTTTCATTCAGCTATGCACTATCCCTGATGCTCTGGCTGGCCGTCTTCATCTACTGGCTGGAGAGTTTCCGCTCACGCATGGATGGCCTGCAACCGATGGTCCTGCCTTTGGCTGCAGCCTGCGCACTGCTGCCTGTAATATTTCCGGAAGGGCATGCGATGGCGCACGCCGGATCCTGGGGTTTCAAACTGCACTTCATGGCAGCAATGCTTGCCTACAGCCTCTTTACCCTGTCGGCCCTGCACGCGGTATTCATGGGTTTCGCCGAGCGAAAGCTGCATCAACGCACATCAACCCGGAGTCTTGCCAGCCTGCCGCCCATTCTGACCATGGAAGCCGTGCTGTTTCGCATGATCGTTATCGCCTTCGCACTACTGACCATCGCGCTAGGCAGCGGGGTACTTTTCTCGGAGGCAATCTTTGGCAAAGCGATGACCCTTGACCACAAAACAATATTCGGTTTTGTCTCGTGGGGCATCTTTGCCGCGCTGCTGATTGGCCGCCACGCCTATGGCTGGCGCGGCCGGATCGCCCTGCGCTGGACCCTGGCCGGCTTCATGGTTTTGCTTTTGGCCTATATGGGCAGCAGTTTTGTTGCACAGGTCCTGCTTGGCCGCGGTTAAACACCAAGCGCGGCGCGACTCAGGCGCTCGGTTGAGATGAATGACGCAGATTCCTGGCTAAGGACAGCCGCCCGCTACGCGAACTCAACCGAAAACTTGAGCTGTCTTTTTCGCTGGATGCCCAAAGACACTCAATCGCTTGATCGTCTGGTACTTTTTGGACATTCCGGAAGCAGGCATTGCGCTAAAAATCGTTGAGATTCCGATTGAAATCACACAAACCCAGGATCGAAGCATCGGAATCGCCGTCTATCCAAGCCAATGCCTTGAAGATATCCCGGAGGCGGCTTCATTCGAGCGTCTTTACAAACGTCGCGGCGCAATGCATCATCGGGCTGATGTAGCCGGCATAGCCGGAATCCATTGATTAAAGACGCCTTGAAGCGAGCTTTAGAGAGATATGGCAGCCAACCCGCAACAATCATCGCTCAGCGGCCTCGCCCGCGCGCTCGTGCAAGCCGGACGGCTGAAGGAAGCAGAAGCCGAAATCCTGCTCACGCAAGCCGCCGCGAACAAATCGAGTTTCATCGAACAACTGGTCAGCTCAAAAAAAGCCAGTGCCCTCGATGTTGCTCGCTTTGCTGCGGACACGTTCGGCTACCCCATGCTCGACCTTGCTGCGTTCGACGATGCCCACATCCAGAAAAATGCGATTGATCGCAAGCTGATTGCCACCCACCGGGTCATCCCGCTGTACAAGCGAGGGAACCGGCTATCCGTCGCCATTGCTGACCCGACCAACCTCCGCGCGCTTGACGAAATTCGCTTCCAGACCGGAATGGCGGTCGACCCCGTCATCGTTGAAGAAGGGAAACTGGCCCCCCTTGTCATCAAGCTCTCCGAATCCGCCGAGGACACGCTCAAAAACATCGGCGGCGATGATATCAATCTTGATTTTGCCGGCGATGAAAGCGAAGAAAGTGCCGACGAAGCCTCGACACTCGAGGTAGATGATGCGCCAGTCGTCAAATTCATCCAGAAAATGCTGCTCGATGCAATCAATGACGGCGCATCCGACATTCACTTCGAACCGTACGAAAAAAACTATCGTATCCGCTTTCGAACTGACGGCATCCTGCGCGAAATCGCGTCGCCGCCCCTGGTCATCAAGGAAAAAATCGCTTCCCGGATCAAAGTGATTTCGCGCCTCAATATTGCTGAAAAACGGGTGCCACAAGACGGCCGGATGCGTCTCGTGCTCTCCAAGAGTCGATCCATCGATTTTCGCGTCAGCACCCTGCCGACCATGTACGGCGAAAAAATTGTATTGCGGATTCTTGACCCGAGCAGCGCAAGCCTCGGCATTGAAGCGCTGGGCTACGAACCGGAGCAAAAAGCCGTATTGCTGGACGCCATCCAGCGGCCTTACGGCATGGTGCTGGTGACCGGGCCAACCGGCTCGGGAAAGACTGTCTCGCTCTATACCTGCCTGAACATATTGAACAAGCCGGGAATCAACATTGCAACCGCCGAAGACCCGGCTGAAATCCCCCTGCCGGGAATCAATCAGGTCAACGTTGACGACCGTGCCGGCCTGACATTCCCGGTCGCCCTCAAGGCCTTCCTCCGTCAGGACCCAGACATCATCATGGTCGGCGAAATCCGCGACCTGGAAACAGCAGAGATCGCCATCAAAGCGGCGCAAACAGGGCACATGGTTCTATCGACCTTGCACACGAACGATGCTCCGTCGACACTGACCCGCTTGATGAACATGGGCATTCCCACCTTTAACATTGCGTCGAGCATCCTGCTGATCACCGCGCAGCGCCTCGCCCGCCGCTTATGCACCTGCAAGAAGCCCCTCGATACACCGGTTGAAACGCTGTTGAATGCGGGGTACAGCGAGGCGGACCTGGACGGTAGCTGGACGCTGTACGGCCCAGGCGGTTGCGATCGCTGCAAGGGGAGTGGGTACAAGGGACGGGTTGGTCTGTATCAGGTCATGCCGATTACCGAGGCGATTCAGCGCATCGTCATGGCTAACGGGACGGCACTCGATGTCGCGGCACAGGCCAAGAAGGAAGGCGTCAAGGATTTGCGCGAATCCGGACTGCTGAAAGTCAAACAGGGACTCACCTCGCTTGAGGAAGTCCTGGGAACCACGAACGCATAATGAAAAAAACGCGAGGGTACAATGGCGACGCCAGCTAAACGAATTGCAAAAGCAGTAGTAAAAGAATTTACCTTTACCTGGGAGGGCAAAGGCAAAGACGGAAAGGCCATGCGCGGCGAAATGCGCGCGCCCAGTATTGCCGTGGTGCAGGCCACCCTGCGGCGACAGGGCATTTTAGTTACCAAGACATCGAAGGAACGCTTCAAGAGTGGCGGCACCGTCAGCGAAAAAGATGTAGCGCTATTCACCCGGCAACTGGCCACCATGATGAAAGCGGGCGTTCCCCTCTTGCAGACCTTTGACATTGTCGGCAAAGGCCACGACAACCCGGCGGTCAGCAAATTATTGCTCGGCATAAAATCCGACGTCGAAACAGGCAGCTCCCTTTCACAGGCATTCCGCAAGCACCCGCTCCACTTCGACCAGTTGTATTGCAACCTGGTCGCTGCCGGCGAACAGGCCGGTATCCTTGAAGCACTACTTGATCGCCTCGCCATCTACAAAGAAAAGATGATGAGCATCAAGTCAAAGATCAAGGCCGCGCTGTTTTATCCCGTGGCCATCATTGTCGTTGCCTTCGTCATTACCGCGGTGATCATGATATTTGTGATCCCCGCGTTCAAGGAGGTATTCAAGAGCTTTGGCGCTGACCTGCCGGCACCGACGATGGTGGTCATCGGCATATCAGACTTCTTCATCGCCTATTGGTGGGCCATATTCGGCGGTCTGGGCGGCGGGATTTATGCCTTTTTCTACACCTGGAAGCGCTCGGAAACCATGCAGATCGCGCTTGACCGCCTGCTTCTCAAAGCGCCCATTTTTGGCAACATCATCCGGAAATCGGTCATTGCACGCTGGACGCGCACACTGGCCACCATGTTTGCCGCCGGCGTTCCACTGGTCGAATCGCTCGACTCGGTCGGCGGCGCCGCAGGCAACTACGTCTACAAGATCGGGACCAAGCAGATACAGAGTGAAGTCAGCACAGGCACCAGCCTGACGCTCGCCATGCAGAACAGCCAGCTTTTCCCCAACATGGTCAATCAGATGGTCGCCATCGGCGAAGAATCGGGCGCGCTCGATGCGATGTTAGGCAAAGTGGCTGACTTTTTTGAAGCCGAAGTGGATGACGCAGTCGAAGCGCTCTCCAGCCTGATGGAGCCGATTATCATGGTCGTTCTCGGCACGCTGATTGGCGGCATGGTGATCGCCATGTACCTGCCGATTTTCAAACTCGGTGCAGTGGTCGGATGATGCATGTCTGGTTTTCAGGCTTTTCGGATCCAATCGCTTTTACTGTTTCCTGTGGGGTTTTAGGCCTTCTCGTCGGCAGTTTCCTGAACGTCGTAATCCATCGCCTGCCAAAAATGATGGAGCGCGACTGGCATGGCCAATGCGCCGAATTGCGCGGCGAAGAAATCAGCCAATCCGACCCCTTGTCGCTGGCAAAACCCCGCTCGCGCTGCCCGGCGTGCGGCCACGCAATCACGGCACTGGAAAACATCCCGGTGCTGAGTTGGCTGTTTCTGCGCGGTCGCTGCTCGGCCTGCCGCACAGCGATTTCTGCACGCTACCCGATCGTCGAAGCGCTAACCGGTGCACTCAGCGCTTTTGCGGCAATTCATTTCGGCTTCGGCTGGATGGCTGCAGGTGCCATTTTGCTGATCTGGTGCCTGATCGCACTGACCTTCATTGACTTCGACACACAACTGTTACCCGATTCGATCACCCTGCCGCTGCTTTGGGCCGGCTTAGTGATCAATCTGTCCGGCACCTTCGCTGACCTCCCGTCGGCCGTACTCGGCGCGGTCATCGGCTACCTCTCGCTGTGGTCGGTCTACTGGGGATTCAAGCTGACGACCGGCAAGGAAGGCATGGGCTACGGCGACTTCAAGCTGCTCGCCGCGCTCGGCGCCTGGCTGGGCTGGCAAATGCTGCCTCTGATCATCCTGCTCTCCTCACTGGTGGGTGCGGTGGTCGGTATCGCGCTGATCGTGCTGGCCAAACAAGGGCGCAACGTGCCGATTCCTTTCGGCCCTTATCTGGCCGCCGCAGGTCTTCTTGCCCTCTTCTGGGGCAAAGAACTCACGCAGAGCTATCTTCGCCTGATGTAGGCGCTTGAAAATACGGCTTTTACCCCAACTTCGTTGCTGACGAGGCCCGTAAAAGGGCTGTTCGTTCGGGTATAATTTGCGCTTTATTTGCGCTTTTCGAGCGATTTTTCGAGGTTCACCATGCCGATCTACGCCTATCGCTGCGATTCCTGCGGTTTTCAAAAAGATCACCTGCAGAAACTCAGTGACCCCGTGCTCAGCACCTGCCCGGAGTGCGGCGCTGCGTCATACGCCAAACAAGTGACCGCTGCCGGCTTCCAATTGAAGGGCAACGGCTGGTACGCGACCGACTTCAAGGGCGGCGCCACACCGCCTGCGGCCGCAACGCCAAAAGCGACAGAGAGCGTCCCGCCCTGTGCCGGCGGCACCGGAACCTGTGCGAGCGCAGGCCCATGCGCGGGCAGCTGATCAAACGCTATTTCCTCACCGGTCTGCTGATCTGGGTGCCGCTGGCGATCACCGCCTGGGTGCTGTCGCTGATCGTCAGCACGATGGATCAGTCGCTGCGCCTTTTGCCGGAAGCGATCCACCCGCACGCCCTGTTTGGTTTCAACGTTCCCGGTGCGGGGGTCATCCTGACCCTGGCGATCATCCTGTTAACCGGCCTCGTTACGGCCAACTTCATCGGTCAGAAACTGGTTCGCTGGTGGGAGCGCCTGCTGGCGCGCATTCCGGTGGTGAACTCGGTTTATCACAGCGTCAAACAGGTTTCCGACACGCTGTTTTCCTCCAGCGGCCAGGCCTTCCGCAAGGCACTATTGATCCAGTATCCGCGTGAAGGAGTATGGACCATCGCCTTCATGACCGGCCAACCGGGCGGTGACGTAGTCAATCACCTCGACGGTGATTATGTCAGCGTTTACGTACCGACCACACCGAACCCGACTTCCGGCTTCTTCCTGATGCTGCCGAAAAAGGACGTCATCGAACTCGACATGAGCGTCGATGAAGCACTCAAATACATCATCTCGATGGGCGTCGTTGCGCCGCCGCCGAAACACCGCGTCGTCACCAAAACCCAGCACTTAAACACGTAACCCCGGAACCAGCATGCGAACTCATTACTGCGGACAACTCAATTCAACAACCATCGGCCAGGAAGTCACCCTCTGCGGCTGGGCACATCGTCGGCGCGACCACGGCGGCGTCATCTTCGTAGACCTGCGCGACCGCGACGGACTGGCGCAGATCGTCTGCGACCCGGATCGCGCCGAAATGTTCGCGATCGCCGAATCGGTGCGCAACGAGTTCTGCCTGAAGATCACCGGCAAGGTACGCGCCCGCCCGGAAGGCACGGTCAACGCCAACATGCCGAGCGGTGAGGTCGAAATCCTCTGCCACGAGATCGAGGTTTTGAACCCCTCCGTGACCCCGCCCTTCCAGCTCGACGACGACAACCTCTCGGAGAACGTCCGCCTGCTGCATCGCGTGATCGACCTGCGCCGTCCGCACATGCAGCGCAACATGCAGCTGCGCTACAAGACGGCGCGCGCCTTCCGCCGCTTCCTTGACGACGCCGGCTTCATCGACATCGAAACGCCAATGCTCACCAAGAGCACGCCGGAAGGCGCGCGTGACTACCTGGTGCCGTCGCGCGTCCATCCCGGCCAGTTCTTCGCCCTGCCGCAGTCGCCGCAGCTGTTCAAGCAACTGCTGATGGTTGCCGGCTTCGACCGCTACTACCAGATCACCAAATGCTTCCGCGACGAAGATTTGCGCGCCGATCGCCAGCCTGAATTTACCCAGGTCGATATGGAAACCTCGTTCATGAGCGAGGAAGAAATCACGACGCTGATGGAAGAGCTGATCCGCACCGTCTTCAAGGAAGCGATCGACGTCGACCTGCCGGCCTTCCCGCGCATGAGCTACGCCGAAGCCATGCACCGCTTCGGTTCCGACAAGCCCGACCTGCGCGTCACGCTCGAACTGACCGAAGTCACCGACGCCTTCAAGGATGTCGCCTTCAAGGTCTTTGCCGGCGTCGCCAACAGCGAAGGCGGCCGCATTGCCGCGATGCGCATTCCCGGCGGTGCAACGCTGACGCGTGGCGAGATCGACGCCTACACCCAGTTCGTCGGCATTTACGGCGCCAAGGGTCTGGCTTACATCAAGGTCAACGACGTCACGCAGATCAACGAAACCGGCCTGCAGTCGCCAATCGTCAAGAACCTCAGCGAAGCCTCGCTGCGCACCGTCATCGAGCGCACCGGCGCGCAATCCGGCGACCTGATCTTCTTTGGCGCCGACAAGGCCAAGGTGGTCAACGACGCCATCGGTGCGCTGCGCGTCAAGATCGGCCACGAAAAAGGCTTCGTCACCGGCGCCAAGTGGGCACCGATGTGGGTCATCGACTTCCCGATGTTCGAGTACGACGAAGAGAACAAACGCTGGACGGCGTGCCATCACCCCTTCACCAGCCCGAAAGACGAGCACCTGCAATTCCTCGAAACCGATCCGGGCAAGTGCCTGGCCAAGGCCTACGACCTCGCGCTCAACGGCTGGGAGTTGGGTGGCGGCTCGGTGCGTATCCATCGCGCCGACATTCAGGAAAAAGTATTTAAGGCGCTCGGCATCGGCGAGGAAGAAGCGCAACTCAAGTTCGGCTTCCTGCTCGACGCGCTCAAGTACGGCGCGCCGCCGCACGGCGGTCTGGCTTTCGGTCTCGACCGCATCGTCACGATGATGACCGGCGCCGAGTCGATCCGCGACGTGATCGCCTTCCCGAAAACGCAGCGCGCCCAGTGCCTGCTCACCGATGCGCCGAGCGGCGTGGACGAAAAGCAGTTGCGCGAACTGCACATCCGCCTGCGTCAAAAAGTCGAGGTACAAATAGATTCGCAGGTCGACGTCAGCAAGGCATAAGCATCATGCCTCGTATTGCGGCATTCCTCCGGCTGGCGCTGTTTCTGGCGTTAGCCGGAATCATTGGAATGTCGACGGCGCAGGCCAGGGAAGCCTGGTTCAGCCATGGGATTAAAACCGTTGCACTCGCCGACCTGCCGCCCGAAGCGCAGCACACCCTGCGCCTGATCCAGCGCGGCGGCCCCTTCCCCTACCCGCGCAAGGACGGCAGCACCTTCGGCAACTTCGAAAAGCGCCTGCCGCAACAAACACGCGGCTATTACCGCGAATACACCGTACCGACACCCGGCAGCCGCGACCGGGGGGCGCGTCGCATCGTCGCCGGCAGCGGCCGCAATGACAACGTCGCCACCTCGGGCGAGTACTACTACACCGACGACCACTACCGCAGCTTCCGCCGGATACGCGAGCCATGAGCAAAGCCCCGAATCAGAAAGCCCTGCAGGATCTGCTCGCACAGCCGAAGCAGGCCAACATCTATCACCTGCCGCAGCACGGGCAGACCGGGCTGACCAAGGCCGCTAAAGCACTGGGCTTCGCCTGCTTCAAAGTCGACTTTGAAGAATCCGACCATATGGGGAAGATACTTACCGCGCTCGGCCGCGACCTTCATTTTCCTGCCTGGTACGGTGCAAACCTTGATTCACTGAACGACTGTCTGACCGATTTTTCCTGGCGCGAAGCACCGGGCTACATCATCACCATTTACAGCGCCGACGCCGTACATGCCGAGTCCAACAGCTTTGCCGCGCTCAACGAAATCCTCGCCAATGCGATCAATGAATGGCAGGCGCGTGATGTTCCCTTCTGGATTTTCTACGACCTGCGTGCCGACGGTTTGGCGACACTCCCGACGCTGGCATGATGCAATACAAACAGCCCGTGTCGGTGCTGGTGGTCATCCACACACCGGATCTGCAGGTATTACTGCTTGAACGCGCTTCACACGCCGGCTACTGGCAATCGGTTACCGGCAGCCAGGAAAGCGGCGAAAGCCTGATTGAAACCGCCGTCCGTGAAGTCGCCGAAGAGACGGGAATCATCACCAGCGCAGATGCCCTGCGCGACTGGCAACGCACCAACACCTTCGAGATTTTCACCGAGTGGCGTTATCGCTACGCCCCCGGCGTCACGCACAACACCGAGCACGTTTTCTCGCTCGAAGTCGCCGCCGTGCAACCGGTACGCGTCGCCCCCGACGAACACCTCAACTACTGCTGGCTTCCATGGCGAAAAGCCGCCGAGAAATGTTTTTCGTGGAGCAACCGCGACGCCATTCTCATGCTGCCGGAGACGGCCGCCCGCTAACGCGCCAACAGGCCGTCGCTCACCCAGCGTTGCAACAGGCCCACAGCGGCCGCCGCCGGGTCAGGTTCACCCGCCGCGGCAATCGCTGCACAGCACTCGGCAAACGTCGCCCCCTGCGCCAACGCCCGCAACGCGGCGGCTTCCACATCGCCCGCCGAACGCCACAGGCAATCCAGTTCCGGTCGCCAGACCAGCAACACGTGCGCCAACGGCTCGGGCGCTGCGGTTTGTGCATCGGCATCGTCGTTCAGCGCACGCCAGATCGGCTCGACGCTCCAGTTCAAGTCGACCCTGCGCAGCGAGGGCAGCAAGGCAAAGCGCTGCTGCGGCCAATCGTCCGGCGCCAGCGCGGCGAGATCGGGCAGCGTCAGCAGCGGCGCGCCCTGCGCGTCGAAAGCGCCGCGCATCACCCAGTCCATGCGCGCCACATCAGCCAGCGCCGGATGCGGCAGGCGGTCGGGATCGGCATCAAGAAAATCCACCAGAGCATCGCCAAACCAGCGGATTGAACGAAAGCGCGACGGGTACGCAGCGATATAGTCATGCGCCAGATCGGCAAACGCCTCGTCACCCAGCGCACGGTGCAGCACCGGAAAATTGTCGCGCAGCGCCGCCAGCAAACGGGCGCGATACGCCATCAGATACAGCCCGAAGCCACCGGCAACATCCGACCCCTCGGCAACGAACAGGCCGGGCGCAATATCGTCGGCCAGCACCGCCTGCTGAAAGCGTTGCTGCGAGTTGACCAGTGATTCATCCAGTGCGTTCATGCCGCCTCCCGCCGCCCGGCCAACGCCCGCTGCGCCACCAGGCGCACGGCATCAAGCTCGGCGATCAACTCGGGCAACGGTGGAATATTGTCGTCACGCTCGATCATCGTCGGCACCGCGCCCAGCCGGCGCACGGTGTAGGCGTACAAACCCCACACCGCATCGCAGATCGGATGATCGTGCGTATCGATGATGTAGTCGCCATGATCCTCGTGCCCGGCGAGGTGGATCTGCCGCACGGCTGTGGCCGGAATGGCGTCGATAAAGGCCTGCGGGTCAAAACCATGATTGACGCTATTGACATAAACATTGTTCACGTCGAGCAGCAACTCAACCAGTGCGCGCCACCAGCTCAGCGATGAACTCCCACTCGCGCATTTCGTCGGCACGGTAGCGCACGTAACTCGACAGATTTTCCAGCAGAAAAGGGCAACCCAGCACATCCTGCATCTGCGCCACGCGCGGCACGAGGTGGCGCAGCGTCGCCTCGGTATAGGGCAGCGGCAGCAGGTCATGCAGATTCAGCGAATCGGTGCCCGTCCAGCACAGATGATCGGACACCCAGGCCGGCTCGACGCGCCGGACCAACGCCTTGAGCTGACGTAAATAATCGGCATCCAGCGGATCGCTGCTGCCGATCGAAAGCGAAACGCCGTGCATCGCCATTGGATAATCGCGACGGATGCGGTCAAGAAAATGCAGCGGCTTGCCGCCATCGACCAGATAGTTTTCGGAGATGATTTCAAGCCAGTCGACACGCTGCGGCGCCGCGACAAAATCACTGTAATGCTCGGTGCGCAGACCGAGGCCGAAACCCTGCAGCATCTTGCTCATCGGCAGCTCCCTGGCAAAAGCGGATCACCCCGGCGCCCACCGGAGTGACCCCGAACATCAATTACTTCGCGACCTTGCCGCCAGCATCCGTACATTCCTTGGCGCTGGCCTTGCTCACCCAGCCCTGGCCCTTGCAGGCATTCATTCCCTTGCAGTCGTTCTTGGCCGTTTTACACTCGGCTGTACCCTTGCACGAATTGATGCCCGTGCAATGCACCTTGGCGCCATCCGCCGCCTGTGCCAGCGGGGCCATGAAGGCACCCGAAGCGAAAAGAGCAGCCGCCGCAGCGGCCAGAGCAACACCGGAAATTTGATTCGACATTTTGATTCTCCTCGTGATGATGGGGTGGTGTCCAAGCAAGCCATCCTGCAAGCGCCTTGCCGACACCGATTAGACGGGGCAAGATGCCATTCCTTACAGCGCCGGCAAAAATATATTCATGCACCCCTACAAACGCCTGCTCGCGGTCGTTCTCTTCCTTGGGGTACTGCTCGCCGCCTTTGAACTTTCCGGCCTGCGCGAGCACTTCAATCTCGCCTTTCTGCAACAGCAGATCAGCGAAAACCGGATCAGCGGCCTGCTGATCTTCATTCTGCTATTTGCCCTCGGCAACCTGATCCAGATCCCTGGCTGGATCTTCCTCGCCGCCGCCGTGCTGACACTGGGAAAAGGCTGGGGCGGCCTCGCCACCTATATCGCTGCCTGCACCTCCTGCGTCATCACTTTTCTCACCATCCGGCTGGTCGGCGGCGACGCCCTGCGCCAGTTGAAAAGCAAAACCGCCATTCGCCTCCTTGCCCAGCTTGATGCCCAACCGATTCGCAGCGTGCTGCTGCTCAGGATACTGTTTCAGACAATCCCCGCACTCAACTACGCGCTCGCGCTATCAGGCATCCGGTTCCGGCAATACCTGATCGGCACACTGCTTGGCCTGCCCCTGCCTATTGCTTTGTACTGCCTGTTTTTTGACTATTTGGCGATGGCGCTGAAAATTCCGGGTTTTTGATCGTGACGGGTGAGCGCCTGATCCTGTTTCGAAGCTGAAGCGTCTGTTGTGGGACGAAACCGAACGGCAGCGAAGTGGCGATTGCGGTCTGCGGGGGTAATATAACGTCAGGCAGGGTTCGGCCAGAAGCGGCGATTCGCCCCCGCCTGATTGCAGCCGTTCGAACGGCTGATGTACTCCGAGACCCGCCGTAAATCCAAATCACACAACTACGCAAGGTTTACGAGACTGTATTGCCGGCGAAAAAAGCCTTAGCGCGTATTTAAGGTTTTTCAACGCTCGCAGGTCGCATCAGGCGTTTGACGGCAAACACCCGATAAGATCTACTTCCCAAGTCTGATGCATTATCTCATGCGGCATAATAGAGTCGTTATTCACTGCGGCGCTCGCCCTCCGTTTGCAAGAACTGGAAAGACTAATTCTATGACTTCACCATGGATCATCGCCATCAATGCCTTGATTTTCATTTGTCTGGTCAGCTTTCACGGCGCTGTGCTTCGCTCATGGCTTCTGATGCTCCCGCTATTTTCGTTTCCGATTGCTCTACTTATCGGTGCGGTGACATGGGGGGGGCTCGAGACAATCGGCAAGACGCTGCGATCTCGATCGGCACTTGATCTGCCCAATCTCCTTGCTGGATGCACGGTTGTCTCCATCGTGATCACATTTGCCCTCTCACGCCTATTTGCCCCGGAAATCTTGCTCGAAAATTACGCGGCAATTCTCCTTAATTGCGCCGGCGCTTTGCAGCTCATGGCCTTGGTCTGGTGGTTTTCGTACTCTACTCGCCAGAAGGCGGCAACATGATCACCCGTGCCCGCGTGTTCGCCTTGCTCGTAGTCAGCCTCCCATACTTGCTGTATGCCGTTGCCCAGACTAGCCGCTTGCATGATGCAATCATGTCTCATGATATTGCCACGATCGATAAGGCGCTCATGCCTTGGAAGTCCATCAACGGTCGTAATCGGGAAGGCATGACACCATTGCAGATCGCTGTACATAATCGCGATTTGGCGAGCGTTCGATATCTCCTAGGCCGAGGTGCCTTCGCCGACATAGCAGATTTTCGTGGCGATACAGCGCTAAAGGTTGCGCTCCAGAACAATGACTTTGCA
>JBIKLY010000116.1:0-7403 GCA_044359525.1 Rhodocyclaceae bacterium | reverse complement strand
CCTCGCCCTGCCGCTCGTGAAAGTTGATGCTGTCGCACACAGAGAAATAGGGATTGATCTGCCACGGGTCGATGCCGACCAGTTTGGCAAAGTCGCCGGCCACTTCGTCGTAGGCAGCAAAGTGATTGGACTTGCGGCGCACCGCCCAGCCGGCGTGCAGCGGCGGCAGCATGAACTGCTCGTTGAGATTCTGCAGAATATCGGGGATGCCGGCCGACAGATCGTTGTTGAGCAGGATCGCGCAGGGATCGAAACCATCGAGACCCAAGCGATACTTGCTGCGCACCAGAGGCTCGAGCAATAGTGACGTGCCGTTCGGCAATTCAACCGGCGTCGGTTTGTCGATCTCCGGCAGCAGCGAGCCGAGACGAACGTTCAGGCCCGTCTGGCGCAGGATGGCGGCGATTTGCGCGACGTTCTGCAGGTAGAACAGATTGCGTGTGTGGTTTTCCGGGATCAGCAGCAGGTCGCGTGCATCCGGACAGATCTTGTCAATCGCCGACATCGCAGCCTGCACACAGAGCGGCAGAAACGCCGCGTTCAGGTTGTTGAAGCCGCCCGGAAAGAGGTTCATATCTACCGGCGCCAGCTTGAAGCCGGAGTTGCGCAGATCGACCGAGCCGTAGAAAGGTGGCGTGTGTTCTTGCCACTGGCCGCGCAGCCAGCGTTCGATATCCGGCGTGGCGTCGAGGAAGCGGCGCTCGAGTTCGAGCAGCGGGCCGTTCAGGGCGGTAGTGAGGTGCGGGACCATGGGCGTTCTCCGTAAAGCTGCGGCTGTTGAATGACGCCGCTTATGTTTGGCCCGCCATGTTACACCGCAGCGGGGGAGGGCAGAAATGCACGGAAGTTTGCCGGCAGCGGTGACTGCTCCAGACTGCGCTGGGTAAACAGGAAACGGCCATCGCAGACAAAACCCAGATCGGCCCAATCGACATCATTCAGCGCCGCCGCCAGTGCCTTCACATCAACCGCCGGATCGCGCGGGAAAATCGCCATCACGGCGCCGTCATAGTGCGTACATTGATGAACGAAGAAGGGCTGTGGCCGGCGGGTCTTGTTGTTAACGTAAACACGCGGTTGTGCCGACTGATGGTAGCCACGACCCCACTGCCACCAGTTGCCTTCGGTGAACGGCCGGATACGCCGTGCGATCAAGCGTTCCTTGTGCGGCAGCAACGTGTTGGGTGCCGGTTTGCCCGGCTCGCACCAGAGCATGCGCCGCGTTTCGCCGCTGGCCACCGTTGCCGAACAGACAAAACTGCGGTTGCCGTAAACATCACTGGCGTAGAGTTCATCAGCACCGGACACCGCGCCAACCTTGACGAAAGCGATGTCGGACAGGTGCAGCGCGTAGTCGCCACGGGTGAAGGAGAGATGCCCGCCGCTCTCGACGAAATGCCGCTCTTCCCATGCCAGGCACTGCAGGCCGGCGACGCCATCGGTCGTACCAAGAATCGCATGGCGCGTGCGCCGCGAGAGATTGCCACACTCAAAACGCCAGATCGCACAATTGGGTGTTGCCCCGTCGAACAGCTTCATGTCACCCAGATCGATGAAGTCGGTGATGGTGCCGGCGGAAAACAACAGGCGGTTGAGCGGTATGGCCGAAGTTGCTTTGAGAAAATCACGCGGCGTGATGAAAATCAATTCACCGCCGGGTGCCAGATGGCGCAGGCACTTCTCGATGAAAAACAGGTAAAGATTGGCACGCCCGTCGAGCACACTGTGCCGTGTGCCTTGCCGGGTAGTGGCAGATATATCCTGATAGCGGACATAAGGCGGATTGCCGATGATCGTGGCGAAACGCTCGCTTGCCGGGAAATCGAAAAAATCCATGACCAGTGCACTAGGCGGTGCATGCTGAGGGTCGAGCTCGACGCCGACCGCTGCGGGGAAATGGCGTAAAAAAGCACCATCGCCGCACGAAGGTTCGAGTACCCGCCCGCGATTACGCACCAGCGCACGCATGGTGTCGACCACGGCAGGCGGCGTAAACACCTGCCCCAGCCCGGAGACATCGTAGTCGACGGGCAGATCAAGGGGAATTTGCAAAGACATGAGGAAACGCCAGCTTTAACGGATCAAGCGCGCGAGTATACCGCGCCGATTAATCGGACAGCGCCTCGAATGGCAACTGCCCTGCAAGCCTCATAAAATGGCGTTCTGCAGCAACGCATTGGCTGCAAGCCAATGGATACGCCGATCTCCAGCATAGCTTGGCAACAGGACGCCTGTTTACATGGACTGTAGGCGATCCACACCCGCCAGTAGCGAAGTTACCAGCGCCAAACACGCGCTTTTGCATTGCAAATCTAACGCGAGACGATACAATATCTATGATGATAACCCGCCTCGCTGAAGAAATCGTTCGCCAAAAACTGGCGCACATGCCTGCCGTCGTGCTGCTTGGCCCCCGTCAAGTCGGCAAAACGACGCTGGCACGGCAGATCGCCGCCGGCTGGCCGGACGGCAGCGTTTACCTGGACCTCGAGCGTCCATCCGACCGTCTCCGACTCGATGACGCCGACAGTTATCTGCGTGCTCAGCAAGGCAAGCTGGTCATTCTGGATGAGATTCATCGTGCGCCCGGCGTCTTCGAAATACTGCGCGGCATCATCGACGATAACCGTCAGGCCGGACAGCGCAACGGGCAGTTCCTGCTGTTGGGTTCAGCCGCCCTGGATTTAATGCGTCAGTCGAGTGAAACGCTGGCGGGACGCGTCGCGTATCTGGACATTGCGCCGCTCGATATTGGCGAAACTGGCGCGGCCGGTATTGAAGACGCGCAGCTGTGGTTGCGCGGGGGATTCCCCGACAGCTTGCTGGCGCCCGACGATAGTCGCAGCCTCGACTGGCGGCGTGATTTTATCCGCAGCTATCTGGAGCGCGACGTTCCCATGTTCGCGCCACGCTTGCCGGCGGAGAGCATTGGTCGTTTGTGGACGATGCTGGCGCACCTTCAAGGCAGCATCCTTAATCAGGCCCGTCTGGCCAGCGCGCTCGGCGTCTCCAGCCCGACGGTCGATCGCTACATCGATTTGCTCGTTGACCTGCAACTGCTGCGCCGACTGCGCCCGTGGAGTGGCAACGTTGGCAAGCGTCTGGTCAAATCGCCCAAGGTTTATGTGCGCGATAGCGGCATCCTGCATGGCCTGCTCGAACTGGAAACGCAGAACGACCTACTCGGTCACCCGGTCTGTGGCATGAGCTATGAGGGCCACTGCATCGAAAGTCTGATACAGGCTGCTGGTTCTCGCCGGGCGCCCTATTACTACCGGACGCATGCCGGCGCCGAGATTGATCTGTTGCTGGAAAAAGGCGGTCAACCCGAAATGGCTATCGAGATCAAACGCTCTTCTGCGCCCAGTCCCGCCAAAGGCTTCGCGCAGGCCTGCGACGATCTGGGCATCACGCAACGTTACGTCGTATATCCCGGACAGGAACGCTTCGCGCTGCGACATGACGCGCAGGCCATTGGACTGCGTGAACTCGCAGCCTTGCTGCGGCAGGGTTGATTAAGCGTTTTTGGGAGGATTGCAGTCAATCGGCACTTCCCCTAAAAACCGTGGTCCCCGGTTCTGGGAACTGAGATCAACTCACTCTGATCCTACTAATCTGCGTTATCGGGCGGGCAAAGGTACCGCGCCGCGCATCACCTACGCGCCAGCCCGCATTCAGTGCCCGCAGAAGGGGGAAATGCCGTCCGGCCCCAGTAGCTCGCGCCGTTGCATGGTGCTCCGGACGACGCCGCTGCTTGCATCGAAGAGCACATCAAAGAACGACTGCTTGTTCCAGTCGTCGCAGAAACGCCATTCCCAGACGAGTTCATCGCGTGCCGCGAAATAGACCGTCCATTGCGGCTGTGGTGGGCCGAGCAGCCGCAACACAGCTGCCTGATCGCTTTTACCGGGTTCGATGCGCGCGAAATGCGCCGTGTCGAGCACCCCTTCGATGCGCTGCAAGTGCCCGTCGGCACCGATAAACACCATGAAAGTCTGCGTCCCGGCCGGTCCACGCGGATATACCAGTTGCTCGCCACCATCGACAGTCAGCCAGCGCATGGCCGGATCGCCCATGGCGACGATAACATCAGGCTCCCTGGCGACTCCCGGCTTCAACTGGAAGCCGTCGTATCCCGCACAGCCTGACAGCATCGCCAAAACCCCAAGAACCGCAATACAATATTTCCACATACCACGCTCCTGATTCTTGATTCCTGATTCCCGAAACGGTTTTCATTTTTGCACATTGGCAAAAAAGCACCGCTCCCATAAACTCGTAATACCCCTGTTCCAGAGAAATCTCCGTCAAGGAAATCAGATGTTGATCAACGCCGATCGTTCCGTGCTTCTGTTGATTGATCTACAGGAACGCCTTTATCCGGCGATCCACGAAGGCGCACAGGTTCTCGAGCATAACTTGTGGCTGACCCGGCTGGCGCAACGTCTGGCGGTGCCGGTAATCTGTACCGAGCAGTATCCGCAGGGGCTGGGGGCAACTTTGCCCGACTTGCGCACGCTACTGCCCGATTCGACGATCGTGGAGAAAATTCATTTCTCAGCAGTTCCCGAGGGCGGGATTTTCAACGCCCCGGGCGGCAATCGTGCGCAATTCATCGTGACCGGAACCGAGGCGCATGTCTGTGTGCAACAAACCGTGCTCGATCTGCTTGACAGCGGCCGGCGCGTCTTTGTCGTCGACGAAGGCGTCGGCTCGCGCCGCCCGCAGGATAAGACGCTGGCACTTGAACGCATGCGCCATCATGGCGCCGACATCGTTTCGCGCGAAATGGTCGCCTTTGAATGGCTGCGTCAGGCAGGCACCGATCTCTTTCGCCAGATCAGCCGAGAGTTTCTCCGCTGACAGCGCTGACGCCGCAGAAAGCGGCGCCCAGGCCGATCATGTTGCTCCGTTTGTAGCAGACGATGCTAATCGGCACATCAGCCTGTTTGCTGCGGATCCGCTTGACGCACAGACCGGAGTCTTCGCATTGATTTTACGAGCAGCACAAAGCGAAGTGGCTCCCGTTGCTTGGTTCATGCCATTCCCATTGGCATGCTATATTCCCCCAAACGCATACGCGCCAGCATCGCACGGAGTCACTGTGACCATGCTGACGAAAACAACGCATCGGGAGGGTTAGCCGACATAGCTCAATGCACGGATTTTTGTTCTGGATTTAGAAGCGGTTGCTTACGAGAAGAATTCAGGATGTTGGGCAGGGCAATATTTTGTTTACTCGATGAAACATTGTCGACATCTCGTTAGCCCTCGTTACCTAGCGCCCTAAGGATATTTTTCGATTTGATAAATCACATGCGCCTTTCGTATGGACACATGAGTTCAATCTCGGGGGGATAAGAACATGCGCCACCTCACCACATTCGTAATCAGCTCGCTTATGGTTGGATGCGCTTCCCAAGCGATGAAAATGGAAGACTTCGCGAGTCAAGAGAATTGGGCTGCGGCGTTTGAATCCATGCAGTACCAAATGTCGAAGGAAACGCCCGATACATTCCCTCACGCTCGCGACTTGGTACGCAACTATCCAAAGGTGCTTCAATTCGGCTACGAGACGTTCGCACCTGACAAACTTAAGAAATATGCCGATCACCTCGGGGAGGTTGAATGGCACAAAATTCGCCTCAAGTATTTCTGCGCTGTCGCCAGTACCGAGCAGTGTATTGAGGCAAAGCAGAACGTCGAAGAAGCCGAACGGAACACCCGACCGCTGATTGCTGTTTTGAAAGAGTTCTATGAGCAGCTATCGCCTGCCGAGTTGCAATTGGTGAATAGTAAGAACCGGATCAAACTTATTCCGAGTGCCGAGGTAGGCCTGGTCACAGATCGCCAGTCGCAGGATACATCTACACCTGGCTCCTCAGCGGGCTCGCAGCTTGGTGCGGCAATCGGCTCTGCCGCCTACGTCGACAAGGCATTCTCTGGGAGTCCGGCAAACTGGAATTACTCCGCGTCCGGGCACCTTGGAGCGCAAGTGGCCGGAGCAGTGGTCGGAGGTCTTCTAGGAAATAGGCAGGCGCAGCAAACTTACAGGATTCAATACACCGTTCGTCACCGAGATGGTCGTGTGGTCTACGTAGAAAACGTATCTGGCTCTCCACTAGGCCATTCCATTGGCGTATGTATTCGGACGACAGACTTTAGTCTTGTTGAGCACTCAATGTGCAACGGGACTATTGAAACGTTCCGGAAGTCTCTCAGTCTTTGATACTAAACGTGATCTATTTGCCACGAAGGCTAACCTTTCGCTACAGAGGGCGCTCCGTCTATCGGCAGCGTCCCTGAACTCAAACTTTAGCCTTCAACCGATGGATGCCAATCTCGTGCTGTTTGTTGAAAGAGCACACAAGCTTGAAACCAGTTCGTTTTGGCAATGGTTGAGCAATCGGCGTGGTCCATCCGATATCGAGAAAATTGCCGCCGGCGAATGGCTAGCCCATGATGGTCTGAGCCAAGATTCTCTTGAGGCCTTTTGTTTGAACCTCCGCTTCTTGATACAACCCCGAGATGGCTTCTCAGTTGAACAAGTCGCCGCAATAGCCGCCAGTTGGCCCGACGAATACGCCTTACAGGGAGAGAAGATTCAGAGCGCCGTCGCGGTTCTTGTCCATCAACTCGGCAAGCGATGCCTCGTCCAACTCACCGACTCGAAGGTAACCACAAACTGGGATCTCTTTGAGGTCGTGTTCTACGGCGGAATTGCACACGCCAATCCCTCCAAGAGAGATCAATTCAAGAGCCTTACTAACGCAGGGCTCTTTACGTACTTTGTCTTCCAGGCGTTCAGTGAGGTGCTGTTCTACTATCGCAACTGCATTCAAGCTCTCGCGTTTCACGTAACGCAGTACCTAGACTCTGTGAGCTGTCGCGCACACGAAGGCTCTCAAGGCACTCTTCTTAAGTGATTGATTTAAATGAACGTCTCAGAGTGCCTTTCGGGCGATTTGCGGCCTTGGCCCGATTACTTCGCTAACCCGGCGGTCGCCCCCGCTCCTTTCAGTCGCTGGACGCTGCGCGATAGAGCCGCGCAGCGCCGGGCACCTCTACGTTTGAGCCAATCGGGTCAGACCAAGGTTGCCGCGTAAGCGGACCAGGCCACCATTACCTGGACAAAATGCCCTGCAACCCGCATGGATAGGCGTTCTGCATCGATCTGTTCGCGTAGGCCACCTATCCATGCGGGTTGCAGAGAAGTCAAGTATTCAAATGCGCCATCAATTGTACAGGCGCAGCGGCATTGGGCCGGCCGGACCGAAATATTGCCTAGCGCGATACCGAAAGTACCGGCTGTGTTTCCGATTCGGACACGAGCACGGTCAGTAAATTAGTCGCGAGATGCACACGGTCGGCGTCGGAGAGGGTGACAACGCCATCGGCCTGCA
>JBIKLY010000004.1:0-75844 GCA_044359525.1 Rhodocyclaceae bacterium | reverse complement strand
CGCACGGCTTCGACAACCACGGCATGCGCACCAAAGGCCAGTTCGCCAAGCGTACGGCCCACCGCCCAGGCCTGGGGTTCGACCACCACCGCCAATTTCTCGTGCGACTGTCGTAACAGACGATCGCTTTCGCCACGATAGAAGGCACGCAGCGAAGCGTATCGCTCGGCCCGCACTGTGCGCACCTGCTCCATCGCGTGCTCCACCGGCACGCCTAGCTGGGTCAGCATCTGCGTCGCGAGCATCAGACTGCCTTCAAGCACTTCAGGCACCACCTCGCTGGCGCCAAGCGATTTCAGCCGTTCGATCTGACTGTCGTCCTGCGCGCGGACAATCACCGGCAGGCCGGGACGCAGAGCACGAATCGCCTGCAATGCTTTCTCGGTCGACGACGGGTCGCCATAGGTGACGACGATGGCGCGCGCCCGGTTGATGCCGGCAGCAATCAGCACCTCGCGCCGGTCGGCGTTGCCGAAGACGACGTTCTCGCCGGCCTCCTGCGCCTGATGAATGCGCGCGGTATCGACATCGAGCGCGATGAAGGGAATCTCCTCACGTTCGAGAAAGCGCGCCAGACTCTGTCCGGTACGCCCGAAACCGCAGAGGATGACGTGATCGACCACGTCCATGCTGCGCACCGCGACGTCGTGAATCACCTCGGCGCGATGCGCGAATTCACCGACCGACAGCCGCCGCCCAAGATGAGACGCCCGCGCGATCAGCAGCGGGGCAACGAACATCGAGAGCAGGATGGCCGCCATCGTGACCTGGAAGGCATCGGCCGGCAGCAGCTTGCTGTCGCTCGCCAGCGCCAGCAGAACGAGACCGAACTCGCCGCCCTGCGCCAGTTGTACCGAAGTGCGCAGGCTCACTTCCAGCGTATTGCGCAGCAGCCGGGTGAGCAGCAGCACGACGGCACCCTTGGCGACGATCAGCAGCGTTACGGCGAGCAGCACCGACGGCCAGTGGCGCAACACATAGCCAATGTCGAGCATCATTCCAACGGTCACGAAAAACAGCCCGAGCAGGACGTCGCGAAACGGCTTGATGTCGCCTTCGACCTGATGCCGGTAAGGCGTTTCGGAAATCAGCATGCCGCCGATGAACGCACCGAGCGCCAGCGACAGACCGAATGACAAGGTCAGCCAAGACAGACCGACGACGACAAGTAGCACGTTGAGCATGAACAACTCGGACGACTTGCGCTGCGCCACCGCATCGAACCAGCGGCGCATCAGCTTCTGCCCGAGAAACACCATCAACACGAGGACGCCCGTCGCCTGTGCGGCAGCCAGCGACAAGGTATTCACCAGATCGCCGGTGTTCTTCGCCAGCGCCGGCAGGATGATCAGGAAAGGCACCACGGCCAGATCCTGGAAAAGCAGCACGGCCATCGTCTGCCGGCCGGGCAGCGAATGCAGCTCAAGGCGCTCGGCGAGCAGCTTGCTGACGATGGCGGTGGATGACATGGCGCAAGCCGTGCCGATGGCAAAACCGATACGCCAGTCCTGCCCGAAATAGAAAATCGTGACGGCCATCGCGCCGAGCAGGCTGATCAGCACCTGCCCGCCACCGAAGCCAAACACCAGACGGCGCATCGCTTTCAGCCGCGCCAGGCTGAACTCGAGGCCGATCGAAAACATCAGGAAGACGACGCCGAACTCGGCAAAGGCCGCAACCTGCTCGTTCTCAGCGAAAACAGCGGCGCCGTGCGGGCCGACGGCCATGCCCACCGCCAGATAGGCAAGCATCGACGGCAGGCGGAACTGCCGCGCCAGCGCGACCGCAAACACGGTCGCGCCGAGCAGCATCAGGAGGGATTGAAGGGTGCCGTGCATAGAACAAAGGATACCTTGCCAGCGACGAAATTGCAGATGTCGGGTTAGCGCAGCGTCCCCCAAGGGGATTTCCTGCGGGGCATAACCTGACATCTGCCTTGCCGGTGCGCCTGTCGGGTTACGCGACAAAGCCGCTAACCCGACCTACGATAATCTGGACAACACTTTCGATTACCCCCCGACGAACCGCCGCGCGAAGAAAACGCGAAAAATGACATACCCGCTATAATCTCCCGCACAAAATCAACCAGACCCCATCGGCACCATTCGAATCAAGGAGGCAACGTGGAATTACATGTCATCGCCGCATTCTTTTCATCAACCGCCGGAGTGCTGGCATGCTGACCACACTGATCGTCATCTTCATCGTTGCCTACGCGGCCATCGCGCTGGAGCACCCGCTCAAAATCAACAAATCGGCATCGGCCCTGATCGGCGCCGGCCTGCTGTGGACGATCTACGCTGTGTCGGCCAACGATACGCACCTGGTCAGCGAACAACTGGGCGAATCGCTCATGGGCACGGCGCAGATCGTCTTCTTCCTGATGGGTGCGATGACGATCGTCGAGGTGGTGGACGCGCACAACGGCTTTGAAGTGATCACCGCGCGAATCAGAACGACCAAGCTATCGTCGCTGATGTGGCTGGTTGGATTCGTCACCTTTTTCCTCAGCGCGATCCTCGACAACCTGACGACCACCATCGTGATGATTTCGCTGATGCGAAAACTGCTCGACAAGCACGACGACCGGCTGTTCTTCGCCGGCATCATCGTCATCGCCGCCAATGCCGGCGGCGCCTGGACACCGATTGGCGACGTCACCACGACCATGCTGTGGATCGGCGGTCAGATTACCAGCCTGGCCATCATGAAGGCGGTACTGCTGCCGTCACTGGTCAGCATGATCGTGCCGCTGGCCATCACCGCCTACGTCCTGCGCGGTCGCGATGTCGTTGCCCCGCAACATGTGGATAACGACAATGGGCTGCAAACAACGACCTTCGAGCGCAACCTGATGTTCTTCCTGGGACTTGGCGTGCTGGTCGCCGTGCCGGCGTTCAAGACCGTGACGCACCTGCCGCCCTTCATGGGCATCATGTTCGGCCTGGGCATCCTCTGGCTGGTCGGCGATCTGGTGCATCGCAAAAAGGAGGACTACGCCAAGCAGCACCTGACGCTGGCGCACGCCCTGAGCAAAATCGACATGAGCTCGCTGGTGTTCTTCATCGGCATCCTGCTCGCCGTGGCGACGCTTGAACACACGCACATCCTGTCCTCGCTGGCACAATGGCTGGACAAGACCGTCGGGCGCCAGGACGTGATCGTGATAATTATTGGTCTGGTCAGCGCGATTGTGGACAACGTGCCGCTGGTTGCCGCCTCGATGGGTATGTACAGCCTGACGGATTACCCCACTGACCATTTCCTGTGGCAGTTCCTGGCGTACTGCGCGGGTACCGGCGGCTCGATCCTGATCATCGGCTCCGCCGCCGGCGTCGCCGCCATGGGCTTGGAGAAAATCCACTTCTTCTGGTACGTCAAGAAGATCAGCGGCCTGGCGCTGGTCGGCTATTTTGCCGGCGCGGGGGTTTACCTCCTCCAGTACCAGCTGATGCACTGAACGTTTGTAATAATTAAAAACCCTGGCGCAGCGTCCCTTGGACGTTGCGCCAGGGTTTTTCTACTTCCTGATTGCCATGACTACAAACAAGTCATTGCGGCGTGGCGAATTCCCGAACAGTGGCGAACAATGGGGAAATTTCGTGCAGACCTACAGCATGGTCGGCTTGATCAATGCTGCGATAAGGCTTTCGATCCGCTGGGATCAGGCCTTTTGAATGGCGGTTGGAGCATGCAACTCATGTTGATTTTCGGCATCATTTTCGCCATCGGCGCGGTCGCCTTCGCGCTGCAGAACAACGTTGCGGTGACCGTCAGCTTCGCCCTCTGGAGTTTCGAGAGTTCGCTGGCCATGGTCCTGCTGATCGCCCTCGGCCTCGGCGCGCTGATCACCGCGCTGTTGTCGTCGCCGTCGGTGATCCGCCGGCAGTGGACCGGCAATCGGCTGCACCACCAGATCGATGCGCTGAAAAGCGAAAACAGCGTGCTGGCGCAGCGCATCGCCGACCTGGAAAAGCAGCTCAGCGCGCTCGATCAGCCGCTGGCGCCGCCGGCGCAGGAGCCGGCCTATGTCGGCCTGACCAGCCTGTTCAGCGGCAACGGTAAATCACCCGCACAGAAAATCTGAAAACCTGCGTCTGGCGATGGCTGGTGAGCCGCCGCTAAGCGCCCTTGCCGAACATCGCTCGCAGCAGTTCGACAAAGGCGCTGGTTCGCGCCGGCAACAAGCGCCGGCCCGGCGTGACGCACCAGATCGTGATGCTCGGTAAACACCATTCCGGCAGGACGCGTTCAAGTAACCCCTGCGTTACCCATTTGTCGGCAAAGCGGTCGCCCAGCGCGACGATGCCCATGCCGTGCGCCGCCAGGTCACGCTGCAGACCGGGCGAATTGGCCGCCAGCGGGCCATTGGGCAGGCCCTCCCAGGTCTCCGCGCCACGCGACAGCCGCCACGGCACGGCCTCGCCGTTGCCGCCGATCAGGCGCAGGCCGACGTGCTCGAGCAATTCGGCCGGACTGGCCGGCACCCCGTAACGTTTCAGGTAGGCCGGGCCGGCGTACAGGCCGTTTTGCAATTCGCAGAGCTTGCGCGCGACCAGCGTGCTGTCGTCGGGCAAACGGCTGGCCGCGCGTACAGCCAGATCGAAGCGTTCGGCCAGCAGATCGACGCGGCGCGGCGAGAGGTCAAGCTCCAGGCGGACTTCCGGATAGCTGGCGGCGAACTGCAGCAGCAACGGCGTCAAATCCAGATCGACGAAATCCGGCGGCAGGGAAACACGCAAAACGCCGCGCGGCACGCCTTGCCGGTGCAAGGCCATGGCCGACGCCGCTTCGGTTTCCTCGAGCAGCCTTTTGGCGTGCTCAAGAATTCTTTCGCCGAACTCGGTAATCGCCAGGCGGCGCGTGCTGCGTGTCAGCAGGCGCTCGCCGAGCCGGGCTTCGAGCAAAGTGATGCGCCGTGATAGCGTCGATTTCGGCAAACCAGTGCGCTCCGCCGCGCGGGAGAAACTCCCCGCCTCGATGATGTGGGCGAAGAGGATCAAATCGTTGGCGTCGAGACTCATGAGACTCCTTATTGTTCCATTTACAGAACAATAATACCCATTCCAACGGCTTCCGGACCATCAATGCAAGCAATAGTATGCATTCATGGGTTCGGCAAATGCCGGCCTCCTTAGCAGTTAGGCAACGAAAAAAGCTTCACCACCAAGCCACAAAGAACACAAAGTTTCACCAAGGAAACACGTGTTAACTTTGTGTTTCGTGGTGAACTTGGTGCCTTGGTGGTTCGCACTTTCTCGTTGACTAGCCACAAGCCAACCACCTGGAGTGAACGATCATGAAAATCCTGCAAATCAACGCCAGCGCCCGCTCAGCCGGCGCCAACTCGACCCGCCTCGCCGATGCCGTGACGGCGCGCCTGCAGGCACAGAACCCGCAAGCCAGCGTCGAACTGCGCGATCTCGCCAGCGCCCCGCACCCGGTACTCGACGAACCGGCGCTAACCGCTTTGTTCACGCCGACCGAACAGCGCACGCCGGAACAAGCGGCGCGCGTCGCCCTCGATGACGCGCTGATCGACCAGCTCCAGTCGGCCGATGCCATCGTGCTCGGCGTGCCGATGTACAACTTCGGCGTTCCGGTGCAACTGAAGACCTGGATCGACGCGATCGCCCGTGCCGGCGTCACCTTCCGCTACACCGCGAACGGCCCCGAAGGGCTGGTCAAGGGCAAGAAGGTCTATGTCGCGCTGGCACGCGGCGGCCTCTACCGCGACACCCCGGCCGACTCGCAGGTACCCTATCTGAGAAGCGTCCTCGCGTTCCTCGGCATGAGCGACGTCGAGTTCATCTACGCCGAAGGGCTGGCGATGGGCGCCGAATCGGCCAGCCAGGCTTTTGCCGAAGCCGAGGCACGCATCGAAGAGATTTTTGCCTAAACAGGCGGAGAACCCCCAATCAGGAGCAAATTGCCATGAGCCCCCATGCATCCGACACCGATACCCGCTTCAGAAGCGTCGAACGCCTGGTCCAGGGAATTGCCACCGCCGACGGCGCCGGCGTTCGCCTGACCCGCGTGCTGACGCAGCCCTTGCAGCGCCGACTCGATCCCTACTTGCTGCTCGACGCTTTCCGCAACGAGAACCCGGACGACTATATCGGCGGCTTTCCCGACCATCCGCACCGTGGTTTTGAAACGATTACCTACATGATCGCCGGGCGCATGCGCCACCGCGACAGCGCCGGCAACGAAGGCCTGCTCGGGCCGGGCGGCGTGCAATGGATGACCGCCGGCAGCGGCCTGATCCATTCCGAGCTACCCGAACAGGACGCGGGGCTGATGGAAGGATTCCAGCTCTGGCTCAACCTGCCGGCGAAAGACAAGATGGTCGCGCCGAGCTATCGCGACATTCCGGCGCAGACCATCCCGGAATACTGCACCGCCGACGGGGTACTTGTGCGCGTCATCGCTGGCGTAAGCCAAGGGCTGGCCGGCGCCGTGCAGCGCCCGACGACGCAGCCGCTCTACCTCGACGTACATCTGCCGGCGGGCAGCCGTTTCGTCCAGCCGATCCCGCCCGGACACAACGCCTTCACCTATACCTATCGTGGTCGCGTCAATATCGGCGGCAGCGAGGTGGCGGATCGTCAGCTGGCCATCCTGCGCAACGACGGCGCCGCCGCACTGTGCGTCGAGGCGCTGGAAGACGCCCGCTTGCTGATCGTCGCCGGCGCCCCGCTGCACGAGCCGATCGTCCAGCACGGGCCGTTCGTCATGAATACGGCAGAGGAAATCGAACAGGCGGTGCGCGACTACCAGGCGGGAAAATTTGCGGCGGCAGTCGTTCAGTCGTCGTGAATCAACGCAAAAATTCCCTCATCAGGGCCTTTGCCAAAGGGTGGCTAACGCCCTTACGCCGGGCCTGGCAGACGCAAGGGCTGCAACCCCTGATTTCCCGGGACACCACTGCCGAACTGATGCGTGTGCTTGCCTACGCAAAATTCAAACTTTCTCCCGATGAGCAACAGGGGCTGCTGGCTGATTATTTACCCTGCTGCAAAATCGTCAGGATCCCCAATCCAGCTCACGCACCCCCTCAAAACGCTGCGCAAATAACGCCACCCGGCATCAGCCGCCCCTGTGCTTTCGCTGCGCCCAGCGCTTGTCGACGCTGACCACCAACGCCGACACCACCCCCACCGCAAAAATCTCCAGCCACGCCTGCATCCCGATCGGCGCTGTGGCGAACAGCCGTAATGCGGTTCTCGCCATGCACGGCGCGCCGTGTGGCAACCTCATCGTCGGTCAGGCCGTGTCCCAGCGCGGTGGTCAGATGCGCGGCGATTTGATCGAGCGGTCGGTGGTGCCAGTCATTGATTCGATCTGCGTCGTTCATTCAGCAAAGGCCATGAGTGAAGAAGCAGCCCAGTCTAACCGCTTTATTTTCACCCGTTGCTATGCGACTGACGGCCACTCGGCGGCACATCGCCACAAGGCCCGCCCCGCCTTGCTTTCCCGGCATGACTGCGCCAGATCGCCATTTGGCGCGGCTTGCAGCCTGACGAAATTCAATATTAACCGACAGACATTCCCGCCAGCTCAAGCTGCGTCAGATACAGCCGCAGGTCGAATTCGAGCTGGTGATAGTCCGGCGCCATATGCGTGCATAGCTGATAAAACGCCTTGTCGTGCTCGCGCTCCTTGAGGTGCGCCAGTTCGTGCACGACGATCATTTTCAGGAACTCGGGCGGCGCGTCCTTGAACAGGCTGGCGACGCGAATCTCGCGCTTCGACTTGATCTTGCCGCCCTGCACGCGCGGCACGGTGCTGTGTGTGCCGAGGGCGTTCCTGAGCACCTGCAGGTTGTTGTCGAAGAGCACCTTGGCGAGCGGCTCGGCCTTGCGCAGGAAGCGGTTTTTCAGCGCGAAGGTGTAGTCGTAGAGCGCCTTGTCGGTGCGTATGTCGTGTGACTCGGGATACTTGCGACGCAGCATCTCGCCAAGACGATCCTGCGCGATCAGCTGGCGCACCTGCGCCTTCGTTTCGTCGGGATAGCCGGCGAGGTATTTCAGGAGCGGCATTTCATGCATTCAAAAAAGCGAACCACCAAGGCACCAAGAACACCAAGGTGCACCAAGAAATTCAAAGGTCTTCCTTGGTGTAACTTGGTGTTCTTGGTGTCTTGGTGGTAAAGCATTTAACTTCACTGCCGCCCCGCCAGCACCTCGTGCAGCCACCCGTTGATGTCGCGAATTTCTTCCATGGCCACCGTGTGTTCGCAAAAATAGGGATGCCACTGCAACGGGTAGCCCTGCGCCAGCAGCAGTTCGCCCGAGCGTTGCCCGAAGTCGTAGGGAATCACCGTATCGCCGTGGCCGTGCGCCATGAAGATCGGCACGTCGCGGTTCGCCGCGTGTGCTTCTGCCGCCAGCGTGTCGGCCAGCGGTACGTAGGTCGACAGGGCGAGGATGCCGGCCAGACGCTGCGCATGACGCAAGCCGGTGTGCAGCACAACCGCACCGCCCTGCGAGAAGCCGGCCAGGATGATGCGCGCATCGGGGATGCCGCGCGCGTTCTCACGGGCGATCAGCGCTTCGATCTGTTGCGCCGACTCGCGCACGCCTTGGACGTCCTCGCGCCGTTGCGAGAAGTCCGGCGAGACGATGTCGTACCAGGCGCGCATCACGTAGCCGCCGTTGATCGTCACCGGCCGCATCGGCGCATGCGGGAAAACGAAGCGGATTGGCGGCAGCTCGCCCAGATCAAGTTCATCGACGATCGGCTCGAAATCGTGACCGTCGGCGCCCAGCCCGTGCAGCCAGATAACGGCACATTCCGGCTGATCGCCGGTTTCGATTTCGACGGTAGGCAACAGTTCAGACATCTTGGGCATCCTTGCGTGGGTGGTTGGCTGCCATTGTACCCAGTGCGTCATCCACAGCATCCACAGACCGCACCGGGCAAGTGCTGGCGATTTGGTATCCTATGCCTTCTCACCCATGCGCGCGGCGTTTTCCATTGCTTCGCGTGACCCAAAAGGACATCCAATGCAACCCGGAAAATTCAAACCTCTCGCCGCTGCGCTGCTTCTCGCGCTTGCCCTCTCAGCCTGCGCTCCTCCCGCGGCCGAAACAGTGGCCGCCATGGCCAGGACGTCGATGCAGGATATCCTGCGTGTTGATCCGCGCTTCGAAGGCTCCGGCGTCGAGGTCGTCAAGGTTCAGCTGACGATGGAAGGCGACAAAAAGTACAAGGGGGTCGCCAGCATCAAGCACAAGGACGTCATGCACGAGGTGCCGGTAAATGTCCTGGTCGATGGCTTGAGCATCAAGTGGGATACGGCACCCGATGCTTTCGCATTCCTGCCGCAGAAGACACCGCCTCAGTAAACAACAGCGTTCCGGGTTTTGCCAAAGGCCCTTGCGTGCAGCAAACCGGCCATGCTAGCGTGTCCGCAGATCAAGACAAAAACAGCCACCACCGCTTGCCGGATGGTCCGGCACCAGGGAGCCTGCGATGAATCATGGCGAGCACACGAAAGCCATTTGCGCCGACCCGGCCGAGGCCGTCGGCCAGCCAGGCCTGACACAGATCATTGACGCCTCGCCGATCCCCACGTTCGTTCTTGACCACCGACATGTCATCACGCACTGGAACCGTGCGCTGGCGGCAATTTCCGGCATCCCGCAGCACGAGGCGATTGGCAGCAGCGACCCATGGCGCGCCTTCTACCCGGAAGCGCGGCCGGTACTGGCCAACCTGATCATCGACGGTGCCGACCGGGCGGGCCTCGTCAAGCTCTATGGCGAAACGATTCGCCCCTCAACACTGATTGACGGCGCATTTGAGGTGGAGGACTTCTTGCCGCCGCTCACCGGCGGCGGTCGCTGGCTTTTTTTCACGGCAGCACCGCTGCGCGACAGTAATGGACGGATCGTCGGCGCCATTGAGACCCTGCAGGACATTACCGAGCGCAAGGAGGCCGAAGCTGCCCTGCTACGCTCGCACCACCAGCTCGAAGAACGGGTACGCCAGCGCACCAGCGAACTCTCCGATGCCAACGAGGAGCTCAGCCATTACGCTTATGCCGTGTCGCACGACCTACGCTCACCGCTGCGGGCAACGCGCAATTACGCCGACTTTCTCGAAGAAGATCTGGCCGGAACACTGAACGACGAGCAGCGCAGCTATTTTGCCGGGATGCGGCAGGCACTACGCCACGGAGAAGATCTGGTCACCGACCTGTTGGCGCTCTCAGCAATCGGGCATACGCCAATGTCACCGCAAATAACGCCGCTTGACGATTTTCTCGCCGAACTGGTTGACGGCATGGCGCTGGACAAAGACCAATGCGTGCGCCTGCCACCCGACTGGCCGGCCATCTTGGTTGAGCGCACCCTGCTCGGCCAGATTTTACGCAACCTGATCGGTAACGGCCTGAAGTTCAATCGCTCGCCGCAGAAGATGGTTGAAATCAACTGGCAGGAGGCGCCCACTGCAGGCATGAAAATCACCGTGCGCGATAACGGGATCGGCATCGAGCCACGTTTTTTCGAACAGATTTTCGGCATCTTTCAACGCCTGCATACGCGCAACGAATTTGAGGGCACGGGTATCGGTCTGGCCATCGTACGCAAGGCAGCACAGCAATTGCACGGCAGCGTCCACATTGAGTCGGCACCCGGCGCCGGCAGCTGTTTCACGCTTGTCCTGCCGAGGCACATATCGACATTGCAAGAGGCGTCACATGAACCCGCCTGACGAATCACAACGCAACAATTTTGTCGTGCTGGTTGCCGAGGACGAGGCACACGACGTCATCGCCATCCGGCGCGCCTGGCGCACGCTCGGCATCCGCAACCCGCTGGTTATCGTAAGCGACGGCGAAGCCTGCCTCGACTACCTGTTCAGGCGGGGCGAGCATGCCAACGCACCGCCGCCCGGACTGGTACTGCTTGATCTGCACATGCCACGCCTCGATGGCCTGGGCGCGCTGCGGGCAATCCGCGCCAATGCCGCGACAGCACGACTGCCGGTGGTCATCCTGACCTCCTCGAAAGCCGAGGAGGACCGCCTGCGCAGTTACGACCTCGGGGCCAACGCCTACATCGTAAAACCGGTCGGTTTTGAAAACTTCACGGCCGCCATGCGTACCATCCACGAATTCTGGAATCTGGCCGAACGCGCCGAGGCACCTCATGATGCACACTGAACAAGCCGCTATCGAAGCATCCCCGGAATTGCGCATCCTGCTGGTCGAAGACAACGAGCACGACCGCGCGGCTTTTTCACGGGCGCTGCGCACCAGCCCATTTACCATCAGCGTCTGCGAACGCACCGATGACGCACTCACCCTGCTGACCTGGGTGCCGCTCAAATTCGATCTCATTGTCGTCGACTACAACCTGCCGGGCGACAACGGTCTTTCCTTGTGTCGTGCTTTGCTGAAACGTGGCGTCCCGCTGCCCGTCATCCTGCTCACCGGCAGCGGCAACGAGCAGATCGCGGTCGAGGCATTGCGGCTCGGCGTCGCCGACTACATCATCAAGGATCCCGACGAAGGCTACCTCAAGCTGCTGCCGACCCGGCTGCCGCAGATTGTTCAAGACTTCCGCAGCAAGGAGGCCGGACGGCGCGCCGACATTGCCCTGCACGAGGCGGCAGAACGCCTGGCCCAGATCGTCAACGGTATTTCGGTGGCCGCCTTCGTGATCGACCGCGACCACGTCGTCACCCACTGGAATCGTGCCTGCGAAGTACTGACCGGCATGGCCGCCAAGGACGTTATTGGTACCCGGTCGCAGTGGCGCGCTTTTTATTCAAAACCACGACCAGTAATGGCCGACCTGATTCTCGACAAAGCCATCATGACCAATGTCGATCGCTTTTATCACGGCAAATTCCGCGCATCCGCACTGATCGATGGCGCTTACGAAGCCGAGGATTTTTTCCCGGGATTCGGCGAATGCGGCCGCTGGCTGTTCTTCACCGCCGCACCGGTTCGCGATATGCAAGGACAGATCATCGGCGCCATTGAAACGCTACAGGATGTCACCGAGCGCCGGTTGGCCGAAACCGCACTCAAGGAAAGCGAAGCGCGCTTCGCACAGCTGAGCATCACCGACAGCCTGACCGGGCTCTACAACGTGCGCCATTTTTTTGAACGGATCGAAGCCGAGACGAGCCGCGCAGCACGCCACGACGAACCACTTTGCCTGTTGCTGATGGACGTCGACAATTTCAAGCAATTCAACGACACGCACGGTCACCTCGATGGCGACCTCGCACTGACTACCCTGGCCGGGGTGATTCGCAGCATCCTGCGTGCCAGCGATAGCGCCTTCCGTTATGGCGGCGAAGAGTTTGTCATTCTGCTACCCAACACCCGGATCGACGACGCCATCACCGCCGCCGAACGATTGCGCCAGCGTTTCGCCGGAGAGCCGATCCACACCAGCAGCGACGCAACAATACATAGCTCGGTCAGCATCGGTGTGGCGCAGTTCGCTGCAGGAGATACCGTTTCCAGCTTCATCAGGCGCGCCGACGAAGCCTGTTATCACGCCAAACACGCGGGCAAGAACCGCGTTGAGATCGACGCCAGGCGCTAAGCGCCTGTTGGACTTGCCAAAGCGGCTGTAAAAATCAGGAAGCGGGCAAGCATCGGGGTCAGTTACTGCCCGCTTACCACCCTCTGCGGCATCCAGCGCATGGCGTGCGTCGCCGGCTCGGGCTGCAGGGTGACGTGTGTGATTCCCTGTTCAGCCAGCACATGACGCGCGGCGGCGAGAACGCCCGGCCACGCATCAAGCGAGTCGACCAGCACATGCGCCGACAGCGCGATGTGCTTTGACGACAGTGTCCAGATATGCAGATCATGTACGGACGCAACGCCCGGCACCGCGGCCAGCGCGCGTCCGATTTTCTCGGTCGACAGATGCGCCGGCACGCCCTCCATCAAGGCATGCAGCACCTCGCGCAGCAGACGCAGGCTGGAGCCGAGCATCAGCGCGCAGATCAGTAGCGAGAGCAGCGGGTCGATCGTCGTCCAGCCCGTCCACATCACCACCGCACCAGCGACCAGTGCGGCGATTGAACCGAGCAGATCGCCGAGCACGTGCAGCAGCGCACCACGCGTGTTCATCGTCTGCTCGCCGTGCATGAGTAACCAGGCGACGCCGATATTGATACCAAGGCCGAGCGCGGCGACCAGGGTGACCGCTTCACCGTTGATCGCTGCCGGCTCCAGGAAGCGGCGCACCGCTGCGACCGAGATACCGACCACGACGAGCACCATGAACAGCACGTTGGCCAGTGCGGCCAGCGTTTCAACGCGGCCGTATCCGTAGGTGTGGCGTTGCGAAGGTGGTCGCAACGCAAGGCGTGCGGCAAAGGCGGCCAGCCCCAGCGAAGCACTGTCGGTGACCATGTGCCCGGCATCGCTGAGCAAGGCCAGCGACCCCGACCACCAGCCCGCCAGGGTCTCGACCGCAGCAAAGCCAAGCGTCAGCAGCAGCGCCCAGACGAGACGCGGGCCGGCGTCGGCGTGATGGTGATCGCCGTGGCCATGCGCATGCTGATGGTGATCACTCATGTCGCCACGCGTGGCATCGTCCGAGGAATTCACAACGTGGGGCAAAGCGCAGCAAAAAACCACCGGCTGCGCTGCGTGCGCTGCGTACGCTATGCGTCAGGCTGCTTCCGCAGATGGCCCAGCACCGTGCCGGCCTGCGCTTCTGACGCATAGGCAAGATGCAGAAGCAACTGAACCGGACGGGGCAGCTTGCGACCGGACTCATAACGCGAGCCACCGGATTGCCCAATCGCGACACGACTCCAGAACTCGGACTGATTAAGCGCAAGCTTCTTCCGGTGGGCGAGCGCTTCTACCCCGGTGGTCAGGAAAAGCTTGGGTGCCTTGGTGGCTTTTGGTTTGCTCTGCATGGCGACTCTCCATAACAATTTGTCATTGAATTGTACTCCGCGACACGCTGGAAGTTTATCCGGATTTTCACGTAGAGAATTGTGCAAAAAATCCGGGCTATCCGGCGACCCCTTGCGAACCGGCATCGACCCACGCCCGGTAAAGGCGCAGCGCCACATGCGCATCGTTGGCGGCGTAAAGCAGTTGCCGCTCGGTCAGGTGTGATGCCGCCCAGTTGCTGGTACTGGTCTGTTTGGACTTGTGCAGTTTCTGCGCAAAAAAATGTGCGACGGCCACTTTGGCGCCAACCGTACCGCGATGCCCCGGCCCGCGCAGGACTTCGCCAAGATCCAGCAGATTAGCCGGCTCGATGCCCAATCTGAGGCGCAGCGCACTGCGGTCATTGCCGAGACCGAAACCCACTTTCAGCACCCGCGGCGACTCCAGGATCTCCTTCAACTCTGCCATGCCGCCAAAACGGGACAGCTGGAACAGATAGGCATGGGTTTCGGTTGCCAACTGGATGAGATGCGGCCCGGTGGAAACCTCGCCCTTGAGGAAAGTCGGTTTTGATTCGGTATCGAAACCGATGGCATCAGCCGTCATCAGCGCGTCAAAAGCCTCACGACAAAGTGCTGACGAATCAACCAGACGGATGTCGGCAAGCGCAATCCCCTGATAAACCGGCAGCTCTGCGCTGCGCAGCGAGGCCCGGTTCATTGTTACCGGGCTCGACACAAGACCTTGCGACTCAGCCATTTTTTTCGTCGTAGGCCGACGGCGTTACGCCGGCGCTGGCGAGACACTCCCGCAGGTATTTGATTTCCTGTTTGGCGCAAACGTTGCTGTGATGCGGATGATGTAGAAAAAACTCGTGCTGGTTCAGCACAATACGAAAGCGTGCGCCGTGCGCCGGCTCAACAGTAGCGCCGAGGTGGTGCAGCAGCGATTCCACCTCGCGCCAATGGATGTTGCCGCTCAGCGGGTCATGAAAAATCGAATGCAAAAAATGCTGGTGCTTGTGACTCATAGCTCAGCCTGTCGTCAAGGTTTTTTCAGTCAGCGAATCAGTTAGTTCGCCCGAATTTTTCAATGAGCTGGCCGAGTTTCTCGGTGCGCTGGCGTGCCTGCAGTTCAGCCTCGCGCTGCGCCTTGCGCCGCTCGGCATCTTTCTTGAAACGCTCGCCAATCAGCTTCGATGCATGTGCACGATGCTCGTCGGTCACCTCATCCGCCGCATTGCCGTCAAGATCATGGCGCACCGTGGCTTTCTCCATTGCCTTCAGGTAACGCAGGGAGTTGGTGTGAATCCCGAGGGCGATACGCAGAAGTTTTCTATCAAGCCCGGGTAGCCGGGCCAGAAGCTGCTTGTCGATACCTATCGCCAGCGGCAGACAATCGCGGAAAACGGAAAATTTTTCCTGAAAATCCTTGGTCAGGGAACGAGCATTCTGGACGGGGTTTGGCGTGGCGACTGGAGTATTCATCAATATCAATCTGGTGTTTCGTAACGGACATTTCGCACTGGCGACAAGAGTGCATCATACCTCGGGGCAGCGTTTCCGGGGCTGATGCGACATTGCGGTTTCTGGCGCACCACACACGGAGCGCTGACTCATGACGGCAGTTCGGCAGAAAAACGCAGCGGATCAATCGTCGCCGGGTCCGGCGGCAACAGCCGGATCGCCGATTTCTGCAACTGCAGCGGCACTTCAGCGCCGGGCACGATGCCGCGCCGCGCCGCGACCGACGCGCCGATGGCAAACGACAAGGCCGCCTCACGCCGCCCGCCAACATGCGCCGTGATGCTCGCATGGCCGCGCCAGGCAAGGCTCTCGGCAACCCGGGCGAGCACCGTGTTGGCGCGATCCTGCTGTTCATCCCGAACCAGCACGACGCCCTCGGCCGGCACCACCCAGCACACGACATCGCCGACCGCAAAGGTCGGGGTATGTGGCGCCAGCAACAAGCGGCCCTGCCATTCGAATTCCGTGACATCAAGCTCGGGCAAATGGCGCAGCACCTTGCCAACAAACAGATTGGGCTGGTCGGTCAGGCGCGCGACCAGCGCACTGCATGGCTGTGCGAGCATCTGTGCCGGCGTCGCCGTCTGTAAGGTACGACCGTGTTGCAGCACGGTCATACGGTCGGCGAGCAAACTGGCCTCCTCCAGATCGTGCGTTACCAGAATGATCGGAATGGCCAGCGAGCGGCGTAACTGGATCAGCTGTCGCAGAAGCTTGCGCCGCGTCACGTGATCAACCGCCGAGAAGGGCTCGTCAAGCAACAACACCTGCGGCTCACGGGCCAGCGCGCGGGCAATCGCCACGCGTTGTTGCTGGCCACCGGACAATTCGCCGGGGCGGCGCGCATCAAGACCATCGAGATTGACGCGCGCCAGCCATTCGCGCGCTTTGGCCTCACGAGCACCGGCGGGCAGATGCCCGAGTGCCACCATGACATTGGCCAAGGCACTCAGATGCGGAAACAAGGCGTAATGCTGAAAGACGAAACCGACGCGGCGCTGTTGCGGCGAAATGTCGATAGCGCCCGCGGCATCGAACCAGGTTTCAGCGCCGCACCGCACATAGCCGCCGGCGGGTCGATGCAAGCCGGCGAGACAGCGCAGGATGGTCGACTTGCCGCTGCCCGAGGGGCCGACCAGCGCCAGCAACTCGCCGCCGTCGCAGCACAGATCGGCGGCCAGCGGGATCGGCGCGCTTTGTTCGAGACAGGCTTCCAGCCTCATCGCTGCACCCGCGCTCGACCGAGCCGATAAACGAACATCACGGCAAGAAAAGACAGGGCAAGGAGTAGCGCCGACATGCCGGCTGCCGCCGAATCATTGAACGCCTGCACCTGATCGTAAATGGCAATGGCCACCGTTTTGGTTTCGCCGGCCAGGTTGCCGCCGACCATCAGAACGACACCGAACTCGCCAAGCGTGTGCGCAAAAGTGAGCGCCAGCGCGGCGGCAATGCCGGGCCAGGCCAATGGCAACTCGATGCGCAGGAAAGTTTGCCAGCGCGACAGGCCGGACACCCACGCGGCCTCGCGCACCTCACGCGGAATCGAGGCGAAGGCACGCTGCATCGGCTGCACGGCAAAAGGCAGGTTGAAGATCAGCGAGGCCAGCAACAGGCCGTCAAAACTGAACACCAGCGAGCGTCCGGTCAGTGCCTGATAGGCCTGACCAAGCGGCGAAGCGCCGCCGAAGCCGAGCAGCAGGTAGTAGCCGAGGACCGTCGGCGGCAGCACCAGCGGCAACATGATCGCCGCCTCCAGCGCGCCCTGCCCGCGAAACTGCGACCACGCCAGGCGCCGCGCCAGCCAGATCGAAAACGGCAGGAGCAGCAGCACGGTAGCGGCAGCAAGTTTCAGCGAAAGGGAGAGTGCTTGCCAGTCCATTAACGCGGAGAACCAAGCGCTTTCAACACGGAGTACACAGAGACACAGAGATCACGGAGAAGACCAAAAAAGATTTTCTCTGTGTTCTCTGTGTTCTCTGTGTCTCCGTGCGCTCTGTGTTGAAAGCGGTTTCTTTTTTTCACAATTTACTCACTTCGCCGGCAGCGAAAAGCCGTAGCGCTCGAAGACCGTGCGCGCTGCCGGTTGTTGCAGGTAGTCGTAGAAGTGCCGCGCTTCGTTACCGGCCTTACGCGTCAGCGCCATGCGCTGGCGTAGCGGCGGGTGCCAGCTCTCGGGAATCAACGCCGCCGTGCCGAGCCTGGCAATTTCCGGCGACCTGGCCAGAGACCAGGCGACAATGCCGCCCTGCGCGGAGCCGCTGGTAGCGAACTGCGCGGCCTGTGCGACGTTCTCACCAAGCACCAGCTTGCCCTGCAGGCTCTCCCATACCCCCGCCCGCTGCAGCGCAGCGCGCGCGGCGCGGCCATAGGGCGCATGCTCGGGATTGGCGATGGCGAAGCGCCGGATGCGGCCGTCGCTGACGGCGGCCTGCAGATCCTTCAGCTCGCCGTCAGCCGTCAGTGTCGAGCCATGCGGCACCAGCAATGCGATACGACCGATCGCGTAAAGGTGTCCGTCGCCCTGCAGCAGGCCCTCTGCTGCGAGTTTCAGGATGTAATCTTCATCGGCCGAAAGAAAAAGTTCGAAAGGCGCGCCCTGCGGAATCTGCCGGGCAAAATTTCCCGACGAACCGAAAGACAGCCGGACTGCCCGCCCGGTCTCCTTTTGGTAAGCGGCCGCAATTTCGCCGAGGGCGAACTTGAGGTCAGCTGCCGCTGCCACATTGGGTACTTCAGCATGCGCGGTGATGGCGAGGAAGCAGAGCAGTAAAAACCAGCTGCGCATGCGCTCAGGCCACCCGGTTGCACGCTTCGCCGCGCGCAAAAGCTTCAATGTTGTCGATCATCTGATCGACCAGCGCCTGCATCGCCGGCCGGCTGGCCCAGGCGACGTGCGGGGTGAGCAGGAAGTTGGGGAGCACCAGCAGTTCCGGTGCGAGCAGCGGATTTCCGGCGCTTGGTGGTTCGACACTGAGCACATCGAAACCGGCGCCGGCAATCCATCCTTCGCGCAAGGCCCGCGGCAATACGGCCTCATCGACCAGACCGCCGCGCGCCGTATTGATCAACAAGGCCGACGGCTTCATGGCACGCAACTCGGCTTCGCCGATCAGGTTTTTTGTTTCTGTCGTCAGCGGACAGTGCATGGAAATTGCGTCGGCCTCGCGCAGTACCGTCGCGAATGAGGTATAGCCGGCGCGCACCGTCATTTCGCCCTTGCGCTCGGCGCGCAGCACGCGCATGCCGAAGGCCTCGGCCAGCCGGATGACGCCGGAACCCAGGCTGCCGCCACCAATGACGCCGAGCGTTGCGCCGTGCAGATCACGGATCGGGTAGTCAAAAAAACAGAACTGGTCGGATTGCTGCCAGCGCCCGGCAGCGACCGCGTCGCGATAGGCAAAAACATTTCGCGAGAGCGCCAACAGCAAGGCAAAAGCATGCTCCGGTACGGTATGTGCGGCGTAAGCCCGGACATTCGCAACGACGATGCTACGTTCACGGCAGGCTGCCAGATCGATGTTGTTGGTACCGGTCGCCGACACGGCGATCATCTGCAGGTCCGGTAGACGCGCAATCAGCGCGGCATCGATCAGCAGCTTGTTGACGATGGCGATCGTTGCCCCCGACAAACGCGCCTCGACCTGCGCCTGCGAAGTCTTCGGATACTCGACCCAGGTATGGGCAAAGGCCGGCCGCCGCACTTCGGCGGAGATCGATTCGCGCTCCAGATAAACAATGCGGTGCATCGATCAGGCTACGAAGAGTTTGCCATGACGGGCGGCAATTTCACCCACCCGGGCGCCCAGCGCCGCATCGCCGGAAAACAGCAGGATGCTCACGGCAGGGCTGGCACACAAGCCTTCGACCGCCGCCTCATCGCCTTGCAGAATATTGAAAACGCCCGCCAGAAATCCGTTGCGGGCGGTCAACTCGGCCAGCGCAAAAATTGCTGACGGCGCCTTCGGACTCGGCTTGATCACCACTGTCGCACCACCCAGCAAAGCGGGAACAGCCCGTGACAACGCGCCCAGCAACGGCGCAGCAGCATCGCCGACAATCGCCACAACACCGGCATCGCCACCTTCCGTCGGGCTGCGCAGCAAAGCCACCGCATTGCCTACCTCAGCCGCTGCCGCGTCGGCATCCTTGCCGGTCTCCTCGACAATCAATCCGGAAAAATGCCCGGCATAGCCCGCCAGCGCATCGCCTAGCGCCGCGAGCAGAGCGCTGCGTGCAGCCAGCGTTTCGGCAGACCACGGCGCAAGCGCCGCCTGTGCCGCATCAACGGCCTTCTGCGCTTCGCCGGCACCGCACAGGGGCGTGCGGCGTAGAATCTCGCCACTGAGCGGGTTGCGCACGTCGAAGAAACTCGGCGGCATCGTCAAATAGGCATGGCCGTTGATCCACAGTGGAATCGCCAGCGGGTCGTCGGTTTCAAGCATTGCGTTCCTCTATAAAATTCTTTTTACCGCCGTATTTGGCATTTCGATACCGTCCGCACGAGTCCATTAGGCGGCAAACAAACAAGGCAGCACGCATGATGTTAAAATATTGCGGCGCACAAGGTGCGACAAGGCGTTAAACATCAGATCGGGCGGCGCGCGTAATAGTATTCCGCCGAAGCACAAAACGGAAGGTTCAACGGGAAGTCAATGGCTGAGCAGCAAGCAGAAAAAGGATCAATCCAGGTGATCGAGCGCATGATGTCGCTGCTCGAAGTCCTGGCCGACACACCCGAGCCGGCCAGCCTCAAGCTGTTGGCCCAGAGCACCGGGCTGCACCCGTCGACGGCACACCGCATTCTCGCGGCGATGACCAGTTTACACCTTGTCGAGCGGCAGGAAGCCGGCAGCTACGCGCTGGGCATTCGCTTGCTGGAACTCGGCAACATCGTCAAGTCACGCATCAATATCCGTCAGGCCGCCCTGCCTTTCATGCAGCGACTGCACGAATCCATTGGCGAGGCGATCAACCTCGGCATCCGCCACGAAGACGAAATAATTTATGCCGAGCGCACGTCGAGCGGTCGCTCGCTGGTGCGCGTCGTCTATCTGGTCGGTGGCCGCGCCCCCTTGCATCTGACTTCGGTCGGCAAACTTTTCCTCGCTGCCGACCGGGTGACTGATGTTCGTGCTTATGCAAAACGTACCGGCCTGCCAGGCAAGACACCCCATTCGCTAACCACCCTCGAGGCACTGGAGAAGGAGCTCGACAAGATCCGCCGGCACGATCTTGCCTACGACAACGAAGAAGCTGAGCTTGGCTTGCGCTGTATTGCCGCACCGATTCGCAACGACGAGGGAATGATCGTTGCCGGCCTCTCGATCTCGGCGCCGACCGATCGGCACAACCCGGAATGGGTCGCGCAGATCAAGTCAGCCGCTGATGAAATTTCGCATGCGTTGGGTCACCGCAAACCGCGCAGCAAATAATCTCCGGAGCAAAAAAAAGCCACGGTTTCCCGTGGCTTTTTTTTCACAATTTACTCAAACACGCGCCGGCAGCTTACGGGTCAGAAACGCGCTTTCCATCCAGCGCTTGATCCGGTTGGCGTCACCCACACGGGTCAGCTTGCCAGCCGAATCGAGCAGGACAATAACCACTGGCTTGTCAGCCAGGCGCGCCTGCATCACCAGACATTTTCCGGCCTCGTGGATATAGCCGGTTTTTGACAAACCGATATCCCACGCTGAGTTTTTCACCAGCTGGTTGGTATTGCGATACTCCAACTCACGCCCGCTAACCTCGACCATGGCGCCGGATGTCGTCGAGAACTCGCGAATCAGTGGATAACGATGCGCCGCAGCAACCATTTTCGCCAGGTCATGGGCGGTAGAGAGATTATTGCTGGTCAGACCGGTCGGATCTTCAAAACGGGTGTTCTGCATACCGAGCGACTGCGCCTTATGGTTCATGGCCACCAGAAAAGCCTCCATGCCGCCCGGATAGTGACGGGCCAGCGCGTTGGCTGCACGGTTTTCGGATGACATCAGCGCCAGCAGCAAGGCCTTCTCGCGCGTGACAACGGACCCGACCTGCAGGCGCGAACGGCTGCCACGCAGATAATCGACGTCTTCGTCGGAAACGGTAATCGGTGCCTGCAGATTGGGGACGCTGTCAAGCACGACCATTGCCGTCATCACTTTGGTGATCGAGGCAATCGGCACGACGAGGTTGGCATTCTTCTGATAAAGCGGATCGCCGCCATCCTGTCCGATGACCAGTGCGGAACCGGACTGGACCGCCAGCTGGCGGGCCTCATGCAGTTGATCTGCAGTCTTCTTGACCGGTTTTTTTTGCGGTTTGGCTGCTGGTTTGACTTTTTTCTGGACAGTCTGTGCCTGCGCCACATTCACCGCCACGACGTTGGCCCCCAACAGGAGGCCGGACAGCAAGGCGATTTTCAAATTAATCTGCATACGAGACGTCTCCAGCGCTGTTCGATTGTTACAGCAATTTTACTTCAGTTTAACAACCGAACTCGATAAATCAAGAAAAACATGTGGATAGAACGACTATCTAAGAAATAACTTGATAAAAATCAAACTTCAAGAAACGCTTTAACCTCTTCCTGCCGATCCATTGCGTCCTTGTAGCCCAGATCAATCAGCGCCCGGGTGTAAGGCTGCTCGAACAACAGGTAACTGGTCAGCGCTCCCCCCTGACGATTCATCGCACCGATCCCCCGCAAAAGCAGACGTACGGCCCATGGCAGGGCCTTGGCGTGGCGTGCCGCGAGATAATCAAGACGCTCGGAGGGAGCAATTACCAGGCATTTGACCGGCCGCAACGTAATACCTGCCGTTTCCTTGACCTCGTCAGGAATAATCGACAAGGTGTTATTGATGCGCTGCATGCGCTCGATATCAACGGCCAGGCCGTCAAGAAAAATGGATGACAACGCATGGCCGGCAATCTGCGCGAGCGATGGGTAGCGATCCGAATGTTGTCGCTGCGACTTATCGGTCATCCGCCCCGCGCCAATGATCAGGATTTTCTCGGCGCCCAAATGGATGGCCGGGGAAATGGGCGCCAACTGCCGCATCGAGCCGTCACCGAAGTACTCCCGATGCAACTTGACGGCCGGAAAAACAAAAGGAATGGCACTTGATGCCATCAGGTGACGAATACCAAGCTGGGTGCGGCTGCCGAAACGCTGGGTGCGCTGCCAGGTTTCCACTTCCGCGCGCGCCTGGAAAAAGCTGACGCTGTGACCGCTGGTATAACCGGACGCGGTGAGACTTACCGCGTACAGCGTCCCGTTGGCAATTGAGCGGTCAATACTGCGAAAATCCAGCCTTCCCTCAAGCAAGCGTTGCAAGGGCTCGTTGTCCAGCAGTGAGCGCGGGCTACGTTTGATCAGCCAGCCAATCACCAGCGAGCCCGTCCAGCGCAAGCCCGAGCCCAGTATGCCGACCGGATCGGCCCGATAGACGTGGCCAGCGCGCATATTGCGCCAGACATCGGTCAGCGCTTCGACCGCCCCACGGAAATTATCGGCATGGCAAGCCAGGGTCGCCGCGTTGATCGCACCGGCAGAGGTGCCGCAGATGATGGGAAAGGGGTTGACGGTGGGATCCGGCAACAGTTCACGCACCGCCCGCAACACACCGACCTGATAGGCGGCGCGCGCGCCACCGCCGGTAAGAATCAGCGCGGTTCGGCTATTGGACATCGTTCGACACGCAAGGCAATGAACATGCAATGCATGATAACCGGATTGACGGCCGGGGAAACAACCCGGCCGCCACCATACAGCGATTAACGCTCGTTCTTGAGATTATCAACCACGGTCAGCGCCGTCATATTGACGATGCGCCGAACCGTTGCCGTCGATGTCAGAACATGCGCAGGTCGAGCAGCGCCGAGCAGGATCGGGCCGATTGTCAAGTTATCGCCAGCCGCGATCTTGAGCAGGTTGAAGGAAATATTCGCCGCATCGAGCGTCGGCATGATCAGCAGATTGGCCTGCCCCTTGAGACGGGAATTGGGAAACACCTGCAGGCGAATCGTTTCGTCGAGCGCTGCATCACCATGCATTTCGCCTTCAACTTCGAGCTGCGGCGCACGCTCGTTAAGCAGGCGCAATACTTCACGCATCTTGATTGAGGTCGGCGTGTTCTCGGAGCCAAACGAGGAATGCGAAAGCAGGGCCACTTTCGGCGCGACACCGAAACGACGGACTTCGTCGGCGGCGAGCAGTGTCATATCGGCGATCTGCTCGGCGGATGGATCGTAATTGACGTAAGTGTCAGCGATGAATACGGTGCGTTCGGGCAGCATCAGCAGGTTCATGGCGTAGTAGTTTTTCACGCCATGCGCCATGCCTATAACATTGGACACATACTCCCGATGAATATCGTGGCGACCGAAGGTGCCGCAGATCAGCCCGTCGGCATGCCCCATACGCACCATAAGCGCACCGAACAAGGTGGCGCGACGACGTACTTCACGCTTGGCGTAGTCGGCCGACACGCCCTTGCGCTCCATCAGGCGCAAATATTCCTGCCAGTAACTTTCAAAATTCGCATCGAAAAACTCGCAGCGGTCGGCATACACAATCTCGAAATCAATGCCGGGCCGCACCCGCAGGCCGGCTTCTTCTACCTTGCGCGCAATGTCGTCCGGCCGGCCGATAACGATCGGCCGGGCAATCCCCTCGTCGACGATGACCTGTATCGCACGCAGCACCCGCTCGTCCTCACCCTCGGCAAAAACGATGCGTTTTGGCGCGCTCTTGGCCTGCGAAAAAACCGGCTTCATGATCAGGCCGGAGTGGTAAACAAACTCGTTGAGGCTGTCGCGATAAGCTTCAATATCCTTGAGCGGGCGCGTCGCCACACCGGAATCCATGGCCGCCTGGGCAACCGCCGGCGCGATTTTCGCAATCAAACGCGGATCGAACGGATTCGGAATCAGGTATTCCGGGCCGAAGCTGGTGGCTTTTTCGCCGTAGGCCTTGGCCGCTACTTCCGACTGCTCGACGCGCGCCAGTTCGGCGATGGCCTTGACGGCGGCGAGCTTCATTTCTTCGGTAATCGTCGTCGCACCAACGTCAAGCGCACCACGGAAGATGAATGGAAAACAAAGAACGTTATTCACCTGATTCGGGTAATCCGAGCGGCCGGTGGCGATGATCGCATCACTGCGCACTTCCTTGACGTCTTCCGGCCGGATTTCCGGATTGGGATTGGCCAGCGCCATGATCATCGGATTCGGCGCCATCTTCGCAACCATCTCCTTCTTCAACACACCGCCTGCCGACAGCCCGAGGAAGACATCAGCGCCTTCGATGACTTCGCCGAGCGTGCGTGCATCGGTTTTCTTGGCGTAACGCGCCTTGATCTCGTCCATCTCCTCGATCCGGCCTTCATAAACCAGACCTTTGATGTCGGTCACCCAGATGTTTTCGACCGGGATGCCCAGCATCACCAGCATGTCCAGACTGGCCAGTGCAGCAGCGCCGGCGCCGGAGGTGACCAGTTTGACCTTTTTCAGATCCTTGCCTTGCAGATGCAATCCATTGAGGACGGCAGCGCCGATGACGATGGCGGTACCGTGCTGATCGTCATGAAAAACCGGAATCTTCATCCGTTCGCGCAGTTTTTTCTCGATGTAGAAGCACTCCGGCGCCTTGATGTCTTCAAGATTGATGCCGCCGAAAGTCGGCTCCAGCGAGGCGATGATTTCGATCAGCATGTCCGGATCGCGTTGCTCGATTTCGATGTCGAAAACGTCGATATTGGCGAACTTCTTGAACAGCACGCCCTTGCCTTCCATCACCGGCTTGGCTGCCAGCGGGCCGATCGGGCCAAGGCCGAGCACCGCAGTGCCATTGGTGATGACGCCCACCAGATTGGCGCGCGAAGTCAGCGTGCTGACTTCAGCAGGATTGGCGACGATTTCCTCGCAAGCCGCAGCGACACCCGGCGAATACGCCATCGACAAATCGTACTGGTTGGTCAGCTGCTTGGTCGGCTGAACCGAAATCTTGCCCGGCTTGGGGTGACGGTGATAGTAGAGGGCGGCGGCGCGAAGCTGATCATTATTCATGGCTCACTTTCCTGGTAGAACGTTCGTCGGTAATTCATAATTATAACAAGGAAGCTGGCGTTCAACACCGGCAAAAAAACCGGGTTTGCCCATACCTCAGAAGGGCAAGCCATCGTCAAGAGGCAGTCTAAGGCAGTTCGACCTGTGGCATAATTGTGGATTACCGAAACCTCGTTGCGCCACAAACGCCGAGCATGCCCCTCACACTATCCCCTGCGCTGGGCCGACTTTTCGCCAGCCGCGACCGACGCCACTTCCCGCCGCAAGCCCTGCGGGAATCTTTCGCTGTGCGTCGCGCCACGGTAATTCCCGCTTTCTCGACCTTCCCCTTAGAGAGTGTATTGCCATGAACCAAGCCGCCCCACTCAACGCCCCCGCCTACGTCAAACACGAACGCCTGAAACAATGGGTCGCCGATATTGCCAAGCTGACCGAACCCGCCCGCATCGTCTGGGCCGACGGCACGCAGGAAGAATACGACCGCCTGTGCACTGAAATGGTCGATGCCGGCATGTTGATCCGGCTCAACCCGGAAAAGCGCAAGAACTCCTACCTCGCCTGGTCCGATCCGTCGGACGTGGCACGCGTTGAAGACCGCACCTACATCTGCTCGGCGAAGAAAGAAGACGCCGGCCCGACCAACAACTGGGAAGACCCGGCCGAAATGCGCGAGACGCTGAAGGGCGTCTTCAAGGGTTGCATGCGCGGTCGCACGATGTACGTCATCCCGTTCTCGATGGGCCCGCTCGGCTCGCCGATCGCCCATATCGGCGTCGAGATTTCCGACAGCCCCTACGTCGTCGTCAACATGCGCACCATGACGCGCATGGGCAAGGCCGTATTCGACGTGCTCGGCAGCGACGGCGAATTCGTTCCTTGCGTGCACTCGATCGGCGCGCCGATCGGCCCCAATGAAAAAGATTCGCGCTGGCCGTGCAACCCGGACACCAAGTACATCGTGCACTACCCGGAAACCCGCGAAATCTGGTCCTACGGCTCGGGTTACGGCGGCAACGCGCTGCTCGGCAAGAAATGCTTCGCCCTGCGCATCGCCTCGAATATGGCGCGCGACGAAGGCTGGCTGGCCGAACACATGCTGATCCTCGGCGTTGAATCGCCGGAAGGTGAAAAATCCTACGTCGCCGCCGCTTTCCCGTCGGCCTGCGGCAAGACCAATTTCGCCATGCTGATCCCGCCGCAAAGCCTGGGTGGCTGGAAGATCACGACGATCGGCGACGACATCGCCTGGATCAAGCCGGGCAAGGACGGCAAGTTCTACGCGATCAACCCGGAAGCCGGCTTCTTCGGCGTCGCCCCGGGCACCAACGAAAAGACCAACTACAACGCGATGGCCACGTTGAAGGAAAACGTCATCTTCACCAACGTCGCGCTGACCGACGATGGCGACGTGTGGTGGGAAGGCATGAGCAAGGAAGCCCCCGCCCACCTGATCGACTGGCAAGGCAAGGACTGGACGCCGGAAATCGCCAAGGAAACCGGCCGCAAGGCGGCGCACCCGAACTCGCGCTTCACCGCACCGGCTTCGCAGTGCCCGTCGGTTGATGAGAAATGGGAAGACCCGCAGGGTGTGCCGATCTCGGCCTTCATCTTCGGCGGTCGCCGCGCCACCACTGTGCCGCTGGTCTATGAAGCCTTCAACTGGAACTTCGGCGTTTACATGGCCGCCACGCTCGGCTCGGAAACTACTGCTGCGGCGTTTGGCGCACAGGGCGTCGTGCGTCGCGATCCATTCGCCATGCTGCCGTTCTGCGGTTACCACATGGGCGACTACTTCAACCACTGGCTGAAAATGGGCCACGCCGTCGAACATGCACCGCGCATCTTCTGCGTGAACTGGTTCCGCTTGAATGAGAAGGGCGAATTCATGTGGCCGGGCTTCGGCGAAAACGCGCGCATCCTCAAGTGGATCATCGACCGCGTCAAGGGTCGCGTTGCCGCCAAGGAAACCGCGCTCGGCTGGATGCCGAAGTTCGAAGACATCGACTGGACCGGTCTCGAAATCACCAGGGCCGAATTCGACGAACTGACCCAGGTCGACGCCGACGCATGGAAAGCCGAGTTGGCCGGTCACAAGGAGTGGTTCGACAAACTGGGCGAGAAGATGCCGCGTCAACTGATCCTCAAGCGCGAACTGTTCGAAATGGGACTCTGGCGCGAAGCCGTCTAACGCCGCACCCAGCACTGTTGCGCTACACTGAAAGGCCGCCTTCGGGCGGCCTTTTTCTGCCCTGGAGCAAGACATGCCGCCCCCTTCAGCGCCTCGCGTCAACGCTATCGCGCCCTTCCACGTCATGGAGTTGCTGACACGCGCCAAGGCGCTGGAAGCGGCAGGACGCGACATCATTCACATGGAAGTCGGCGAACCCGACTTCCCGACACCGGCGCCGGTCATCGCCGCCTCGCAAGCGCATCTTGCCACTGGCCGGGTTTTCTACACGCCGGCGCTCGGCCTGCCTGAGTTGCGCGAAGCCATTGCCGGTTTTTATCAAAGCCGCTATGGCATCAAGCTCTCCGCCTCACGCATTGTCGTGACCGCAGGCGCCTCCGGTGCGCTGCTTCTCGCCCTTGCCTGCCTCGCCACACCCGGCAAAGAATGGCTACTCACAGACCCTGGCTACCCGTGCAACCGTCACTTCGTCAGAACTTTCGAGGGCGTTCCCGTAAATATTCCGGTGGGGGCCTCCAGCAACTTTCAACCGACGCTTGCCGACCTTGAGCAATACTGGACTGAAAACACGGCCGGCGCTCTTTTTGCATCGCCGGCCAACCCCACCGGCACGATGCTCGACACCGCGCAGCTCGCCGCGATTGCCGACTTTGTCCGCCGGCACAACGGCCAACTGATCGTCGACGAGATCTACCACGGGCTCACCTACGAATGTGACGCGACGACCGCACTGGCACACGGTGACGACATTTTCGTCGTACAAAGTTTTTCGAAATATTTCAACATGACGGGATGGCGGCTGGGCTGGCTGGTTGTCCCGGAGCGCTTCACGCGTGACATCGAGAAGCTTGCGCAGAACCTCTTCATCTCGCCGTCGACACCCGCGCAATACGCCGCACTCGCCGCCTTCAAACCGGAAACGCTCGCGATCCTCGAAGAACGGCGCAACGAGTTTCGCCGTCGCCGCGACTTCCTCACGCCAGAACTCGAGAAACTTGGTTTCCGTATCACGGCAAAACCGGAAGGCGCGTTCTATATTTACGCCGATTGCAGCGCGCTCACAAAAGACAGCGATGACTTTAGCCGTCAACTGCTCGAAGCCGCTGGCGTAGCGGTCACGCCGGGGCTGGACTTCGGTACGCACGCACCGAAGAATCACCTGCGCTTTGCCTACACAACCGATATCGGACGACTGACCGAAGCTGTAGAACGCATCCGCTGCTTTCTCGAATAGGCGGCGCAGCACCGGCGCTCGGGTCGAGAAAAAGGCGCAACAAAAGTTGCGCCTCAAGTCCAGCAAATTGGGGGAGGCAAGCATTGCTCACCCCACCCCACAAACGCCATCGCTTACTTCGGACGTGAGCCCGTCGGGAACGGCCAGGCACCTGTCGGATTGAGTGCCGACTTGAGACCCGGAGTTGCCGCCGTAGACGGCGCCGAGACAGCTGCTGACGCTGCTGCGGCTTGAGGCGCCGGGGCAGGAGCTGCTTTCTTGACCGCCGGTTTGGCTGCCGGTTTTTTTGCTGCGGGTTTGGCCGCGGGTTTGGCGGCTGGTTTAGCAGCCGCTTTCTTCGCTACAGGTTTTGCTGCCGGCTTGGCTGCCGGCTTTGCAGCCGCCTTCTTTGCAACAGGCTTGGCAGCGGCTTTTTTCGCAGCAGGCTTGGCAGCAACCTTCTTTGCGGCCGGCTTTGCAGCGACTTTTTTAGCTGCCGGCTTAGCTGCCGGTTTTGCAGCCGCCTTCTTTGCGACCGGTTTGGCCGCAGGTTTTTTAGCGGCCGGTTTCGCTGCAGCCTTCTTGGCAGCCGGTTTTGCAGCAGCCTTCTTTGCGGCAGGCTTGGCTACAACTTTTTTCGCAGCAGGCTTCGCAGCCGGCTTAGCGACAGCCTTCTTTGCCACTGGTTTGGCAGCCGCCTTTTTCGCTACGGGCTTGGCAGCAGCCTTTGGCGCAGCTTTCTTGACGACCGGCTTGGCAGCAGGTTTTTTAGCTGCGGGCTTGACGGCCGCCTTCGGGGCCGCTTTTTTAACTGCAGGTTTAGCAGCCGCTTTTGGCGCTGCCTTCTTGGCGGCAGGCTTCGCAGCCGCCGTCGGTTTCTTCGCACTTGTTGCCATGTCTACCTCCTTCTGTGAAATCGATGAACAGTTCTAACGAGCACTACAAAAACGATCCGTCCGGAAAGAACAGACCACCCAACAAACGCATCGGCGATGCGTTTGATTGAATTCGTGAGCGGCAACATGATTCGCCAGACGACGAAAGACGGCGGCGAAAAAAGAGGCTGCGAAAAAAGATGTAATTGAGACAGAAAATGAGGAGGAAACGGGAGACTGAGCCAGACTGGAAAAGTCCGGTGAGCGCGATGCGAAGCTGAGCGTATCTATATTCAGCAATCCGTTTATATCCATCAGTTGTGCATTTAGAGGGCAGCAGGACGAAGAAATCAAACCCGAAAACCGTCAAAAACGAAACACACCGCACTGACACAAACCTACTAGATGTTGTGTCACTCTTGCTAATTCCGACTAATTCTAGTAGCGCATGACGCTTGACGCAAGAACTATTTTATGGCCAAACAAAAGCACGTTCCGGGCTGTCGCAATCTGTCGACGCCGTTACCGCTGTACTTGGAAAAAACCGAACGGAATAGCGCTCCGGCATTCTGCGTAGCGCAGGATACGATACGCCCAACAAGCAGAAATGCCGAAAGAATTTATTGGATTGGCCGGTGCTACCGGCCAATCGTTACGCCAGAAAAAGCCAGGCGCCGCCAATCAAAGCAGGGCCCGGGATCGGTCTTCCGACCGGGTGAAATATCACAGTGCCCGACCACAGAGCTGACGGGATAACGTTGTCGCAAATCCTCGATCAAGGCAACAAGCTGTCCATACTGCGCATCATCAAAATGCTGCTCATCGCAGCCTTCCAATTCAATGCCGATTGAGAAATCATTACACCGCTCGCGCCCCTGCCAACTCGAAACACCTGCATGCCAGGCACGCTGATCGCAGGAAACGAACTGAATTAACTCACCATTGCGCCGGATAAAAAAGTGGGCTGAAACATGCAAACCGGCAATCCGGGAGAAATAGGGATGCGCGTCAGGATCGAGCGAGTTTGTGAACAAGCGGATCACATCATCACTACCAAACTGCGCAGGCGGCAGGCTGATCGCGTGAACGACAATCAGGGAGATCGACTCACCAGGCGGCCGCTCATCGCAATTGGGCGACTCAATACGACGCACCGCAGGCAGCCACCCGGCAGCCGAAATTCCGGCACGGTGAGCGGCCTGCCCTTTACTCACTCTTCAATACCCAGTCGCTCAATGCGATAACGCAAGGAGCGAAAAGTGACGCCGAGTAATCTCGCTGCTGCGGTACGATTAAACCCGGTCTTCGCCAGCGCCTCCAGAATCACCTGCTTCTCGACACGATTGATGTGATCGTCAAGTGTCTCGCCGTCACGCGCAACGCCGCCATCAGCAGAAACTTCCGGCCCGAGCTGCAGGTCATCGAGCGTCACCGAGTTTGCGGAGCACAGCGCCGTAGCCCGTTCAAGAATATTCTCCAGCTCGCGAACATTGCCGGGAAAACTGTAAGCGCAAAGTGCCCGCATAGCCTCCGCCGCCAGCTGCGGCGGGTGGCCGCCGCAAATCCGCCCGAGCAGAGCGCCGACGAGTGGCGCAACGTCCTCATGACGTTCGCGCAAGGGCGGCATTTTTAGCTCGATAACATTAAGCCGGTAATAGAGATCCTGGCGGAATGTACCGGCATCAACACAGTCTTTCAGTTTGCGGTGTGTTGCCGAAATAATGCGCACATCAACCGGCTCTTCGGCCGTACAGCCGACCTTGCGCACCTTCTTTTCCTGAATCGCGCGCAGCAGCTTCACCTGCATTGCCAGCGGCAGATCGGCCACTTCGTCGAGGAACAGCGTACCGCCATTTGCGGCCTGAAAAAAACCATCCCGATCACTGTCGGCCCCGGTAAACGCCCCTTTGCGATAACCGAAAAATTCACTCTCCATCAGGTTCTCGGGAATTGCCCCGCAATTCACCGGCATAAAAGCGGCGGCATGGCGGACGCTCTGGGCATGGATCAGGCGTGCTGCAAGCTCCTTGCCGCTACCGGACTCTCCCGAGATGTAAACCGGCGCCTGACTGCGCGACAACTTGCCGATCATTTCGCGAACGTTGATGATTGCCGAAGACTCACCGATCAGCTGGGTGGCGGCAACCGGGCAATTCTCGCCGCCGGACAGCGACCCATCAACCGTAACAGGCAAGCTGAGCGCCGACTTGATCAAGGTGCGCAGTTGATCAAGCGCCACCGGCTTAGCCAGATAATCAAAGGCCCCCGCCTTGAGCGCAGCAACTGCATTTTCAGCACTGCCAAAGGCGGTGATGACGGCTACCGGCGTTGCCCCGTAACGCTCGCCAATCAAACGCACCACCTCCAATCCCTCGCCGTCAGGCAAGCGCATGTCGGTGAGACACAGCTGATAACGTTCGCGCTCGAGAAACTGCCGCGCCTCGGCTACCGACCCCGCGCAATCGGCCGACAGCCCCATCCGCGCAAGGGTCAGATCGAGCAGCTCACGAATATCCGCTTCATCATCTACAACAAGCACACGCGCCAATTCACCACGCGGCCGACGGTCCACTTTGCTCACTGACACTCGCTAGCCCTCCCGACAATACAAAAATGTGCGCCCGGTGCATTGCCCAGCAGCTCAAGCCGCGCACCGTTCCCCTCACTCAGCTCCCGGGCAATGTACAAGCCCAGCCCTGTGCCACGATTATGCGTGGTAAAAAACGGTTCAAATATCTGCTCACGCTGAGCATCGCTGACCCCTTCACCATCATCGATCACATGCAACTCCACCTGCCCGTTCTGACCGCCACCCTGCACCAGCAGCCGCACGCTGCCGGCAACACGCCGTGAATGACGCAGCGCATTTCCAAGCAGATTCCACAACACCTGATGGAAATGGGAGCGATCAAAACATAGCGTTGCGGGGCCGGAGAACTCAACCCGGATCACCTCGCGTCCGACTTTTTCCTTGATCACATATTCTTCGACAAAAAGCGGCAACGATTCCTGTAAATCAATCAGCTCACGGTGCGCACGATCACGGCGACCGACCTCAAGCACATCGCTCACAATACGTTCAAGGCGCTGCGTGTTATCGAGCACGATACGCAGCAATCGCTCGTGCAACTCACCACGACGCTCCTCCAGCATCAGCTCTCCGGCATGACTGATCGCCGACAGGGGATTACGAATCTCGTGCGCGATATTTGCTGTGAGACGGCCAAGTGCCGCCAGTTTGAGTTGTTGCGCCTGCGCCTGCAATCGCCCCATGTCCTCAAGGTAGACCAGCACATCACGCTCCGAACTTTCGGTCGCGACAAACCGTGCGCGCAACTGCATGCCGCTCGCCGGCACCCGCACCAGCAACGGATCATCGCTCACACGCTCACGCCAATCGAGAAAGCCCTGTGCCAGCTCGGGAGAGTAACTGGACAGCATGGCCTCCGGCGTGCCACCCAGACCCAGCAATCTTTCGGCGCGCGGATTGTGCTGCTTGACCCAGCCATTCTGATTAAGCACCAGCACGCCGTCCTGCATTTCCTCAATCACCCGCTGGCTGATCAGCGTCTGATTTTCAAGATCAACGCCACGCTGGCGGGCCAGCTCTTCATTGGCGATCACTCGCCGGGCCAGCAAGCGCGCCGAGATGGCGACAGCAAAAAAGCCGATGCTGAAAACCCCCGTCTGGAAAAACCCAGCCGCATCGAAATCATTGCTCAAGGCCCGGTAGGACTGCTCGAAAAGCACCGCAAGCGTCGCCAGTGCCGCATAAAACAGCACCAGCCGCCCCTGCCCGACCAGCCCGGCTCCGGTCAAGGTAACCAGCAACATAACCCCAAGCCCGCTACGCAAACCCTCGCCGGCGTGAATCAGTGAGGTAATCACCAGCACGTCGATCAACACATTGATGCTTAACTGCATGTTGAAGCGCCGGGTATAGCGATGCATTACGACCAAAGCAAAGGTCGTCGCCAGCAAATACAGGCTAGTCAATGCCAGCGGTAGCAACCCGCTGTCAAAACTGAGGATGGAATAGGGTGACGGGTGTAAAAGCGAAGAAAAAAACAGTAGCCCGGCTACCAGAAATCGGTACAGGTTGAAGTAGCGCAGCGATTTCCAGTGGGTTTCGGTCACCCCGCCCGCACTGAAGTCTACCGTCCGCGGCATGGCCGGTCAGCTGCCTTGAGATTCCGATTCAGCAGCTTGCCGGTGGGCGGCACAGCAATAATAGCGGCCGGCTGCCAGAGTGCTTTCGCTGAGGGGTTGATTGACGCCGCAATGCGAACATTTAACCATCGTCTCCGCTTCGCGTTCGGCTGGTGGCTGCAGCTCACCGGAACGGGTTGCCTGCGACTTGCGCCACAGCCAGACGACGATTACAACCAGTGCAAACCAAAGCAGATATTTTGTCATTTCCAGACAGCCCCATAGAGCGTTCAAGCATAGCAGAAGCGCACCGGAACAGTGCTGGCCGGCGATCAAAACAAAGGGGGATAAAAGCAGAAAAACCTGATGTTCCGGCGGGAAAGCACCCAAACCTTGAGGCCGGGAATTTCGTCAAACCAGAACTTGCTTGAAATCAGTGGTCGGGGCGAGAGGATTCGAACCTCCGACTCCTGCGTCCCGAACGCAGTACTCTACCAGGCTGAGCTACGCCCCGACCGAAACAACGACAGCGCTAAAAGCTTCTAGCAACAGCGAAGGAGCATAATTCTAACAAAGAATCTTTGTATTGTGAAGCAGGCAACCCGTCAAGAGCCGCTCTGGCGCGTTCAGCTTCCGCTGTTGCTTGCCGTTTTGCATGCTCCAGAGCGCCCGTTGCACGGATCGCCGCCAACACATTCAAAAAGTCATCGCGGCCGCCATTTTCAATGGCATGCCGTACGCACGCGGCCTGCTCGGCATTGCCGTTCTTCATCACGTAAATCAGCGGCAGTGTCGGCTTACCCTCGGCCAGATCGTCCCCCAGGTGCTTGCCGGTTTCAACCTCGGCTCCCGAGTAATCGAGCACATCATCAATTAACTGAAACGCTGTTCCCAGATGCATTCCATAAGTTGCCATGGACTGTTCAACGCCGGGTGATGCACCACCGATAATTGCACCGAGCTGAGCTGCGGCCTCGAACAACTTGGCTGTCTTATAACGAATGACCTGCAGATAGCTTGCCTCGTCGAGATCCGCATCGTGGCAATTCATCAACTGCAACACCTCGCCCTCGGCAATCACGTTGGTCGCATCCGAGAGCACGCGCATGATGCGCATATCGTCGATCTCGACCATCATCTGGAAAGCCCGCGAATAAAGAAAGTCCCCGACCAGCACACTCGCGGCGTTGCCGAACATTGCATTCGCAGTCTTTCGCCCGCGTCGCAGATCCGATTCGTCGACCACATCATCATGCAACAGCGTTGCCGTGTGAATAAACTCGATGACGGCCGCCAACTCGTGATGATGCGTGCCGCGATAACCGAAGGCCCCGGCTGAAAGCAGCACCAAGGCCGGACGCAGCCGCTTGCCGCCACTCTGGATGATGTACTCGGCGACCTGCCGCACCAGCACCACCTCTGAATGAAGGCGCTCGCGGATCACCGCGTCAACAGCCGTCATATCCGGGCCGATCAGGTTGTAGAGCTGTTCCAGCTTCACGAGGGTGCGCCTTAGCGAAAAAACCGGTGAATCTTAGGCGCCACCCCGCGCCGCGTCAAGCAAGGCTTTAGCACCTGATTACAGCAAAACGAAGCGAACTCTTTGACTTGGTTCGAAAAATACGTATAATGCGCGGTTCTTCGTTTCACATTAACTCGTTCTTTGGAGTCCAACATGTACGCGGTCATAAAAACCGGGGGCAAGCAGTATCGCGTTGTCACCGGCGAAAAATTGAAAATAGAACAGATACCGGCAGAAGTTGGCGCAGAAATCACCATTGATCAGATCCTCATGGTAGGAGAAGGCGAGGCCGTCAAAATCGGCGCCCCGCTCGTTACCGGAGCTTCGGTCAAGGCGACTGTGCTTTCACAAGGCCGTCACGACAAAATCACGATCTTCAAAATGCGCCGTCGCAAGCATTATCAGAAGCATCAGGGTCATCGTCAAAACTACACCGAAATCCGCATTGACGGCATCTCGGCCTAACCGAAAGGAAACTGACACATGGCACATAAAAAAGCAGGCGGCAGTGTCCGGAACGGTCGCGACTCCGAATCGAAACGCCTTGGCGTAAAGCGTTACGGTGGTGAACTGGTTCTCGCCGGCAACATCATCATTCGCCAGCGCGGTACGGCCTACCACCCTGGCGAAAACGTCGGCATCGGCAAGGATCACACCCTGTTCGCGCTGGTCGAAGGTCACGTACAATTCGCCATCAAGGGCGAAAAGCGCCGTCGTACGGTCAGCATCCTTCCGGCTGCCTGATCGAAAGACGACTGCGGCAGCAATTCCGCCGCATCAAAAGCCCTATCCTTGCGGTAGGGCTTTTTAATTTGTACTTTTTGTTTGCTGCCAACAGAATCACTGAAGAGACGGTTTCATGAAATTTATCGACGAGGCGAAAATATTTGTAGCAGCTGGCGACGGCGGCAACGGCGTCGCCTCGTTCCGGCGCGAGAAGTACGAACCGGAAGGCGGCCCGGACGGCGGTGACGGCGGGCGGGGCGGCAGCGTGCACGTAGTCGCCGACCGCAACCTCAACACCCTGATCGAATTCCGCTACACACGCAAGTACATGGCGCAACGCGGCAAAAACGGCGGCTCCAGCGACTGCTACGGCAAGGGTGGTGATGACATCACCATGCACGTACCGGTCGGCACCATCATTACCGACATCAACAGCAACGAGGTCGTCGCCGATCTGGATGTCGACGGGAAAAAACTGACGCTCGCCAAGGGCGGGCGCGGCGGCTTGGGCAATATTCACTTCAAATCAAGCGTCAATCGCGCGCCACGCCAATGCACCAAGGGCGAGCCCGGCGAAGAACGTGATCTCAAGCTCGAACTGCGCGTGCTCGCTGACGTCGGCCTGCTTGGCCTGCCCAATGCCGGCAAGAGCACCTTCATCCGTGCCGTATCGGCGGCACGCCCGAAAGTTGCCGACTACCCGTTCACCACCATGCACCCGAATCTTGGCGTCGTTCGCGTCAGCGAAAACAAAAGCTTTGTCATCGCCGACATTCCCGGCCTGATTGAAGGCGCCTCTGACGGTGCCGGCCTCGGTATCCGCTTCCTCAAGCATCTGGCGCGCACGCGCGTGCTGCTGCACATCGTCGACCTCGCGCCGCCTGACCCGGAAGCCGACCCGGTGCACGATGCCAAAGCGATTGTTCACGAACTCGAAAAATACAGTCCGGAACTCGCCGAAAAACCGCGCTGGCTGATCCTCAACAAGTTGGACCTGATTCCGGAAGAAGATCGCGAACAGCGCGTTGCCGACTTCGTGCAAGCCTATGCTGGAAACGAACAATGCGGGCCGATCTTCCGCATCAGCGCAATCAACGGCGACGGTTGCCGCCAGCTGATCTACAAGCTGCAGGATGCGCTTGATCAATTGGCGCAAACCACCGAAGATAAGCCTCCTATTGAATTCAACTCGAATTTCGACGATTACGATGATGATGACTCTGGAAACCCTGCGCTCCCGGCGTGAGGACATTCTGCTTCTGGCCGAACACTACAAAGCCGAAGACGTACGCATTTTCGGCTCGGTTGCACGCGGCGACGCCACTGAAACGAGCGATGTCGACCTGCTTGTTCATTTCCGCGCTGGCGCTTCGCTTTTCGACCTTATCGGACTTCAGCAAGACACCGCCGATCTGATTCATACAAAAGTTGACGTTGTATCAGACGAAGCCCTTTCCCCGTATCTTGCACGACGCATCCTGAGCGAGGCAGTAGCGCTGTGAGCGGAAAAGACCCTAATGTTTTTCTTGCGCACGCACGTGACTGCTTGGAGCGCATTAGCGAGTACGCAGCCGATGGAGAGCAGGTTTTCCTGACTGACCGGCGAACGCAAGACGCGATTTTGCGCAATCTGGAAATTGTGGGCCAATGCATCAAGGATGCCGGAATCGAGCACCTTGCTTCGCTTGACGCTTCGATAGACTGGCGTGTCGTCGGCGATTTCCGGAACGTGCTCGCACACGCCTATCTCAGCATCAAGGCGGAGATGGTGTGGGCCATTATTCAAAACGAAACCCCTCGCCTGAACAACGCGCTGAAAAAAATCCTTGAAAACTGGCAACCATGACCCGTCTCGTCCAGGCAAAACGCTTCGTCATCAAAGTCGGCTCCGCGCTGGTCACCAACAACGGCGAAGGCCTTGACCTTGCAGCGATCAGCGAATGGGCAAGGCAGATCGCCGCGCTGCGCGAAACGGGCAAGGAAGTTGTGCTGGTATCCTCCGGCGCCATCGCCTGCGGCATGCAACGCCTCGGCTGGAGCAAGCGGCCACACGCAGTACACGAGTTGCAAGCAGCAGCCGCAGTCGGCCAAATGGGCCTGGCGCAGGTTTATGAAAGCGCTTTTGCGCAGCACGGCCTGCACACCGCACAAGTACTGCTCACCCATGACGACCTCGCCGACCGCAAGCGCTATCTCAATGCGCGGTCAACGCTCAGCACGCTGCTCCAGCTTGGCGTGGTGCCGATCATCAACGAAAATGACACCGTCGTCACCGACGAAATCAAGTTCGGAGACAACGACACACTCGGCGCGCTGGTCGCCAATCTCGTTGAAGCCGATTGCCTGATCATCCTCACAGACCAGGACGGCCTATTTACCGCCGATCCGCGCAAGGATGCGGGTGCTACGCTGATCGCCGAGGCACACGCCGGCGACCCGGCACTCGAAGCAATGGCCGGTGGTGCAGGTACGCAATACGGACGCGGCGGCATGATCACCAAAGTAATTGCCGCCAAGCGCGCCGCGCGCAGCGGCGCCCACACCGTCATCGCCAGCGGCCGCGAAACCGATGTCATGCCCCGACTGGCACGCGGCGAAGCCATCGGCACGCTGCTCACCTCGGAAACCGCACCGCTGACCGCCCGCAAACAATGGCTGGCAGACCACCTGCAACTGGCGGGAAAACTGCTCCTCGACGCCGGCGCAGTGAAGGCGCTCAAGGAAGGCAAGAGCCTGCTGCCGATCGGCGTACTCGATGTGCAGGGTGAATTCGAACGCGGCGCAGCCGTCGCCTGCCTGTCACCCGAAGGCAGCGAAGTTGCCCGCGGCCTGAGCAACTACGGCAGCAGCGAATCCCGCCGCATTGCGCGTCGTGCCAGCCAGGACATCGAAGAAATTCTCGGCTACATCGACGAAGCGGAAATCATTCACCGCGACAATCTGATCCTGAACTGACGAAGCCGGGCGCGGCCCAGTCGGACAACGCACCGCGAAGCGAATCCGGCAAACCTTGTTTGCCGTCGTACCCTAAATTCTGATTGGACAGAAAACCGAGAAAACCGGGGACAGACCACGGTTTTCCAGCTACCCCCGCTCGAACAAAGCACCCGACGCCGGGTCAATCACTTTGCGCGGTCGCCCGGATTGCCCGGGAGTAACCCGCCGGCCCAGAGTAGCCGCAATTTCATCCGTAAAGCGGCTATTGCCCAGCGCAAAATTTCCATTGGTCGCCCGACGAATCTCATCGACCAGCCCCGGCTCAAGCTCAAACCAGAAAAGCTCACGATAAGCCGCCTGCCGGCTCGTTGCATCACTGCCCAACGCGGAATAAACGGAATGCGGGCCAAGCAGCGCATCCGGCTCCCCCTGCGCATTCGCACGATAGCTCGACCACCGATATTCCGCTGGATGTACCACCATCTCAGCGCGCACCGGATTCAGTTCGATGTAACGCTGACAGGCCAGCAAATACGACTCATCCTGCGTCAGACACGAGCGAAAACGCCCCTCCCACAAGGTGCCACTGCGGCGATACGTGCGATTCACATATTGGACATAACGCTGCCCCAGCGCCTTCATCAGCACACCAACCGCATCCGCGCGCTCCGCCGAAAGCAGCAGATGCACATGATTCGTCATCAAGACATAAGCATGAACCCGGCAGCCGGCTTTACCGGCATATTCCTTGAGCCACTCCAGATAAAAGCAGCAATCCTCATCAGAAAAAAAACAGGCCTGCCTGTTATTTCCGCGCTGGATCAGATGCACAGGAACGTTTGGGAGCGAAAGACGAGCACGACGCGGCATGGTATTTAACTCAAAAAAACCGGAAAAACAGAAAAACAGGACATAAAACCGGGGACAGACCACGGTTTTACCGGAAGTCAGCTGCCCTATCGCCAGGCCAGCGCTGCACAACAGCCTGGGCGAACGTGCTCAGGCGGCATTTGCCAGATGGAAATGCACCTCGACATCATCAAACGGGACAAATACCGCATCTTCAGTTGTGCGCTCGATTAGTCCGAGATCTGACAAACGACTAACATCGGTGTGAACGTTCGAGTAATTGCGGTCTGCCGTTTTTGCCAATGCGTAAACGCTGCACGGACCCGACTTCCGCAAGGTATCCAGCAAATCCAGACGAGCAGGTGTCAGTTCCGCACCGCATTATAGCGCAGCGAATCCGCCAATCAAAATAACCGTGGTCTGTCCCCTATTATTTCCTATTAACTCTCTTCCCAAAAAAAACGGGCGCCGAAGCGCCCGTTTTATCGACTAACTGACTTGAGTCAGATTAGAAGTTGTGTGCCAGACCAACGTTGAAACCGCTAACACCATAACCACCACCCTGGCTGTTTGCAGCCGGGCTGAGCATGTAGTTAGCATTGCTGTCGTTGCTGATACGGGCGTAATCAGCATAAATATTGGTACGCTTCGACAGATTGTAATTTACGCCAATACCGAACTTGGAAGCATCGCCCACGACGGTAGTTGCGACGCCGGCGACAGCTACGGTACCACCAAGAGCGGCGATATCGGAGGCATTGCGCTTGTCGCTGATACGACCGTAAGTTGCCTTGAAGTCAAACTTGCCGTAAGGAACCTTGGCCGAAACGAACCAGGCATTGTAATCAACCGCATCAACGTTGGTACCCAGGGCGCGGTTACCGTCAGCTCTGTGAATGTCGTACAGGGCGGACAGCTTGACCATACCGAAGTCATACGAACCACCGACAGTTGCCACGTATGCATCATCTGCACCAGCAGCAGCATTGCTGGAGTGTGCGAACTTGATGGCTTCGTAGTCAAGGCTCAGGCTCAGCGGGCCATTGTCGTAGGTACCCATGATGGTGTACAAACGACCGTCGCCAGCGTTGGCCTTGGTTGCACCGGCGACGCCGCCGGACGTATTTACCGAACCATTAACTTCCTGACCAGCGACATCACGCGCGTGAGCCAGGACCAGACCGAAACCATTCCACTTCGGGCTGATGTAGGCGATAGCGTTATCAGCGCGGTCAACCTGCTGCGTCATCTGGGTGAAGTTACCCATGCCGCCGCCGCCGAAAGCGTCGTACTTGTTGTAGATGCCGTAGCGAACGCCATCCAGACGGCCGCCGACGACGGTACCGAAATTGCCGGTCAGACCGACGTAAGCGTGGCGACTGGTGGAGAAAATGCCACCCGACTGTGTTGCAGACGATGCATTAGGTGCATCGTTACGAACACCCGACTCAATTTCAAAAATCGCCTTCAGACCATTGCCCAGATCTTCCGAACCCTTGAAGCCCAGACGGCTACCGGATTGGATGCCGCTATCCATTTCGCCCTTGCGGCCATTGACGTCAACCAGACCATCATTGCCACCGCGCGACATATAACCATAGTCAACACGACCATAAACCGTGACGTTCGACTGAGCGAACGCCGGTGCTGCTGTCAGACCGGCCAGGGCCAGAACGATGAGTTTCTTTTGCATTGTGAATCTCCTCTAGGTTTGAGATCGATGAAACGTTTTACCGCCCCACCAAGCTTTACCTCTCGGATACGAGAAGTTGGAGCGATTGTGGCAAGGTCACGCGCCTTGAACAAGCCTGACGACGCTATTTGGCGAGATCAGCGCCGGCTTTGTTGTCTTTTTGCAACAACAGCCCGTTTCACCTGTTTCCACAGGCCCACCTTGCGCAGCACGCATTGCCCCAGTAAGATTCTTACATTCACTTTCTTACCGCACAGGAGTTGATCATGCGCATCACCAGCAAAGGACAGGTCACCATCCCGCAAGCGATACGCAACGCTGCCGGCCTACTGCCGAACACGGACGTCGAAATCATCTACGAAAAAGGCGAGGTGCTACTGCGCCCCGCCAAGCGCGATTCAAGCGCGACTTTTGCCGCAGCCCTGAAGAGCGCGCGCGCCGTTCCACTGACAAAAGCATTCCGTGGAAAGTCAGCTGACGAGATCATGGAATTTCTGCGCGGGGAATGACGATGAAGCCGGTTCTGGTTGATTCCTGCATCATCATTGACCTGCTCGCCGACGAGAGTGCGTGGTATGAGTGGTCGCGGGCACAACTGATCAAATTGCACGCATCCGGCCCACTGGCGATCAACCAGATCATCTATGCCGAGCTATCGTCCGGCTATGACGCTCCGGCGGATGCAGAACACGCTCTCGCGCCCTTTCAACTCGTGCAGTTATCACTGCCGTGGGAAGCTGCTTTTCTTGCAGGCGCTGCGTATCGAACCTATCGACAGCGGGGCGGCAACCGCCGCTCACCGTTACCTGATTTTTACATCGGCGCGCATGCGGCAGCCAGCGGCCTGCGCTTGCTGACACGCGACACGGCGCGCTATAAAACCTATTTTCCGACACTGCAGCTGATTACGCCAGAAGCGTGAGCGGTGACGACCTTGCAGGAGCCGGGTTTTACCGGGCGATTGCAGCAGGTCTGCAATCGGGCGCCTATCGCGCAGAGAATCTGTGCCCCGCAGGAAATATCCTTGGGGTGCGCTCCTACAAAACCGCCCGAGCGGATCAGGCAAATAGTCCAGCCAGCGCCTCACCCGGCTCCGGCGCGCGCATGAAGGCTTCGCCAACGAGGAAGGCGTGCACTGCGTGCTGGCGCATCAGCGCGACGTCGCTGGCGGCGAGGATGCCGCTCTCGGTGACGACGATCTTGTCGGACGGGATGCGTGGCAGCAGGGCTAGCGTGGTTTGCAGGCTGACTTCGAAGCTGCGCAGATTGCGATTGTTGATGCCGAGCAGCGGTGTGTTGAGCTGCAGCGCGAGGTCAAGTTCGTCACCGTTATGCACTTCAACGAGGACGGCCATGCCGAGGCTGCCGGCGATTGCTTCGAAGTCCTGCATGGTCGGCAGATCGAGCGCGGCGGCGATCAGCAGGATGGCGTCGGCGCCCATGGCGCGGGCCTCACAGACCTGATAGGGATCGACCAGAAAATCCTTGCGCAGTACCGGTAGCGCGCAAGCGGCGCGGGCGGCTTGCAGGTAGTCGATGGCGCCCTGGAAAAACTGGCGGTCGGTGAGTACCGACAAACAGGCGGCGCCGTGCGCCTCGTAGCTGGCGGCGATCTCGGCGGGGCGAAAATCGGCGCGCAACACGCCTTTGGACGGGCTGGCTTTCTTGATCTCGGCGATGACGGCAGCGTGGCCGGCGGCGATCTTGTGGCGGATGGCGCCGGTAAAATCGCGCGGCGCGGGCTGGGCTTCTGCCTCGGCGCGAATGGCGGCGAGCGGCTTGGCGGCGACAGCGGCAGCTACTTCTTCGTGTTTGACGGCAAGGATCTTGTTCAGGATGTCGCTCATGGGTTTTAGCTCAGCAAAGTATTTTCAGGTTAGCACCTCTGCAAGGCGCACCAAATGGCGATCTACGACTTTGTGTTGCTGCAAGGCAATGAATACGGGCGTCTCCAGCAATTCGTGTTGAAGATGGCCTATTTATGAGGGTCGCGGCTTATTGCTGCTGTCGGGTTACTCTGGGCTAACCCGACCTGCGATTGCTTCTTCCGGCGCTTCTTCCTGGGTGTCGTCCAGCAACTCGGCGATGTCGAGATTGAGCGCCAGCGAGCTGAGTTCAACGGTGTCACCGGGGCCGTAGTCGTAGAGCACCCAGTGGTTTTCAGGGTTGCGGCGAAAGACTTCGATGCGCTGCGCGGCAACATCGAACAGCACGTAATCGCGCAGGCTCTCCAGCTTGCGATAGGCGGCAAACTTGGCGCCGCGGTCGAAGGCTGCGGTCGAATCGGACAGCACCTCGACGACGAGCAGCGGATGGCTGACGTACTGCGGCGTCTCCCGGTCGCGGGCATCGCAGGTGACGACGACGTCGGGGTAGAAAAAACAATCGGCGGCGTCGAGACGGGTTTTTACCGATTCGATGAAGACGCGGCACGGGCTGCCTTTAAGTTCGCGGCGCAGAGCCGTTGCCAGGTTGAGCGTCGCGACGTTATGCGATTGGCGCACACCGACCATGGCAAAAACCTCGCCGGCGATGTATTCGTTGCGCTCGGGCTGCGCCTCTTCCCACGCGAGATAGGCTGCGGCGTCAAAGCGGCTTTCGGATTTTGGCAGGGCCATGGCGAAGTTCCTTGCGTAGGTCGGGTTAGCGTTTCTTCTAACCGGGGACAGACCACGGTTATTTTACGGGGGGATCGCGCTGCGAAGCTGCGCTCCTACGTTGACCGGGATAGATTGCGGTTGTTTATGGTTCGAATGTTTCCTTAATTATGCCGAAAAGCGCTGGCTTAGCGTAGCGAAGGCGTCGACGCGGGCGCGGGCGGCGCCGGAGGCGATGGCTTCGAAGGCAGAGGCGACGCCTTCGGCCAGCGTTTCGGCGCGGCCGGCGACGTAGATGCTGGCGCCGGCGTTGAGCGCGACGATGTCGCGCGCGGCGCCGGGCTGGTTGTCGAGGGCGGCGAGGAGCATGGCTCTGGATGCTTCGACGTTGGCCACGCAGAGGGTTTTCGGGTCGTGTACGGGGAGGTTGAACTGCTCGGGGTGGAGGATGTATTCATCGATCCGGCCGTCTTTCAACTCGCCGACCAGGGTTTCGCCGGCAACCGAGATTTCGTCGAGCCCTTCGCGACCAAATACGGTGAGCGCTCGCTGGCTGCCGAGGCGCTGCAGGACGCGCACCTGGATGCCGACCAGATCGGGATGGAAGACGCCGAGCACCTGGTTGGGTGCGCTGGCGGGGTTGGTGAGCGGGCCGAGGATATTGAAGAGGGTGCGCACGCCGAGTTCGCGACGCACCGGCGCGGCGTGCTTCATAGCGCTGTGGTGATTGGGGGCGAACATGAAGCCGATGCCGACTTCGTCGATGCACTGGCCGACCTGCTCGGGGCTGAGATTGATGTTGATGCCGAGCGCTTCGAGCACGTCGGCGCTGCCTGACTGCGAGGAGACCGAGCGGCCACCGTGCTTGGCAATGCGCACGCCGGCGGCAGCTGCGACGAACATGGCCGCAGTCGAGATGTTGAAGGTGTGTGCGCCATCGCCACCGGTGCCGCAGGTGTCGACCAGGTGGGTGTGATCGTTGACCTGGACCTTGGTGGAGAGCTCGCGCATCACGCTGGCAGCGGCAGTGATCTCGCCGATGGTTTCTTTCTTGACACGCAGACCGACGATGATGGCGGCGATCATCACCGGTGTGACTTCTCCGCCCATGATTCTCCGCATCAGCGAGACCATTTCGTCATGGAAAATTTCGCGGTGTTCGATAACCCGCGCCAGTGCGTCCTGTGGCGTCATTCGGCGTGCTCCTTGAGGAAGTTGTCGAGCAGATCGTGGCCGCGCTCGGTGAGAATGGATTCGGGGTGAAACTGAACGCCTTCCACCGCCAGCGTCTTGTGACGCACGCCCATGATTTCGCCATCGTCGGTCCAGGCGGTGATTTCGAGGCAGTCAGGGAGGGAATCGCGTTCAATGGCCAGCGAGTGGTAGCGCGTGCAGGTGAGCGGATTGGGCAGGCCACGGAAGACGCCCTGGTCGGTGTGATGCACCGGGGAGACCTTGCCGTGCATCAGCTTTTTGGCATGCACGATGCGACCGCCGAAGGCTTCGCCGATGGCCTGATGGCCGAGGCAGACGCCGAGCAGCGGAATCTTGCCGGCGAACTCGCGAATGGCGGCAAGCGAGATGCCGGCCTGTGCCGGGGCGCAGGGGCCTGGGGAAATGACGAGGTACTGCGGTTGCAGGCGGGCAATTTCAGCCAGGGTGATGGCGTCGTTGCGGAAGACTTTGACGTCCTGACCCAGCTCGCCGAAGTACTGGACGATGTTGTAGGTGAAGGAGTCGTAGTTGTCGATCATCAGGAGCATGGTTTAAAACCTTTCACCACCAAGACACCAAGAACACCAAGTAGCACCAAGAAAATCAAAGAACAATTCGCTTGATGCCATCCTTGATGCGCGGTGTGTTGAAATTTATCAGCAGGCCGAGTCTGTAGCCGGAAAGTTTTAGGTACGTGAGCAATTGGGCCGAATGAATTGGCAATAGCTGCTCGACGGATTTCAACTCAATGACCAACTGGGTGCTTACCAGTAAATCAATGCGGTAAGCGCCTTCAATCGTGACGCCCTCGTAGCAGATCGGTAGTAAGCATTGCGGCAAATACGGCACACCACGTTTTTGAAGCTCAATTTCAAGACAAGCCTGATATGCCGACTCCAGCAACCCCGCGCCAAGGGCCGTGTGAATCTTGTACGCAGCATCTACGACAAGCTTAGCCAGACCATCCAGTTCTTTTGGAATTTCTTGGTGCATCTTGGTGCCCTTGGTGTCTTGGTGGTTCGCTTTTAGTCAATCCAGCCGCGTATCCAGCCCTGCCTCGGCCAGCTCAGCGGCGCGCAGGACGGCGCGGGCTTTGTTCTGGGTTTCTATCCATTCGGAGGTCGGGTCGGAGTCGGCGACGATGCCGGCGCCGGCTTGGACGTGCAACTGACCGTCCTTGATCACGGCGGTGCGGATGGCGATGGCCAGATCCATGTCGCCGTGGAAGCCGAGGTAGCCGACGGCGCCGGCGTAGATACCACGCTTGACGGGTTCGAGTTCGTCGATGATTTCCATCGCCCGCACTTTCGGCGCGCCGGAGACGGTGCCGGCGGGAAAGGTCGCTTTCAGTACGTCGAGCGCATTGAGCCCTGGTTGCAGCTTGCCTTCGACGTTGGAGACGATGTGCATGACGTGCGAGTAGCGCTCGACGAGCATGTTTTCGGTGAGCTTGACGCTGCCGACCTGCGAGACACGGCCGGCATCGTTACGCCCGAGGTCGAGCAGTTGCACGTGTTCGGCGCGCTCCTTCTCGTCGGCGAGCAGCTCGGCGGCAAGCGCCTGATCCTCGTCGAAGGTAGCGCCACGCTTGCGCGTGCCGGCGATCGGCCGCACCGTGACGGTTTCGCCTTCAAGTCGAACGAGAATCTCGGGCGACGCACCGACGACGTGGAAGTCTTCGAAGTCGAAATAGAACATGTAGGGCGAGGGATTGAGCGAGCGCAACGAGCGGTAGAGCGCCATCGGGCTGGCGGCGAGCGGCTTGCTCATGCGCTGCGAGAGGACGACCTGCATGACATCGCCCTCGGTGATGTAGTGCTTGGCTTTGAGCACGGCCTGCTTGAACTGCGCTTCGCCGAACACCGAAACGGCGGGCTGCGAAGTCTTCGGCGTTTCGACGGGGATCCGTGCCGGTTCGCGCAGCTTGGCGAGCAGTTCCTTGAGGCGCAGTTGCGCCTTCTGGAAGGCGCCGGGAACACCGGGCTCGGCGTAGACGACGAGCATCAGCTTGCCGGAGAGGTTGTCGACGACGGCAATTTCTTCGGAAAGCAGCAGGATGATGTCGGGCGTGCCGAGGTTGTCCGCTTTCTGCGTGCGCGTCAGCCGCGTTTCGACATAGCGCACAGTGTCGTAGCCGAAACAGCCGACGAGGCCGCCGCAGAAGCGCGGCAGGCCGGTCGACGGCGCGGCGCGGAAGCGCTTCATGTACTTGCCGATGAAGTCGAGCGGGTTGGTGTCGTCTTCGCGCTCGGCGATGCGGTTGCCGTTGAGCACCAGCACCTGATGGGCGTTGACGACGATGCGCGTCGGGCTGGCGAGGCCGATGATCGAGTAGCGGCCGAAACGCTCGCCGCCGTGCACCGATTCGAGCAGGTAGGTGTAGGGGCCGTTGGCTAACTTAAGGTAGATCGAGAGCGGCGTGTCGAGATCGGCGAAGGTCTCAAGCGTCACGGGGATGCGGTTGTAGCCTTGGGCGGCCAGCGCATTGAATTCGGTTTCGTTCATTGCAATCTCACAAAAACGGTGCTGCGAAGAAGGGGGTACGGACGTGCAGAACTACTGGCGCCATGTGCGCCAGCCGCGCCAGGAATCATTCTCCCGGGCACGGGCTGCAACGTTCTCCTTCAATTGCGCCGTGTTCTTGCTCATCACAATCAACTCTGTTCGCTTATCAGGTGGCTTGGGCTGCCGTGCGGGCGATCCACGCTGCGGCTTCAAGGAGGCTCGATACTAGCGCATCGCAATCGGCGCTGTCCACTGCCCGCCCCTCGTTGTAGCCATAGGGAACGCAGAGCACCGGGCAGCCGGCAGCGCGCGCTGCGTCGATGTCGTTGGCCGAGTCGCCGATATGCAGGTTGGTTTTCGGCGTCGACTTCATCAGGGCACAGGCATGCAGGATCGGTTCGGGACGCGGTTTTTTGTGCGGCAGGGTATCGCCGGAAACGACGACCGGAAAGTAGCCGGCCAGGCCCGCGCGTTCGAGCAGAGGCAGGGTGAAGGCAGCCGGCTTGTTGGTCACGCAGGCGAGCGCCAGCCCTTGGTTACGCAGGGCATTGAGGCCTTCGACCACGCCGGGGTAGATGCGCGCCGAGCGGCCGTTGATTTGCGTGTAGTGGCGGCGAAAGAGATTGATCGCCTGGTTCAGCAAATCTTCGTGGGGCGGCACGCCGTAGGTGAGACAACGCTCGACGAGCACCGCCATGCCTTTGCCGACGAAGCTGTGGATTTGCTCAAGGTCACGCTGCGGCTGGCCGAGCTCGACGAGCATTGCGTTGCAGGCATCGGCGAGGTCGACGATGGTGTCGAGCAGGGTGCCGTCGAGGTCGATGGTTACGGATTTGAAGTGCATTTTTTCACCACCAAGACACCAAGGGCACCAAGTTACACCAAGGAAACCAAACGTACTTCTTGGTGTTTCTTGGTGCCCTTGGTGTCTTGGTGGTTCGCTTTAGATTTTTGCCAGTTCCGCGCGCATGGCGGCTATCGTGGCCTTGTAGTCGGGCGTGCCGTAGATGGCCGAGCCGGCGACAAAGGCATCGGCACCGGCGCGGGCGATTTCGGCGATGTTGTCAATTTTCACGCCGCCGTCGATTTCCAGGCGGATGCGCCGGCCGCTTTCGCGCTCGTAGGCATCAATTTTTGCCCGCGCCGCCTTGAGCTTGGCGAGCGTTGCCGGGATGAATTTTTGCCCGCCGAAGCCGGGGTTGACGCTCATCAGGAGCACGACGTCGAGCTTGTCCATCACGTAGTCCATGTGGTCAAGCGGCGTCGCCGGGTTGAAGACGAGGCCGGCCTGGCAGCCGCTTTCGCGGATCAGCGAGAGCGTGCGGTCCACGTGTTCGGAGCCTTCCGGGTGGAAGGTGATGATGTTGGCGCCGGCTTTGGCAAAATCCGGGATGATGCGATCGACCGGCTTGACCATCAGATGCACGTCGATCGGCGCCTGCGTCAGCGGGCGGATTGCCTCGCAGATCAGCGGACCGATGGTCAGGTTGGGCACGTAATGATTGTCCATCACGTCGAAGTGAATCCAGTCGGCGCCGGCGGCGATCACATTGACGACCTCCTCGCCGAGTTTGGCAAAGTTGGCGGAGAGGATGCTGGGAGCAATGACATACATGGCGCGGACCCGTGTGGCAAAAAGCGGATTTTACCGTGAAACTGCCAAGCGGCCCGCAGACAGGCCGATCGTCAGTGCGCTCTTCTCACCTTGGCACCGAGCCTGGCCAGTTTTTCATCGATCCGCTCGTAGCCGCGATCGAGGTGGTAGATGCGGTCGATGGTGGTTTCACCTTGTGCGACGAGGCCGGCAATCACGAGGCTGGCCGAGGCCCGCAGGTCGGTGGCCATCACCGTGGCGCCTTCGAGATGCGAAACGCCGCGCACGATGGCATTGCTGCCTTCGATCTGAATGTCGGCGCCGAGGCGCATCAGCTCATTGGCGTGCATGAAACGGTTTTCGAAGATGGTCTCGCGAATTGTTGCGACGCCGTCGGCGACGGCGTTGATGGCCATGAACTGGGCTTGCATGTCGGTCGGAAAGGCCGGGTACGGCGCGGTGCGCAGACTGACCGACTTGAGGCGCGCCGGCGCCTTGAGATGAATGACATCGCGTTCGGTGGTGATCTCGCAGCCGGCATCCATCAGTTTGTCGACAACCGTGTCGAGATAGGCGGCCGACGTTTGTGTCAGGCGCACCTCGCCACCGGACGCGGCAGCTGCGCAGAGGTAGGTTCCGGTCTCGATGCGGTCGGGCATGATGCGGTGCTGCGCGCCGTGCAGGCGTTCGACGCCGCGAATGCGGATCACATCGGAGCCGGCACCGGAGATTTGCGCGCCCATCGAAATCAGGCAATTGGCCAGATCAACGACCTCTGGTTCACGCGCGGCGTTTTCGATGATCGTTTCACCCTCGGCAAGCACGGCGGCCATCATGAGGTTTTCGGTACCGGTGACGGTGACCATGTCGGTACAGATGCGCGCGCCCTTCAGTCGCTTGGCTTTGGCGTGCACATAGCCGGCCTCGACGGTGACTTCGGCGCCCATCGCCTGCAGCCCCCTGATGTGCTGGTCAACCGGGCGGGCGCCAATGGCGCAGCCGCCGGGCAGGGAGACGCGGGCTTCGCCGCAGCGCGCGACGAGCGGGCCGAGGACGAGAATCGATGCACGCATGGTTTTCACCATGTCGTACGGCGCAAGCGGATTGTTCAGGCCGTGGCTGTTAAGGACCAGTCCGTCGGCGCCATCCATCGTAACCTCAACGCCCATCTGCGCAATCAGGCGCAGCATGGTCGAGATATCGTTGAGATGCGGCACGTTGGTCAGCTGCAGCGGCTCGGGACAGAGCAGGCTGGCGCAGAGGATCGGCAGCGCTGCATTTTTTGCGCCGGAGATGGCGACCTCGCCGGAGAGCGGCGTGCCACCCTGAATGATGAGCTTATCCACGACTCGCGCTCCATTCTTCCGGGGTGTGCGTCTTCATCGACAAGGCGTGTAATTCACCGCTATTGAAGTGCGTGCGCAATACCTCATTCACCCGCTGCTGGCGCTGAACACGGCTTTTGCCGACAAACTCGGCGCTGACAATCACTGCCTCGAAGTGATGGCCATCGCCTTCGACCTGCAGGTGTTCGCAGGGCAAACCCGCGGCGATAAGTTTCTGGACTTGCTCAGGGTGCATCATGGTTCAGTACCTCAATTTATAACCGCTACGTAGCAGCATCAACGTTGCAACAGAAACTACCAAAAAGCTGGTGCCGACAACGATCAGGCTGCGCTCCGGCGACACATCGGAGACGCCGAAAAAACCGTATCGAAAGCCGTCAATCATATAGAACACGGGATTGAGGTGCGACACCTGCTGCCAGAATCCGGGAAGTGAGTGGATCGAATAAAAGACACCGGAAAGCATGGTCAGCGGCATGATCAGAAAATTCTGGAAGCCGGCCAGCTGGTCAAATTTGTCGGCCCAGATACCGGCGATCATGCCGAAAGCGCCGAGAATACCGCCACCCAGCACGGCAAATGTCAAAATCCACAACGGCGCAACAAAGGTCAGCGGCGCAAACCAGCTGGTGACGACCAGCACGCCAAGGCCGACCATGAGGCCCCGCAGCAATGCCGCGACGACATAGGCAAGGAAAAATTCGACGTAGGAGATTGGCGGCAAGAGCACAAACACGACGCTGCCGGTGATCTTCGACTGGATCAGGCTTGACGAACTATTGGCAAAGGCATTCTGCACCAGTGACATCATGACCAGCCCGGGGATCAGGAAGGCGGCGTAAGGCACGCCGTTCACCTGCACATGCGCGTCGAGCACATGCGAAAAGATCAGCAGATAAAGCAGGGCACTGAGCACGGGCGAAGCCACCGTCTGGAAGCCCACCTTCCAGAAGCGCAAAACCTCTTTGTAGAGCAGCGTACGGAATTCGATCACGGCACGGCGCCTGTCATCGTATTGCCCCTGGTGCTGCCTGCCTCATCTTCGCTCTGCATCACGCCGACAAAAACGTCTTCGAGGTCGGCCTGCGTCAAGCGCAGGTCGTCAATCACACACGCGGCTTCACGCAGCTCGCGCAACAGGGGCTCGACCTCGGCAAAGCCGGCCAGGCGAAATACATGGCAACCATTACTTTCGCTTGCCCGCGCACGCAAAGCCACCGGCAATACGTTTTCAGCCGCCAGACGGACACTCAGGGTATGGCGTGAGAAACGCGCCAGCAGATTATTCGTTGTATCAAGGGCAACCACGCGCCCCTGCTTGAGCATGGCGATACGCCCGCAGAGCGCTTCAGCCTCCTCGAGGTAATGGGTGGTCAGAATCACCGTATGCCCTTCACGGTTAAGTCGCTGAACAAACTGCCACAGGCCCTGGCGCAACTCCACATCGACGCCGGCAGTGGGTTCATCGAGCACGATTACCGGCGGCTTGTGCACCAGCGCCTGCGCCACCAGCACACGACGTTTCATGCCACCCGACAGGCGGCGCATATTGGTATCGGCCCGCGAGGTCAGGTCCAGGTTAGCCAGAATTTCATCAATCCAGTCATCGTTGTTGCGGATGCCGAAGTAACCGGACTGGATACGCAAGGTTTCACGCACCGAAAAAAACGGGTCGAAGACGAGTTCCTGCGGCACGATACCGAGCAAGCGGCGCGCCGCACGGTAATCGGCAACGACATCGCAGCCGAGGACACTGAGACGCCCGGCATCGGGCCGTACGAGGCCGGCAAGACAGGAAATCAGTGTGGTCTTCCCGGCACCATTCGGGCCGAGCAGCCCGAAAAACTCTCCCTCGGCAATTTGCAGCGAAACGCCGTCGAGCGCTTTCAGGCGACCGAAGCGCTTTTCTACCTGCTCAATGGAAACTGCAACACCCATGGCACCTGAAGTCCAGGCAAAGCCGCACTCGCCGGTCAGGCGAGCGGGAGAAAATCAGAAATTGTATAAAGCGATGCCAGACTGATCATGCTCGCTGGCGGGTTGGCAATACGCATGGTCACGCCACGCTCGCGCGCGGTACGCAGCCATGCAAACACCAGGGTCAGCGCAGAGGAATCCGATTCCTGGACGGCAGAAAGGTCGAATACGGTTACAGCGCCCCGGCCGGGTTGCAAAAAACTGCGCCCTGCTTTTAGCAGGGCGCCGGCATTGGCAATGACCATCGGTACGGTGACACGCAGGCTATCGCCCGATTGTTCGATCATTTCTTGCCGGCTTCAAGCTGCTTGTTTTTGTTTGCGAGCAACTGGATCAGGCCGTCAACACCGTTGGCCCGAACTTCCTGCGTGAAGGTGTCACGATAATTGGTGACCAAGCTGATACCGGCAACAATGACATCGTAAACTTTCCAGCTGTCACCGATTTTTTCCAGCGCATAGTCCAGCTGAACCGGTTTGTTGCCCGGCTGCAGTATCTCGGTTTTGACAACCACGTCGGTTTCGCCACCCTGCAGCTTGGTAGGCTTGTAGGCTACTGTCTGATTCTTGAAGGAAGTCAGGGAATTGGAGTAAGTCCGGACCAGCAGCGTTTTGAATTCATCGGCCAAACGCTTCTTCTGCTCAGGTGAGGCCTTGCTCCAGTCACGCCCCATCGCCAGCGCGGTCATGTGCTGAAAATTGAAATGCGGAAGCACCTTGGTTTCGACCAGAGCCATTGCCTTCACAGCATTGCCGTTCTGGATATCCTTGTCATGACGCACAACGGTCAGCACATCGTCAGTCACTTTCTTGACGAGGACGTCCGGACCGTTCTCTTGTGCGATGGCAGTGCCGGCAGCAAAAAACAGGGCAAAAACCAGTGACAGCAGCAGCTTCATAAACATCTCTCAGTAAATATTTTCATCAATCATTAACGCAATACACAGCCAGCAGATGACTTGGTCTAATTCAAATCGATCTTTTCACGCGGCGGGTTGCCGTCATAGATCTCACTGCGGCGATGCTGCAGATAGGCATCACGAATGTAGTTGTATTTGTCAAACGCGGCTTCCTCAACCACCTTGTCGGAGGCGAGTAGGCTGGCGCGGGTATCGATCAAGCGAACACCGGCCAGCGTGTTGCGCAAGGCGACATCATCCAGACGCAAGACGGGGTCGACATAAGTATCAACACCCCAGCCGAGGGTATCGCGCGTCGTGCGCGGCCCGATGATCGGCCAGTAGAAATACGGGCCATCCGGAACGCCCCACGAGCCCATGGTCTGACCGAAGTCTTCGGCGTGCTTTTCCATACCCATTTCGCTGGCAACGTCAAATGCGCCGCCAATGCCAACCGTGCTATTGACCAGAACCCGGCCAAGATCCGATAAAGCTTCGCCGGGTTTGCCTTGCAGCAGATTGTTCAGCGCCGTCCAGACGTCCCCGATATTGCCGAAGAAGTTGCCGACCACGACCTTGACCGGCAGCGGTGCGGCGGCATCGTAGCCTTCGGCAACCGGCTTGAGGACGACGTCAATTCCCTCGTTAACCGTAAACATCGCACGGTTGAAACCTTCAAGAGGATCTTTCGGGTTATTCGCGGTCGTCGCGCAACCGCTCAGACCGCCGGCAAAAGCGGCAGCCAAGACCAGAGGAGACACGCGCTTTGCAATTTGCTTTATCACAAACGATCCTTTCGTTCTATTTCTTATCCGGTCCGTCAGCTGCCTTGTTGAACATGAACTGACTGATCAACTTCTCCAGCACGACGGCCGACTGTGTTTTGGCGATCACGTCGCCAACCTTCAGCATCTTTTCATCCCCGCCCGCGTCCAACCCGACATACTGCTCACCGAGCAAGCCCGATGTCAGGATCGACGCAAAAGTATCCTTGGGAAACTGATAGCGGGCATCAATATTGAGCGTCACTACCGCTTCGTAGGTTTTCGGATCGAAGCGGATATCCGACACTCGACCGACTACCACACCGGCACTTTTCACCGGACCACGGACCTTCAGGCCCCCGATGTTATCAAACTTGGCAGCCAGCGGGTAAGTCTCCAGGAAGTTTGAAGCCGAGAGATTTCCTACTTTTAGTGCTAAAAACAACAGTGCGGCAATGCCGATGGCAACAAAAAAACCGACCCATAGGTCGAGCAACTTACGATTCATCAAAGCCCCCGGAACATGAAGGAGGTCAACACGAAGTCCAGCGCCAGGATTGCCAGCGCCGAATTCACCACCGTCCGCGTAATGGCGCGTGACACGCCTTCAGCAGTCGGGATCGAGTCATACCCCTCGAAAACGGCAATCAGGGAAACCGCGACGCCGAAGACAAAACTCTTGATCACACCATTCAGGACATCATGGTGAAAATCAACCGAGGCTTGCATCTGCGACCAGAAGGCCCCTTCATCAACACCAATAAAAACAACACCAATCAGATAGCCGCCAAAAACACCCATCGCAGAAAACATTGCCGCCAGGAACGGCATCGATATCACACCACCCCAGAACCGTGGGGCGACGATGCGCGCCATCGGGTTGACCGCCATCATGTCCATCGCCGTCAGCTGTTCGGTCGCCTTCATCAGACCGATTTCCGCAGTGACCGACGACCCTGCCCGCGAGGCAAAGAGCAGACCGGCGACGACCGGACCAAGCTCCCGGGTCAGCGATAGCGCGACGAGAACGCCGAGCGCCTCGGAGGATCCGTAACGCTGCAAGGTTTCGTAGCCCTGCAGGCCCAGCACCAGGCCGACAAAAAGCCCTGAGACAAGAATGATCAACAGCGAAAGCACGCCGGAAAAAAAGATTTCACGGATCGTCAGATGAATGCGCCGGAAGGACTGCCCGGAGTAAACCAGCAGCATCACGAAAAAACGTGCGGCAAAACCAAGCCGCTGCAAAGCGCCGTTGACCCGGTGCCCCAAGCCGGCGATTACCTCAAGTATCCGCTTAGCCATGCGCACCGCCGCGCAACAGATCCTGGTCGAACGGGGCCGCCGGATAATGGAAGGGCACAGGGCCATCTGCTTCCGCAAAGACGAACTGATGTACAAACGGGTCTGTGGACGCCCGGATTTCATCCGGCGTACCTTGTGCAACAACACGGCCGCCCGACATGAAATAAATGTAGTCAACGATCAGCAAGGACTCGTGAATATCGTGCGTTACCATAATGGAGGTCGCACCCAAAGCGTCGTTAAGCTTGCGGATCAACTGTCCGATCACACCCAGCGAAATCGGATCGAGGCCGGTAAATGGCTCGTCGTACATGATCAGCATTGGATCCAGCGCAATTGCCCGAGCCAAGGCAACGCGACGTGCCATGCCGCCGGAAAGCTCACCCGGCATCAGGTCCTGCGCACCGCGCAGGCCGACGGCATTGAGCTTCATCAGGGTCATGTCGCGAATCAGCTCTTCGGGCAGGCTGGTGTGCTCGCGCATCTGATAAGCGACGTTGTCGAAAACCGAAATGTCAGTAAACAAGGCCCCGAACTGGAAAAGCATGCCCATGCGCCGGCGCAGCGCGTACAGCTCATCGTGCCCCATGCGCGGCACGGAACGTCCTTCAACCAGCACATCGCCGGAACTTGGCTTGAGCTGCCCGCCGATCAGGCGCAGCAAGGTTGTTTTCCCGCAACCGGACCCGCCCATGATCGCAACGACCTTGCCCCGGGGAATCTCCATATTGATTCCATTGAGGATCGATCGCTCATCGTAAGCGAAATTAAGATCACTGATTTTGACCAGATTATCGGCTGGCACTGCGGTATCCCACGGCAAATTTGACGGGCGATTATACCTGAAGAGATTCCCGCAATCCGTTAATAATTACACGCTTATACAATTGTGGAATAATAGGAAAAACGCCCTTTTCGGAATGACGACAGACTTTTCATGACCAGCATCCCGAACCTATCCCTGCAAGAAAAACCGCTTCTGCTTATCGTCGATGACGACCCGCTGATTTCCGACACCCTGAGTTTGTCACTCAGCCCGAGCTTTGAAATCATTACCAGCCACTCCCGGCAACACTGCGCCGGCTTGCTGAGGCAACTGCGCCACGCGCCGGAGTTGGCGCTCGTCGACCTCGGCCTGCCGCCGTTTCCGCACCGGCCGGACGAAGGATTTGCGCTAATTTCCGAGTTGATAAAAATATCGCCGGAAATCAGGATCGTCGTACTTTCCGGCCAGAGTGACGAAAGCAATGCCCGCCACGCACGCACTCTGGGCGCTGCGGACTTTGTTGCAAAACCATGTAATCCGGGCGAGCTGAAATCCGTATTGTGGCGCGCACTGTCCTTCCGCGCCCTCGATGCAAAACAGCTACAGAATACCGGCACATCGCCACTGATCGGCAACAGCCCGCCCATGCAGAAACTGCGGGCACAGCTTCAACAATATGCCGACTCGCCCTTCCCGGTACTTATTGAAGGGGAATCCGGGAGCGGCAAGGAAATCATCGCCAACGTGTCGCTGCATCAGGAAACCCGTCGCCGCAGCAAGCCTTTTTTCGCACTTAACTGCGCGGCCATCTCACCAAGCCTGGTCGAGCCCACCCTGTTTGGCTATGCCAAGGGCGCATTCACCGGCGCCACGTCGGCAAAATCAGGTTACTTCGAGGATGCGGCTGACGGCACGCTGTTTCTTGACGAGATCGGCGAGCTGCCGCTTGAGCTGCAGGCAAAGCTGCTCCGCGTTCTCGAAAACGGCGAATATCAGCGTGTTGGCGAAACGCAGAAACGCATCAGCCAAGCCCGTATTCTCGCCGCCACCAACCGTGATTTGCGCAAGGAAATCCGCAGCGGAAATTTTCGCGCCGACCTTTACCACCGGCTATCGGTGTTTTCGATCAATGTGCCGCCGCTACGCGAGATGGAGGACGATAAGCTACTTCTCCTTGAGCATTTTCGTCAGCTGTATGCCGAGCAGATCCGGCAGGCGCCGTTTTCACTTTCTGATGAAGCACAGGATCTTTGGTTGCGTTACAGCTTTCCCGGCAATGTCCGTGAATTGCGCAATATCAGCATTCGCCTGACGGCAAAATACCCCGGACAAACCGTATCAGGCACAATGCTTGAGCCCGAACTTGACCTGCAGGACGAACCGGTTGCGCCTGCCGCGCATCGCCAAAACATCGAACACAGCAACGACAGCATCATCGATTCAGCGATACGGCGCCTGCAGTTGCCGGAGCCCTTCAACCTCGACGTAATGCTTGGGGAAACCGAGCGCAGCTACATCGATGCCGCGCTGAAACTGGCCCACGGCAACGTAAGCCAGGCCGCACGCCTGCTCGGCATCAACCGGACAACGCTGTACAACCGTATGGAATCCTTTCTCAAGGAGCTGTGATGTATCTCGAACACTTCGGATTGCGTGAGTCGCCATTCCGCATCACACCGCATACCGAATTTTTTTTCGCCGGCGCCAGCCGGGGTGCGACGCTCGAAGCCCTGATCTACGCGATCACGCACGACGAAGGCATCGTCAAGGTCAGTGGCGAAGTGGGCAGCGGCAAAACCATGCTCTGCCGGATGCTGCTGGAAAAACTGCCCGAGCAGGTTGAAACGGTCTACCTCGCCAACCCTTCGCTGTCGCGCGAGGAAATCCTCTACGCAATCGCCGACGAGCTTGGCACACCACTTCCCGACAGTCGTGCTCACCTGTTGCTGCGCAGCCTGCAGGAACGCCTGCTCGAAATCTACGCCAGCGGTCGCCAGGTCGTGGTCCTGATCGACGAGGCGCACGCCATGCCGCCGGAAACGCTCGAAGAAATCCGCCTGCTCTCCAATCTCGAATCCAACCGGCACAAGCTACTGCAAATCGTGCTCTTCGGACAGCCAGAGCTCGACGAGCGACTGAGCGATACGAGCATGCGCCAGTTGAAGGAACGGATCACCCATAACTTTGCACTCGAACCATTGCGGCGCAGCGACATTCCCGCCTACCTGATGTTTCGCATCCGCGCGGCCGGCTATCACGGCCCCGACCTGTTCACACCCGGCGCCATTCAACTGATCAGCCAAGCCTCCGAAGGGCTGACCCGACGCATCAACATCCTGGCGGACAAGGCTTTGCTTTCGGCTTTTTCCGAAGGCAGCCACCAGATTGACAACAAGCAGGTCAAGGCCGCGATCCGCGATGCCCAGTTCAAACCCATGCGTGACGGCAGCGCCAGGCCGTGGGCCTGGATCGGCGCTGGCACCGCCGTCCTCGCCGTTGCCGGTCTGGCCTATCTGGCCGGAAGTCATTCGGCACCGGGAGGAGCAAGCACCCCGACAAAGCCATCCGTCGCCCCGCCGGCCGCCGAAGCGACGGCCATTGCGCCACCGGCTGCGACGCCTCCCCCTGCCCCATCGCCGCCGGAGAGCCTGCCAGTGGCGGTCGTGCCAACACTACCGGGGCCCGCAGCAGAAGCCCCGCCCTCTCTCGCCGAGCGCATCACTGCCACTGACGAATGGCTTAAAAAGACACCGGACGCCCACTACTTCATTCAGTTACTGAGCACCGAAACGGCCAGCCAGCAAAAAGTCGAGAATTTTGTCGAAAACACGAGCAAACTGCTCGACCCTCAACAGCTACGGGTTTACCGTTCGAATCTGAGCGGTCGCGACAAGCTTGGCGTTATTTATGGGGACTACCCAAGTCGTGAAGCCGCCAACGCAGCCATGACTGCGCTTCCAGAAGCAGTTCGTTCGGGCCGGCCCTACGTCCGACCTACCAGCAAGCTTCGCTAATACTGACAACACAGGCGGTGCAATACCGCATTTAACTCAATACAAATCATTGAGTTGCGAAAGCTTTTTAACGTGGTATCATTAAACGAAAATATCATGGAATCGAGCCAGAGTATGCTGCTGCGAATTCTTTGCGTCACCCTGACAGCAATTTTCCTCTCTGGCTGCACGCCCTCGACCCTGAGCGGAGGTCCGTCGGCTGGACATCTGCAAAAAGACGATGTTGTAAAAACACAAGGCGCCATACCGCAACCCGTCCAGCAGAACTTCTCGCTACCCAGGCCCAAAGCGGCCGGGAAGACCGAGACCTATAGCGTGGTGGTCAACAACGTCAAGGTTCATGACCTGCTCTTCGCGCTCGCGCGTGACGCCAAGCTGAACGTAGACATTCACCCTGGAATCATCGGCTATGTCAGCCTGAACGCCATTGACCAGACGCTGCCGCAACTGCTGACCCGTATTGCCAAGCAGGTTGATATGCGCTTTGAGCTCGACGGTCCCAACCTTGCTGTCATGCCCGATTCGCCCTACCTCAAGAATTACAAGATTGACTACGTCAACATGTCGCGCGATGTCACGAGCAACTTGTCAACAAATACGCAAATTTCCACTAGCGCACTTGCCACAGCCGGTGGCGGCTCAGCCGCCGGTGGCAATACCTCGCGCATCCAGATCGAAAACAAGTCGAAAAACCGTTTCTGGGAAACGCTCGAGAAAAACATCAAGGATTTGCTGCACGAAACCGACAAGATTTTCCCGGAAGGCTCAACCGAAACAGTGATGGAACAGAGTACGTCGCAGAGCACAAGCGGCACCGGATCCGCACCAGCAACCGTCAATGCGGCCCGGGGCAGCCAGGTCAATCAGACACTCGCGGGCAGCCCGAACCCGGCAGCGCTTCAGAATAGTGGTGCGACCTTGATTAAACGCATGACTTTTCGCGAAGCGGCTTCCGTGATTTCCAGCCCGGAATCCGGTGTCATTACCGTTCGCGCCACGGCCCGTCAGCACGAAAAAGTGCAGGAGTTTGTCGACCGGATCATGGGCAGCGCACGCCGCCAGGTTCTCATTGAAGCGACAATCGTCGAGGTTGCACTGAGCGACGGGTACCAGCAGGGGATTGACTGGAAAACCATAGGTGGCGGTTTTTCCATGGAGCAACTCCCCTCAACAAGCTCGAACGTGCCGGCGGCGATTTCTCCCTTCACGCTAAGATATCTCAACCCGGCGAGCGCACTGACCGTAAACCTGAACATGCTGCAGGCTTTCGGCACCGTCAAGGTGCTGTCCAGCCCAAAACTGACGGTCCTCAACAACCAGTCAGCAACGCTAAAGGTATCGGAAGATATCGTCTTTTTCAGGGTTGAACAGACAGTCGTTCCGGCCGGGCCAACGACCGGGGCAGCATCTGCCACAACGACAACACCGCAATCGGTTTCTGTCGGTTTTTTCATGAGTATTTTTGCTCAAATCAGCGAAACCGACGTCGTCACCCTGAATGTCCGTCCCTCGATTTCAAGTGTCTCGCAGTATGTGCCTGATCCAAACCCTGCGCTGACGATCCCGAACAGGGTTCCGCAAATTCGCACCCGCGAAATGGAATCGGTCATGCGCATGAGCAGCGGCGAGATCGCCGTCCTTGGCGGCCTGATGGAAGATCGCCAGGACAACAAAACAGGCCGCTTCCCTATATTGGGCGAAATCCCGCTGGTTGGCGAAATTTTCAACGTACGCAATAACGCCTCGGCAAAAACGGAATTGGTCGTTTTCATTCGCCCAACCATCATCAAAGAGGCGTCAGTTGATGGCGACCTCAGCAGCTTCAAAGGCGCGCTTCCCGGCAAGGACTTCTTCAAAACCGATGCGGTTTATCAGCCTTTCTCGATCCCCAGTCAAGGGCCCCTCAAATGAGCCTCCTCATGGACGCGCTGAAAAAAGCCGAAGAGGCCAAGCGTCAGGCCGGCGAGGGCACGGCATCCGCTGCTGGCGCAACGCCCCCTCCCGAGCTAACCTTACTTCCAGTCTCGCCCGCTGCCACGCCGCCCGGCTCAGCGCTGCCAAACCTCTCGCAGCAACATCTCGATTCAGTCGACGCCGATCTGGCAAGCGTCTCAATATCAGCGCCACCGAAAAAACGCCAGGCAGCGCCGACACCCGCACCAAAGCCCGCCCGGGTCAACCAAGAAACGACAGAGGCGGCCGAGCGCAGCGCAGCACGCAACGTCTTTGCCGTCAAACAGCCGCCAAAATCCCGCGCACCGCTATGGTTTCTGCTCGGACTTGTCGGCCTCACAACGGCGGGGATCGGCGGCTACTTCTGGTGGCAGTTCCAGTCGATGTCCAGCAACGCTCTGGCCAGACCTGCAGCACCGATGCAAACCATCGCCAACGCGCCGAGTCCACAAGTTCCGGCGCAGCCCGTCATGTTATCGTCCGAGGCGCGAAAACCGGCGCCGGAATCGCTGCCTCCGCTTGTCGAGTCGACAAAAGTGCCGGCAGAAAGCTCTGCGCCACCTCCCGAAAAGAGTGAGCGCCCCAGAGCCCAGGAAGCACCTCAACAAGCCCAGCCCGAAGGGCCGGTCCGGCTGAGCAGCAGCCTCCCCAAACCAAACCTCATCCTCAATCGAGCCTATGACGCGCTGCTGGCTAACAAGCTGAACGATGCCCGGCGTGACTACGAACAAGTGCTGCGCAGCGACGCCAAGAATACTGATGCCTTGCTTGGACTGGCGACGATTGCCGGGCGTCAGGGACAATTCAATGCAGCAGCCGATCTGTACCTGCGCGTTCTGGAAGCCGATCCAAAAGACGTCAACGCCAAGGCCGGACTGATCAACCTGCAAGGGCAAAGCGACCCGGTGCTTTCAGAAAGCCGCCTGAAAACTCTGCTTTCCAACCAGCCGGAATCCCCGGCCCTGCACTTTTCGCTCGGCAATCTGTACGCCGGCCAAAGCCGCTGGAGCGAGGCACAACAAGCCTATTTTCGTGCGCATGCGGGCGAACCGGAAAACGCCGACTATCTTTTCAATCTGGCCGTCAGCCTTGATCATATGCACCAGAAAAAACTGGCGGCGCAGTACTATCAGTCGGCGCTAACTGCTGCCGAAACGCGCAGCGCTGCTTTCGACAGGAATCAGGTCAAAAGCCGTCTCTTCGAATTACAGCCGTAGTTCCTGCCCCTTGTCATAGCCATCCTTTGCGTTCGCCAAAAATCGACTGATGAACGCCCCTGTCCCACACCACCGGCCGCTCGGCCAGATCCTGATCGCCAAGGGCATCCTTAGCGAAGATCAGCTGCGCATTGCGCTGCTTGAGCAGATGAAGTCGAACCAGCCGGTCGGCAAGCTGCTCGTGTCGCTCGGTTTTGTTTCCGAAGCAACCCTGCGCGACGCACTGTCCGAAAGCCTCGGCAAGCAAAGCGTCGATTTATCGAATGCAATCATCGATCCGTCCGCCCTGAAAATGGTGCCGCGCGATCTGGCCAAACGCCACCACCTGCTGCCGCTCGACTACGACATGGAAAGCCGGCGCCTGACGGTGGCGATCAGCGACATCAATGACATCGTCGCGCTCGACAAAGTGCGTGCGCTGGCCGATGAGGAAATCGAGCTCGATACGCTGCTCGCCGGCGAAACGGAAATCGACCGGGCGATCGACCAGTACTACGGTTATGAGTTATCAATTGACGGCATCCTGCACGAGATTGAAACCGGCGAAATCGATTTTCGCGGCCTGCAATCATCGTCTGACGAATACAGTCAGCCGGTTGTCCGCCTGATCGACTCGATCCTCACTGACGCCGTCAAGCGCGACGCCTCCGACATCCACTTCGAGCCGGAAGCCAGCTTCCTGCGTATTCGTTACCGCATCGACGGCATGCTGCGGCAGATCCGCTCGCTACACAAATCCTACTGGCCGGCGATGGCCGTGCGCATCAAGGTGCTCTCCGGCATGAACATCGCCGAAACACGCGCGCCGCAGGATGGCCGCATCTCGCTCAACATGCGCGGCCGGCAGATCGATTTTCGTGTTTCCGCACAACCGACAATCCACGGCGAAAACATCGTCCTGCGCATTCTTGACCGGCAAAAAGGCATCGTGCCGCTCGAAGGCCTGGGGCTCGCGGACGAACAGCTCGACCAGCTCAAGCTGATGATCGCCCGCCCCGAAGGCATCATTCTGGTGACCGGCCCGACCGGCAGCGGCAAGACAACCACACTCTACTCGGTACTCAACCACATCAACTCCGAGGGCGTGAACATCATGACCCTTGAAGATCCGGTCGAATACCCGATGGCGCTGGTGCGCCAGACGTCGGTGGCCGAAGCGGCCAAGCTCGACTTTGCCAACGGCATCCGTTCGATGATGCGACAGGACCCGGACGTCATTCTGGTCGGCGAGGTACGCGACGCCGACACCGCAGAAATGGCGCTACGTGCCGCAATGACCGGCCATCAGGTCTACACCACCCTGCACACCAACTCGGCAATCGGTGCCATCCCCCGCCTGCTCGACATTGGCGTGCTGGCTGACATCATGGCCGGCAACATCATCGGCATCATTGCCCAACGCTTGGTACGCAAGCTCTGCCTGCACTGCAAGACGCCCTATCAAGCCGAGGCGCATGAAGCCCGGCTACTCGGCGGCCCGGTCAATGGGCCACGCGCCGTTATCTACCGACCCTGCGGCTGCGAACGCTGCGATTTTCAAGGCTATCGCGGTCGCCTGGCGATCATGGAGCTACTGCGCATCAATGGCGACATGGATGAGCTGATTGCCCGCCGCAGCACCGTACGCGAAATGCGCCAACTGGCCATCCAGCAGGGTTTTCGCACACTGGCCGACGACGGTCTGCGACGCGTACTCGACGGCTCCACCTCGATCGAGGAACTCGGTCGCGTTGTCGACCTGACCGACCGGATGTAGGGGCTCACCCATGCCGCTCTACACCTACAAAGCAATCAATCTCGACGGACGCGCTGTTCTTGGCCGGATCGATGCCCTCAACATCGTTGATCTGGAGATGCGTTTGCGGCGCATGGAGCTTGATCTGGTCAATGGTGAGCCGGTCAGCAACCGCGCGCTGTTCGCCTCGGGCGGCGTGCCGCGCCGCGAGATCATCCACTTCTGCTTCCACCTCGAACAACTGGCGCGCGCTGGCGTGCCCATCCTCGAAGGGCTGTCCGACCTGCGCGACAGCCTGGAACATCCGCGTTTTCGTGAAGTGGTGGCCAGCCTGATCGAATCGATCGAGGGCGGCCAGACCCTCTCGCAAGCCATGGAAGCGCAGAGCAAAGTCTTCAACAAGGTGTTCGTCAGCCTGATCCGTGCCGGCGAAGCGACCGGCAACCTGCCGGTCGTGCTGCACAGCCTGAGCGAGTCGCTCAAATGGGAAGACGAACTCGCCTCACAAACGAAGAAGATCATCATGTATCCGGCGTTTGTCGGCTCGATCGTGCTCGCCGCGACCTTCTTCCTGATGGTTTACATGGTTCCACAACTCAAGCAGTTTGTGAAGAACATGGGGCAGGTGCTACCGATGCAGACGCAAGTCCTGTTCTTCGTCTCCGATGCTCTGGTCGCCTACTGGTATGTCGTTCTGCTGCTGCCGGTGCTTTTCGTGCTCGGCGTAAAAATCATGCTGCACATCAATCCGCTGGCACGTGTCCGTTTCGATGGCATCAAACTGAAATTTCCACTCGTTGGCGACATCCTGCGCAAGATCATCCTCTCACGCTTTGCCAATACCTTTGCGCTGCTTTACGCCTCCGGCATCCCGATCCTCGACTCGATCCGCACCACCCAGGACGTGGTCGGCAACCTGGTCGTCCGGCAAGGCCTGGAGCGGGTCGAGCAGCTGATCGGCGAAGGTCAGAACGTGACCGCAGCATTTCACAGCATCGGCTTCTTCCCGCCGCTCGTCATCCGCATGCTGCGCGTCGGAGAAAGCACGGGCCGGCTCGATGATGCGCTGATGAACGTCAGCTATTTTTACAACCGTGACGTCAAGGAATCCGTCGAAAAAGTGCAACAACTGATCGAGCCGATGCTTACCGTCCTGCTGGGAAGCCTGCTAGGATGGATCATGCTTTCCGTGCTTGGCCCGGTATACGACGTCATTAGCAAGATCAAGACCTGAACAATGAAAAACCGCCGACTGATTTACCTGAGCGCCCATCAGGCCACCGCACTCCGCTGGCAGGCCGGCGTTCTGGTGGGCGAAGGGCTGTTCGAGGCGACTGAAGCGGGACACCAGCAGTTCGCAGCTTACCTGACCAAGCATTCGGATAGTCTCTTCGCGTTGCTGGCCAACGTTGCCGAAGAAGGTTTCCAGATCGAAACGATCCCTTTTCTGCAAGGCGCGGATCGCCAGGCGATCATCAAACGCAAGTTCGGGCAGCTTTTTTTCAACGCTAAACTTACCGCATCACTGTCGCTCGGCCGTGAAAAATCGCGTCGCAAGAACGAACGGGTGATGCTCGCTGCCCTCACCAACAATGATTTTTTCGACCCCTGGTTGAAGGCGATCAGCGACGCCGGAGCCGCTCTTTCCGGCGTTTATTCTCTGCCATTGCTCGGCCCATCATTATTCAAAAAACTGAAGATTTCCGAAGACCACTGCCTGCTGCTGACGGTTCAGGACCAAAGCATCCGCCAAAGTTATTGCGAAAAAGGCGAACTGCATTTCAGCCGCCTTACGCCACTGCAAAACAGCAGCATCGGCGGCATCGCGCAGACACTGGCAACCGAGGCGGTCAAACTGCAGCAGTATCTCGCCAGCCAGCGACTGATCGGGCGCGGCCAACCGATCACCGCACACATTCTTGCTCATCCGAATGCGCTGAAAGCGATCGAAACAAGCTGCATCGATACCGACACCCTGCATTTCAACATTCTCGATATCGAGGAGGTTGCCGGCAAGGTGGGCCTTAAAACGCTGCCGCTCGACACACATAGCGAAGCGATTTTCCTGCAGCTTCTGGCATCCGCACCGCCACCCGTGCAATTTGCCGACGATGAACAGCGTCACCACTTTCACCTGTGGCAAATCCGTACTGCGCTTTACGCCACAGCTGCGGTTGCCCTGTTCAGCTGCCTGCTGTTTTCCGGCGACCAGCTCTACCATGCCTACGACATAGGCCAGCAGGCGGAAGAACACAAGCTCCAGGCCGGGATGGCCCGGCAACGGTACAACGACGTCGTAAAAACCTTCCCGCCGATCCCGACCAACAATGAAACCCTGCGCCGGGTGATTGATCGCTACCAGGCACTGGAACAGAAAAGCGCCTCACCGGAGCGGCTTTATCATGAGATCAGCCGCGCACTGCAGGCGGCGCCCACGGTTGAACTCGACAGCATTGACTGGAAGGTTGGCGGCACCACGCCCTCCCCCGGCACGTCGGCCGGCAGCATCGCTGTCGATGAGGGCAGCGAAACCGCGCTTGTGCAAGGCACCCTGCGCCTTGGCCAGAACACCAACGCCCGGCAACTGCTGGCCGTCTTCAATCAACTGGTCGATGCACTGAAGGCCAATCCAAAACTGCAGATCAACGTCCTGCAACAACCCTTCGATATCGAATCGGGCAAATCGCTCAAGGTGGGCGATACGACCGTCTCGGAAGACAAGCCCCGCAGCTTCAGCATTCAGATCAGCAGGAAGATCGAATCATGAAATTCGGCAAGGCGGACTTCCCCAAAATCCAGGCAAGCCTGCTGCTTGTCGTCCTTGCCATCGCAGTCGGCGCCGCCTCGGTCATACTTTCACTCCAGCAGACCAAATCGGCAAACCTCGCCAACAGCGCCTCAGCCGCTGAACACAACGAGTTTGAACAAAAACTCAAGCAGGTGCGCAACGAAGAAAACGAAATCAAGCAGAAGTCCGCCCTGTTCAGCAACCTGCAGGCACGTGGGGTGATCGGTGAGGAGCAGCGCCTTGACTGGGTTGAACTGCTCAAGGATATTCGCGACAAGCGGCGCCTGATCGGCGTCGAATTTGAAATCGCGCCACAGCGTGCGCTCGACAGCAATCCCGGCAGCAACTTTGCGTTTTACGCCAGCTCCATGAAGCTGCAATTCAAACCGCTGCACGAAGAAGATGTCATTCGCCTGCTAAGCGATCTGCGTAGCCAGGCAAATGCGCTGATCCAGGTAAAAAGTTGCGCCGTCAGCCGCCTGCCACGCGGTAGTGGCGAAACCAGTAACAGCTTTGCCCAGTTGCAGGCCGATTGCCAGATCGACTGGGTAACCGCCCGCGAAGCGAGAAGCAAATGACCGCCCGCAGAGCCGCGTGGCTACCCGGCCCATTGATGGCCCTGCTGCTGGCTGCAGCGCAGGCGCCGGCTGCCAGCGCCGAAGAAGCCCTGGGCCGCCTGTTCTTCACCCCGGAGCGCCGGGAAGCCCTCGACCGGCAACGCCAACTGAATATCCAGGACACCCGGCAAGTCAACGAAGATCCGACGCTGACCATCAACGGCATGGTGACACGCAGCAGCGGCAAGCGCACCAGCTGGATCAACGGCGCAGCGCAAAATGAAAACGAACTATCGGGCGGAACAATCGTCAGGCCAAGCGGCAAAAGCCCGGACAAAGTCATCGTACAGGCTGGCGATGCGCCATCCGCCAACGCGCGCGTTGGTGAAACGGTAAATCGCAACACCGGCGAAGCCCGCGACCTGCTGAACGATGGCCGGATTGTCATTAAACCTCCAGCAGCAAGATAGACAATGTCTCCGCGCAACCGCCCGGCCAGACTCACATCACAACGCGGCGCAGCACTTCTCATCGTGGCGCTGGTGTTGATCGGCGCGGTGCTCGGCACCTTCTTCAGCCGGCTGAACTCGGTCACGCTCGGCACCCAGCGTGACCAGATCAGCAACAACGCACTGGCCCAGGCGAAAGAAGCGCTGATCGGCTTCGCGGCAACCTACCGCGATACGCACCCGGACGGGGGCAACAACAACGACAAGCTGTTTGGCTATCTGCCCTGCCCCGACACCGACAACGACGGAGATTCCGACAGTTGTGGGCTGAAGAATGTATCGCTCGTCGGCCGCTTGCCATGGAAAACCCTCGGCCTCCCGCCGCTGCGCGATGGCGGAGGCGAATGCCTTTGGTACGCGGTCTCCGGGCACGCCAAAGACAGCCCGAATACTGACATCTTCAATTGGGACACACTTGGCCAATTTATCATTCAGGATGCCGGCGGCACGATGCTGGCCGGCGCCACGGCCCACGACTACCCGCTGGCCGTAATCTTCGCCGCACGCGCACCGCTGGCTGGCCAGTCGCGCCCCTCGGCCGGTGCGTCGGAATGCGGCGGCAGCAACACGGTAGCGGACTATCTCGAAGGAATCGGCGCGCTCGGTGTCGGTGACACAACGCTGATCGTCGCCAACGCTGACAGCATCAATAACGGCACCAATAACGACCTGGGCCTGTGGATTTCCGGCAGAGAAATATTCGAGCGCATCAAGCGGCGACAGGATTTTGCCGCCGACATCAAGGATCTGCTCGACAAGCTGAAGAACGAGCTGAACGGCATTCCGGTGGCCAGCCTGCCGACCGGCCTGACCACGGTGCTTGGCACGCCCGCTTGCCCGGTCGCTGACGGCCTCGGGGATCAGAAAGACGCCTATTTCAGATGCAACTGGAAAGACAATCTCAAGTATTTCGCCAGCCCACCGGCACCACCCACCCCCGTCACAATTAACGGGGCTGCGTGCAATGCGGTGCTCTTCTTCGGCGGTGAGCGCACCCCCGGGCAAAGTCGGGCGACGGCAGCCGAAAAAAATGATGCCAACAACTATCTCGAAGGCGCCAGCACGACGATCTTCACCGTTGGCGGCAGCTACACGATCAGCGAGATTTTCAACTTCAGGCTTCCTGCGACCGATCTCGCACGATGCATCCAGGGCTTGCCTGCGGGCGCCACGCAAAAATCATTCGCTGCAGACTTCCCCACATTTAGGGCCGCCAAAAGCGGTGGCGACGCAGCCGTCACGCCCGACACCACCAATCAGACGGTTGCCATCACCTACACCGGCAGCACCAGCGGCAACGGCTGTTTCTGGCTACCCAGCCTAATCCCCCTGGCCGGCAAAACCCTGCGCGCCTACTATGAGTTCCAGTTTCTTCAGGCGGATGACTACGCACTGACTGCCACAGGGCAGGATCGCGGCAACGGATTTTCTTTCCAGCTATTGAGCGGCGACCTCGGCGCACCCGACACAAACGACTGTGGCAGCGCAACCAATATGGGTATTGTCAAGCCGTTGGACGGCTGGCTCTATTCCTTTCACATCGAAACCGATGTTCGCAAGGACGCTGGAATTGGCGAACCGGCGGGCAACCACACCGCCATCATGCTGAACGGCAATACCAACCACACCCTGTCCGGCGGCACGCCCGGCGCGGCCTGCGACGGCACGACCAATGGCTGCCTGCACAGCCCCGCCAACAAGTTCGAAGAAGGCAACGCGACCGACAACAATCCACCACCTTCGCGGCACAATCAGCGGATTGAAATTCACACGGGTTGCGATGCTACTTGCACCACTTGCATACCGGCCAAGCATCCGCTCACCTCTCCCCCGCACCCCCTTGGCACACCAACCTACGCAAAAATCAGTGCTTGGGTCGACTGTGTCGACTGCGTCAATGTCGGCAACGATTTCCTCGGCAGCGAACTGATCGCCGCCGCTGAAAACCGCGACTTCAGCGCCGCAGGAAGCTGGACCGGAATCAGCTGGGCAATAGCATCAGGGACTTTCGCGCATACCGCCGCCGCCCGCCCGGCAACGCTGCCGAATTCCGCACTGAGCAGTCCACCTGCAGCGAACTCGGTTTATAACATCAAGGTGACTTTAGCAACCAGCGTACCCGGAACCATCGAAGTTTCGTTCGGCGGCACAGCGAGCGGCCCCATTACCCTGATCGAGAGCAGCACCACACTGAACATCCAGCTAAAGGCGGTTTCTGCCGGTGCCTTGAGCATCATGCCGGACATCACATGGGCCGGAACGATCGACAACGTGAGCATCACGCCCTGGCACGCGCCCATCCTACAGCGCTGCCTTGACCTCACCCACCCCTTGAACGAAATGAATTCGGTCTATGTCGGCTTCACCGGCGGGTTCCGCGGCACGACGGATACGATACAGGGCGTCACCTTCAGCAACTTTTTTATACGCAGCGATTGACCGGCAAACGCAATGAAAAAGACCCACTCCGTCTCAATGCCCGGCAAATCCCAGCGCGGTTTTACGCTCGTTGAACTGGCGATGGTGCTGGTTATTTTTTCCCTGCTCGTTGGCGGCATGCTGATGGGGCTTGGCGCACAGCGACAAGTCGCCGAAAGCAACGAATCGCAAAAACAGCTGAGTGAAATCCGCGATGCACTGATTGGTTTTGCCGTCGCCAACGGAAGACTGCCCTGCCCGGCCGACCCCGCACTGGTCAGCGGTGCCGCCGGCGCTGGCCTCGAAAGAGTGGCGATAGCAGGCGGCTGTACCGGCGGCGCGGCGGCAGTCGCCGGCGTTCTGCCGTGGGCAACCCTGGGCGTACCGGAACTGGATGTCTGGGGTCGCCGCGTCAGTTACCGGGTCACCGGGATTTTCGCGCAGCCGATCACCGGCCTGGCATCCTTTGCCTTGAACAGCCCTGGCGACATCAACATTCGTGCGACCTCAGCGGGCACGCTGATCGCCAGCAATGTACCCGCAGCCATCGTCTCGCACGGCGCGAACGGACGGGGCGGCTTCCTGCCCACCGGCGCCCAGATGGCGGTCTCTGCCGATGCGGACGAAACGGAGAATTCGAATGCCGATGTGGAGTTTGTCAGCAAGGCCTTCACCAGCACGTTTGACGACCAGGTCGTGTGGGTCACGCCGAGCATTCTCATGCACCGGATGGTCTCTGCCCAGAAACTACCGTAGCCCGCTTAAGCTGAGTCTTGCCAGCAGCAAAACCAGCCTCTTGCCTTTATTGCGGCGAGCGAATAGCATAGGCCCTAGCATATGCAAGGAGGCGCCTCATGTTACCCCAACGCCACGTTCGTCTATTTCGCAACGGCAGCAATCAGGCCTTGCGCATTCCGCGCGAATTCGAGTTACCCGGCAATGAAGCCATCATGAAGAAAGACGGCAACCGACTGATCATCGAATCCGTCTTACCGAGTGACCTGCTCGGCTTGCTGGCTAGCTGGGACGCGCTTGACGTCGACTTCCCCGATATCGATGCCGACGCACTGCCGCTTAATGATGTCGACCTATGAGCAATGGCCTCTTGCTCGACACTAACATCATCTCGCATCTGGTACGCCAACCGGCTGGCTGCGCAGCACAACAGCTGCGCGAACACATGGAGACCCGCTGTTGCACAAGCATCATCGTCGCTTGCGAATTACGCTTTGGCGCCGAAAAATCGGGGTCAGCGTTACTGAGTGAACGAATCGACCAGATCCTGTCCAAAATTGAAGTATTACCACTGTGCACACCGGTCGAACATCATTACGCCCGCCTGCGCGAAGCGTTGCAACGTGCCGGCACGCCTATCGGACCAAATGACATGCTAATCGCTGCCCACGCGCTCGCACATGACCTGACGCTGATTACGGACAATGTCGACGAGTTTTTACGGGTTGATGGACTACGGGTAGAAAACTGGATCAGGTAGTATCTTGACCCAGGCAAATCGTAATGACAGACTTCGAGCCTTGTTCTCAACCTCACTGACGGCTCAACAAGGTCAGCATTAAATTCGGTACGGAACACGTACCCCCGGCTCGTCATGCGAAAAGCCCTTCGTGTTCCTAACCCGACCTGCTTGGAATGTTTTGACAACAAGCTTAGACATCGGCCTGCCGAAATCCTGATTGACCGCACCCCCGTCTTTGCTGTCAAATAAGCCTATGCTTACGTTCTACGCTTCACAACGCCCCCATGCCGTCTGAAGAAGGTCTCTTCGCCACCTTACGCAATGCGGGGGTCGCGCCGGGCGACTCCGAGGAACTGCGGCTGCAGAAGACGCTGCTGATCTTCGCCACCGGCCTGATCAGCTTCGCCTCGATGCTCTGGTTGTTCATCTACGCCCAGCTTGGCCCGCGGTTCTCCTCGACGATTCCTTTCCTCTTCCAGTTTTTGCTGATCGGCAATCTGGCGATTTATCTCAAAACGCTCAATTTCGACGCCTTCCGCCTGATCCAGCTGTCGATTTTCCTGTTCCTGCCTTTCGTCGCGCAGTGGAGCATGGGCAACTTCATCACGGCCAGCGGCGTCAGCCTGTGGGGCCTCCTGGCGCCGGTCGGTGCGGTGCTCTTTATCGGCCCGCGCGAATCGGCCGCCTGGTTTTTTGCCTACCTCTTTCTCACGGCGCTCTCCGGCGGCTTCGACTACTATCTGGCCGACTCGCTGCTGACTAACCAGCCGAAGGTGCCGACGCAGACAACGATTTTCTTCTTTGCGCTCAACTTCGCCGCGGTATCGACCATCGTCTATCTGCTACTGCGCTACTCCGCGACCGAAAAGCAACGCGCCCAGATTGCGCTGCAGGAAACTTTCCGCATGCTGCAGGTGGAACAGGACCGCTCCGAACGGCTGTTACTCAACATCCTGCCAGGACCAATCGCCGAGCGCCTGAAAAACAGCAACCAGACGATTGCCGACGGCTTTGCCGACGTCACCGTGATGTTTGCCGACATCGTAAACTTCACCAAGGTCGCCGAAGGACTGACACCACAACAAGTATTCACGATGCTCAACAAGATTTTTTCGTCGTTCGATGAGCTGGCCGAAAAATACGGCATGGAGAAAATCAAGACGATCGGTGATGCCTACATGGTCGCCGGCGGGCTGGACAACGATCGCAGTGACTACTCGGACGCGATCGTCGACATGGCCATGGCCATGCGCGATCTGCTGCGCCGTGACTTCAACGTCAACCAGATGCATCTTGAGGTACGCATCGGTATTGGCACCGGGCCGGTGGTTGCCGGCGTGGTCGGCAAAAAGAAATTCATTTACGACTTGTGGGGCGATACCGTCAATATCGCCAGCCGCATTACCAGCGAGGGCGTACCGGGCATGGTGCAGGTTGATGAAGCAACCTATCGCCGGCTGCACGAACGCTTCGATTTTCACGAGCCGCAAACCATTTACCTGAAGGGCAAGGGCAATATGGTTGTTTATCGCCTGATCGGGCGCAAGGAACAGGCCGCCACGATCGCTGCGTAGATCGGGCTGGGCGCCTCAGGCCGCCGGCCGAGTTTGGCTCAACTCGAAGCAGACCTTTCCGGCCACGTTGCTCGATAGCCGGAACTGGTAGCCAAACGCATCGGCTTGTCGTGCCACGTTGTACAAGCCGATTCCCAGACCATTGTCCGAAGCCAGCGGCGCCAGAAACAAGTCGGGCAGAACCTGGCCGGGTACCGGGCTGCCGCTGTCACATACGTGCAGTACCGCCCCATTGCTGCTCAGTGACACACGAATCTGCAAACCGGCCTCGTTCTGACTTTTCGCCAGTGCATTCTGCAACAGGTTATCGAGCGCACTGTCGAAGAATTCGGCCGGCACTTTCGCCTTCGGAGCAAACACCATGAGCTCAAAATCGACCGGGTAATTTTCGTAACGCTGCGCCACCATGGCCCACCAGGCTTCAGCTGCCACAGCCGCACCGGCCTCACCCTGCGGCGCCTGCAGCTTTTCCAGCGTCTGACCGAGACGCTGAGTAACCTGCGGCAGTTGTCGTTGCAACAGCTGGCTGACCCGTGCCGAATCGCGACCATCCATCGTCTGCGCCAGATAACAGAGATTATTCAGGGATTGCAGCAGGTTTTTCACGTCGTGCGTCAGCCGTGCACCGGTTTCATGCACCGCACGCAGATAGCTGATCTGCTGCAACTCACGGGCCCGCAACTTGGCAACATAATATTCATTGGTCAGCTGCGCCAGCAGATGAAAATGCCAGACCAGCGCCGGACTCAGTTTGTGACGCGTATGAAGGGTCAGCTTCAAGGGCGCTTCAGGAAAGTCCTGGCTGAATCGGGAGAGCACGCCAAACTGCCCGGTGCGCGCTCCCGCAACCCAGGCACCGCCATCAACCCAGGGCAGCTCAAGCATGTCGTTCAAGGCCTTGGCGAGAAAGCGTTCGGGATCACTCTCGCTGCCCGAGTACGCGGTCAGCCGATGCAGCCATTTCTCAAAAGGCAAGCCGATGGTCAGCAGATAACGTGAGAAAAACACGCCGACGCCGCTGAACCCCGGGCGCGGATTCCATGCCCAGCCGATCAGCAGCAACATCACGGCCATTGAAAGCAGCGTCTTGAATACGGCCTCGATATAGCCTGACTGGCGCAGGAGCATGAAGGCCAGGCTGCCGAGCACGAGCACGGCAATCAGCAAAAAAATGAACAGGCTGTAGAAGAAATCGACCATCCCGCTGCTCGGACGACTGTTTTCTCTGGCACTTGGCAGCAATAGCATGGCCACAAACAGCAGCGGCATGCCCCAGCCGAATTCACGATCAAGTGAAGGCCCGGTCAGCACCGTCGCCGGCACGACCTTGGGCATCAGCCAGACAAGTAGCGCAGCCAGCAGGTAGGCAAACGCGATCAGGTAAAAAATTCGGGTCGGTCGATGGTCGATGAACATCACCCGTCCGCCGACCAGTGCCGCCAGCGCAGCCACCCAGAAGATCAGCAGCCACCAGCCAAAAATCCAGACACCACCGGCCAGCACCGCAAAAATAGCGGCCAGTCCGATTGCGTCAACTCTCCGTTCGGCTTGAATAAAGGGTTGCCAGAGGATGAACAGGCCGACATCGACCAGCCAGCACATCATGCCGACCATCGTATTCGCACCGGCCAGCAAGGCAAGATGCAATACCGCAAGGAGCGCAATCAGCACCCAGCGCTGGCGGTCATGCAGCGCCGAGCCAAGCCGGCGCAAGGTAGTCATGAGCAGACACCAAAGGTTGAGGAAAACCGGACAGCTGGCAGGCACAAGCATCCAACTTCGGACAAAAGTGTCGAAAAACTGACAGATTCTCGGGCAAAGCATGACAAACCGGGCCGAAATCGCTGGCACGGAACATGCTTTTTATCATCTATTACGATCGTCATAGTACGGAGATTAAAATGAACAAACAACAATCGGGTTTTACACTGGTCGAAATTGCCATTGTACTCGTCATCATCGGCCTGCTGCTCGGCGGGGTGCTGAAGGGGCAGGAACTGATCAACAGCGCAAAAGTGC